>JAISDB010000172.1 GCA_031265155.1 Prevotellaceae bacterium | reverse complement strand
CATCCCAATAAACGATCCGGCGGCTACGATGTTTGAGCTTTCCGTTTTCCCCATAATACAATACAATTTCTTCGTCTTTGAGCAGGCCGCTGTCCGCTCCATCGGGTATATCAAACTCTGCGCCCGCATCGTATTTGGCGTTATCCTTTAATCGGGTTACATAAAATACGCCCTCCTGTGTAAAGCGTTCATAGCATACTGCGACGAACCATATAATTCATTCCCGGGTGCGACAACTTGTGAGCTGACGCCGAAAGTCGTCAAATATTTATAACCCGGTGCAAACTTTCGTCATAATGACGGTTCAAATCCGGAATTAACATCTTATCCGCCCATACGATTCATCATAGAACCTGAAAATTTAACCTGCTATCCATTCATTTTATCGCCAGCTCCGAAATCAGTAAAGGATACAAACACTCCTCTAAAGTATTCCAGATTCAATTTAATATCGTCATCGCTTATGGTGTTATACTGCTTATATTCGTCTTTATACCTGTCGAACATGCTTATCAGCTGTTCACGTATTTTAAACATCTCCATCTTTAAGTGTCAAGAACGCCGTCTTTAAACTCCAATTATTCGACCGGCTATTGGAGTATGTGCAAGCCGGATATTCACCGTTTGAGTTTTTCCTGTTAATTTGCTATGATACAGGGAGACATCGACAAGCGTCAAATTCAGTTGCAAATTTCTCAACTGTTGCCTGTCAACTATTTTAATTATCTTTGCACAAAATATTGAGGTATAATAAATGAATAACATTCGTAATTTCTGCATAATCGCCCATATCGACCACGGGAAAAGCACGCTTGCCGACCGCCTGCTGCAAACGACAAATACGCTGTCGGAACGCGATTTTCAGGATCAGGTGCTTGATGATATGGATTTGGAACGCGAAAAAGGCATTACCATAAAAAGCCATGCAATACAAATGGAATATACATACGGCAACGAAAAATATATTCTCAACCTGATTGATACTCCGGGTCATGTAGATTTTTCGTATGAAGTGTCGCGGGCAATCGCTTCGTGCGAAGGCGCACTGCTTGTTGTAGATGCCACTCAGGGCATTCAGGCGCAAACAATATCAAATCTTTACCTGGCGCTCGAAAACGATTTGGAAATCATTCCCGTGCTTAATAAAATCGACATGGCGGCAGCAATGATCGAAGAAGTAAGCGATCAGATAGTTGATTTGACAGGATGCCGCCGACAGGATATAATACTTGCCAGCGGAAGAACAGGCGAAGGCGTACCGAAAATTCTCGAAACAATAATCAATCGCGTAAAGCCTCCGAAAGGAGATATAAACGCTCCGCTGCAGGCATTGATTTTCGATTCGGTTTTCAATTCGTTTCGAGGGATAATTGCATATTTCAAAGTAAAAAACGGAATTATCCGCAAAGGCGACAGGGTAAAATTTTTTGCTACAGGCAAAGAATACGAAGCCGATGAAGTAGGAGTGCTTAAGCTTGCACTGCAACCGCGAAACGAAATCAGAGCTGGAGATGTAGGCTACATAATATCTGGCATAAAAACGGCAACCGAAGTAAAGGTAGGCGATACCATAACGCATGTCGAAAACCCGTGCAATACAAATATAGATGGATTTGAAGATGTAAAGCCAATGCTGTTTGCGGGAGTTTATCCGGTGTCAACCGACGAATACGAAGAACTGCGCGCGGCAATGGAAAAATTGAAGCTCAACGATGCATCGCTCACCTTTGAACCCGAATCGTCGATGGCTTTGGGATTCGGATTTCGCTGCGGATTTCTCGGACTTCTGCATCTCGAAATCATTCAGGAACGCCTGTATCGCGAATTTGACATGGACGTGATTACAACCGTGCCGAACGTATCTTTTAACGTTTATACGACAGGCGGCGAAAAAACTGTTGTTCACAATCCTTCGGGGCTTCCGGCGCAAACCGTTATCGACCGTATCGAAGAACCGTACATTTCGGCGCAGATAATAACAAAAAGCGAATACCTCGGCGCAGTGGTAAAACTGTGCCTTGACAGGCGCGGCACATTGAAAAATCAGTCGTTCCTGACA
Organism: Prevotellaceae bacterium; assembly: GCA_031265155.1. Taxonomy (GTDB): domain Bacteria; phylum Bacteroidota; class Bacteroidia; order Bacteroidales; family UBA932; genus JAIRKV01. The sequence continues at coordinate 8,951 of JAISDB010000172.1, read as the reverse complement.
ACCGACAGAGTAGAACTTACATTCGACATGCCATTATCGGAAATAGTTTTCGACTTTTACGACAAACTTAAAAGCATTTCACGCGGATACGCCTCGTTCGACTATACGCTTACCAATTATCAATTAGCCGATTTGATTAAGCTGGACATTCTTTTAAACGGCGAACAGGTAGATGCGCTTTCAAGCCTCACGCACCGCAGTCATGCCTACGATTTCGGCAGAAAAATGTGCGAGAAGCTGAAAGAGCTGATTCCGCGGCAACAGTTCGACATAGCCATTCAGGCTGCAATAGGCGCAAAAATCATTGCCCGCGAAACAGTGAAAGCCGTGCGCAAGGACGTTACTGCAAAATGCTATGGAGGCGATATTACGCGAAAACGCAAACTTTTGGAAAAACAGAAAAAAGGCAAAAAGCGAATGCGTCAAATAGGCAGCGTTGAAGTTCCGCAGGAAGCATTTTTAGCAGTCTTGAAAATGGATTGATGAAATAGAAATCCCGACAGATTTCGCAAGAAAGCAAAATCATCGAATATTTTCCATCGAAATAACCATCGAAAATATTATCAGGGAAGTAAAAATATTCAGGATTATTGCCGAAAAATACCGGAACCGAAGAAAACGATTTTTCCTTAGGTTTAATCTCATAGCTGCTAAATCTTAATTTAAAATGATTTCCCGAAGAAGTCTATTGATTTCTTTGTATAACATATAGTAAAGGTATAATTATTTTCCTAAGATGTTTATTATATAATTGGCTATTTGAAAAAACGTCTAAAAACATGAAATCAAAAGAAAAATATTCTGTTGGAATTTTGCAGAATTTTAATGCGTATGAATATAAAATACTGTATTTTACCCATCAATTTCCGCTTGTAATTTATTGTTAATTAATAATTTAATGATCATTACAGAGCGACTGGTTAGATTAAAACAGCAAAGTCAATATCCTTTTCGTTTTTGTTTAAAAAATTCAATCATTAATGCAGCGGCTTCGTTCTCTAAAATGCCTTTTACAGTTTGCGTTTGCGGATGCAACAGTTTCCCGGAAATTGAAGTAAATCCCCGTTTTTCGTCGCCTGCGCCGTAAACGAGAGTTTTTATTTGCGCCCAAAAACAGGCAGCGGCACACATCGGACAAGGTTCGATGGTTACATATAAAGTGCAGTCGTTTAAATATTTCCCGCCAACTGCATTTGTTGCCGAAGTTATTGCCTGCATTTCTGCATGAGCTGTCGGGTCGTTCAATGTTTCGACAAGGTTATGCGCCCGTGCAATAATTCTGTTGTTGAATACAACGACAGCGCCTATCGGGACTTCATTTTTGTCGAATGCCGCCTGTGCTTCGTTAATAGCCTGGCGCATAAAATATTCGTGTAAAAAAGTACTGTCGCTTTTCATTTGCTTTGTTCTTTTAAGCGTTTTATTACATTTTTTATCGAATTAAGACCTATTTCATCCTCGTTTATTCTGTCAATAAGTCTGAATTCGTAATTACTTATGTCGTCATTTGCCGAGATGCTCGAATAGTCGGCAATTTTGCACAAAAACACAATATCTTCGGTAAAATACTGCATGCTGTCAAAAACGTATTCGTTTGGAAAGGTCGCCATGAATTTATACTCAGAAACATTTATGTTCAATTCTTCTCTTACTTCGCGTATTAGGGCATTTTCGGCGGTTTCGCCAATGTTTACAAAGCCTCCCGGAAGATCGAGAAATCCTTTTTCAGGATTATTTTTCCGCCGAGTAAGAAGAAGTTCGTCTTTATCGTTATAAATAACGGCAACAACAGCCGAAGCCATATTTATATAATATTTTCGCCTGCAACTTTGGCATGCAAAGGCATTCGCACCATTCCACAAAAATTCTGCCGCTCCGCAATACGGACAAAACTTAAAAACATTTGCCGGATGAAATTCGTTCATTTTATACAATCATTATGTTAACAAAATTTTATTAATTTTTATACAAATACAGGACGGCAAATTTCGTCGGAAGCATTTATATTTTTCAGTTTTTCGATAAAATATTCTATCGCTTCCTTGCCTTGAGAGCCAATGTTTACAGTAAAATCATTGACAAACAGATTTATATGTTTTTGCATTGTTTCGTCGTCCATTTCTTGTGCATGGCGGCGAACAAAAGGCATACTTTCGTGAGGATTTTTTATTGCAAATTCAACGCTTTTGCGCAAAACAGCATCAACTCTTTGCCGGATTTCTACGGGCAAACTTCTTTTTACCGCAATGCAGCCAAGCGGAACAGGTCGATTACTTTCGCTTTCCCAAAGTTCGCCAAGATCGGCTATAAGTTTCAATCCCTTGCGTTTATATGTAAACCGTCCTTCGTGAATAAGAACTCCAGCATCAACTTCGCCATCCAAAACGGCAGATTCAATATCGGAAAAAAGATATTCGCGAAGCGTTTTTGCCTGCGGAAAAAGAATTTGCAACAAAGCGGCAGCCGTTGTATTTTTTCCGGGAACAGCTATATTTAAATCTTTAACTTCGTCGTAATATATTTTTGTTTTGCTTACAAGCAAAGGACCATTTTTGCGACCGAGGGCGCTTCCCGAATTTAAAATAATATATTTGTCAGAAACTTGCGCATACGCATTAAAGCTGAGTTTTGTAATATCCGCATCGGCAGAAAATGCATATCTGTTCAATTCTTCGACATCAGCCATATAAATATCAAATTCCAGACCTTCGGTATCAATTTTGTGATGCACGGCAGCATCGAAAATGAATGTGTCGTTGGGACAGGTTGAAAAACAAAGTTGCAGTTTCATCGTTTAATTATTTTTTATTTGCTGTAATTGAAGATTATTTAAAAAGTCAAAAATTGCCTGCGACAAATTATCCAGTGCAAGCGGAATGTTCCATTTGCTTTTGTTGCGCGGTTCGACGTGGTTTGATACGGCGCGGATTTCCAGAAACGGGACGTTTTCGGACAGGCAAACATAAAAAAAAGCTGCTCCTTCCATTGTTTCTATATCGGCATTAAACAATGTTTTTCTTTTTTCGATTTGATTTTTTTCACCGCTTGCCGCATCAGCGGTCAATCCGCATGCGGGTTTGAAATTTTTCAGGTTAAAACTGTTTAAGTATTTGCAATGCAGCTTCCCGTTCGTAAACGGATATTCGTTTTTACTTAAAAAATTTTCATCAAAAAGTGTTGAAAATTTGTGAGGATAAGTAATTCCGAGATTTCCAAAAACTTCGGTTTCGACAACAACAACTGCACCTATTGGCGTATCTTTGCCGAAACTTCCTGCAATTCCCACATTCAAAATCAAATCAAACTTTGCGCTTTGCAGTTTTTTTGCAAGCATGTATGCTGTAAGCGTACAGCCTATTCCCGTAGCGCAAAATCTGATACTATGGTTTTGCAGCAATTTCGTTTTTTCTTTAATTTCCCGTATTTCAACTTCTGTTGCCGCCGTTATTAAAATATTCATCCTGTATTACCAATAAAATTTTAAATTTATTTTTTACTGATTTTGCCGTTTTGGCAAAAATCAGTATAATTGCGTAAAATTAGAAAAAATATTGTACATGTTTGAAAATTTATCGGGATACGAAAATTTATTGATTGAAAATTCGGAAAAAACAGAACTGCTTGCCGCACATTATAAGGCTATTATCGAAATTCTGGGAGAAGATCCGCTACGCGAAGGTTTACTCAAAACGCCTGTGCGCATGGCAAAAACCATGCAATTTTTAACACAGGGATATCAGATTGATCCGGTTGCGATTTTAAATTCTGCAAAATTCAAGGAAGAATATCAGCAAATGGTGCTTGTAAAAGATATTGAACTGTATTCGATGTGCGAACACCATGTTTTGCCTTTTTTCGGGAAAGCTCATGTGGCTTACATTCCAAACGGATATATTACGGGATTGAGTAAAATTCCGCGAGTAGTCGATGCCTTTGCCCGCCGTTTGCAGGTTCAGGAACGCTTAACCGTTCAAATTCGCGACTGTATTCACAAAACGCTTAATCCGCTCGGTGTTGCCGTTGTCATCGAAGCTCAACACATGTGCATGCAAATTCGCGGCGTACAAAAACAGCATTCGGTAACAACAACATCGGCATTCACAGGCGCGTTTTTAAAAGACATACGTACTCGCCAAGAATTTATACGTCTCATCGGAATTAATCTGCACTGATAAAATGCGGATTATCGGCGATTATTTTATTTTTTTACAGGACTTGCCGTCAAAATTATTCCTTCAATATGACGCAGCAAATCGCGTTTTGTACGGCTTGGAGCATATACAAATCCGTCGAATGTTATAACCGTGTTTTTTTCTTTGTCTATTGTCGTATAGCTTATAAACGGTCCGCCCATGAAGTCGTTTTTAATTTCCCACAATCCTCGAATGCGGGCAAAAAAATCGTCGTTTATTTTCAGCGTGCCGTATGAAGGTTCAATATAGTTTGTTGTTGTCATATATGAGCTGCCTTGCGGTTCCTTGTCAAGCAACACGTATTGCTGTAAAATTTCGTTACGTTTTGCTATCAGCGATTCCACTGAAAGCTGCGATTTGTCGGTATACGGATATGTATAGATAAACACGCCTTCAGTGCCTTTTGCGGTACGCAGCCCAAGCCACACAAATTCATTCTTATCGCCGAACAGGTCGTAATCCTGCGGGAAATACATCGAATATCCGTATTTATTTTCCACTAATTCACGCAGTTCCGCATTTTCATGTGTTTTTATTCCTTTTTTTATGCGTTCGAGTTCTGCCTGCTCAAAAACATCAAGTACCTTATCAGCTCTTTTTTCCAAAGCATCAACTATTTGATTTTCATCTGATCCGATAATATATAAAACAGTTTGAGGCGATGAATACACATCGTTTTTAGTCAGAATTTCACATTTGTCCTTATCGGTTTCTACTTGTATAAAAACAACATTTCGATGCGCTTTCAGCATATTTGAAAACTGACGGTGAGTAATGTTTATTATTGAGAATCTGGCTTCGGGCTGAGGCAGCAAGGTATCGGGTTCAGTAAGTATTTTGCGAACCGTAGCGCCGATATTTCCATTCCATACATCGGTATTTGCAACAACAACAACTTCACCCGCTCTGCCTGTTGATGATGATAAAATTTTATTTTCATCCCTGCACGAGGATAAAAATATCAGCGATAACAAAACTGCAACCGGTATTATTGATAACTTTTTCATATTAATTGTGTTTTATTTTAAAGATGCATTTTATTGGACAATTCCATAAAAACAGTATTTATTTTATCACAAAATTAACAATATCGTTGCTTAAGGCAAAAAGCATCAACCCCAATATTATTAAAAGTCCGACCATTTGCGCCCGTTCAAGAAACCTGTCGCTTGGCTTGCGGCGAAATATTATTTCGTATATTGCAAAAACAGCATGTCCGCCGTCGAGCGCCGGAATTGGCAGAATATTAATTACGGCAAGCATTATCGACAACAGCGCTGTCAGCTTCCAGAATTTTTCCCAAATCCACAGGCTTGGAAAAATATTTCCTATTGCAATAAAGCTTCCAACCGATTCGTAAGCTTTTGTTTTTGGCGAAAATATCAATCCCAGATCCTTAACGTAATCTTTTATTCCGTTTATTCCTTTGCTTATTCCTGCGGGCAAGGCTTCAAAAAATCCGTAGGAAACGTATGTCGGCTTCAAAGAAGAATCGGAAATGCCTATTCCGATTTGCCCGAATTCGGAAACTTCGACAGGAATAATGAGAGTATCGCCGCTGCGAATAACTTTCACATCTACGGTTGTAGATTTGTTTTTTGACAGGGAAGAAGCGAGTTCGTCGTAATATTCCGTGCTTTGCGAATTTACGGCAATAATTCTGTCGTTGACCCGTATTCCATATTTTTTTGCCATTGATTCTTCCTGAACCAGCGATATAACGGATTTCATTCGCGGATTTAAAAATTCCCTGTCTTTTAATATTGCGCTGATACAGGTGTCGGCTATTTGAACCGTTGCCTTTTCGCCATTGCGCTCTACCACTACGTTCTTAATTCGATCCCTGATAATTTTTATCTGTATGTCGCCGAAATTTTCGACAGTATCGCCATCAAGGCTCATAATCTTATCGCCATTCCTGAAACCTATTTCATGTGCCAAAGGGCTGCAGCCGACGCCGTTTTTTACATCTCTGTTGGCGAGATAACTTTCGCCCCACGTGAACAGCATTCCCCAGTAAATCAGAATTGCCAAAATCACGTTAAACAAAACTCCGCCAATCATTACCAGCAGCCGCTGCCATGCCGGCTTTGAACGAAATTCCCATGGTTGCGCCGCCTGTTTCATTTGTGCAACGTCCATTGATTCGTCAATCATTCCACTGATTTTGCAATATCCGCCAATGGGCAGCCAGCCTATTCCCCATTCCGTAGTTTCGGGATACTTGTGCCAGTTATTGTCGGGCAATTCCGCAAGCGGAACAAGCTCTATTTCCGGACGGCCTTTTCTGTCAAGAATTTGAACGCCCTGTTCATCAAGCTTATTGCGTATATTCTTATCATTGCGCGAAAACCATTTTGCACGCAGTTTTCCGTTTATTTTTTTGAATCTCACAATAGATATGTAAGGATTGGCAAACAGATAAAATTTATCGACTCGCATCTTAAAAAGACGTGCAAAGAAGAAATGCCCGAATTCGTGTACAATTACCAGAATTGACAAACTTAAAATCAGTTGTAAAATTTTTATTAATATGTCCATGTTTTTTGAATTTTATTTTTTAATTTAATAATCTTTTTGCTATGCTTCGCGCTTCAATATCGGTTGCAATATAATCATCAATATTCGGATTTGGTATGAACACTGTCATGCTCATTGTTTTTTCAATAATTTCGGCTATCTGCAAAAATTTGATTTTATCGTTAAGAAACGCATCAACGGCGATTTCGTTTGCCGCATTCATTACGCAGGCTGTATTTCCTCCCTTATCAAGCGCTTTGTATGCCAGCGCTATGCAGGGAAACTTTTCGATATCCGGACATTGAAATTCCAGTGTCAGGAACTTGGAAAAATCAATGCGCTTACTGTCGAGCGGCAACCGTACAGGAAAATTGAGAGCGTAGGCAATGGCTATTCGCATGTCCGGTTCGCTTAACTGCGCCTTCACGGAACCATCGACAAACTGAACCATGGAATGCACTATTGACTGAGGATGAACAACAATCTGAATCTGTTCGGGCTTAACATCAAAAAGCCAGTGCGCTTCAATTACTTCAAATCCCTTATTCATCATTGTCGCTGAGTCGATAGTAATTTTCTTGCCCATTGCCCATCGGGGATGTTTCAGCGCATCCGTCTTTGTTGCATTTTCGATATATTTGTTGTCGGCATTAAAAAATGGTCCGCCGGAAGCTGTAAGCAATATTTTTTCTATCTTGTTAGGTTCGCCTAAAATGCTCTGAAAAACTGCCGAATGTTCGGAATCAACAGGAATAACAGGAGTTTTATACTGTTCTGCCAGCTTCATGATTAAATCGCCTGCCACTACCAGCGTTTCCTTATTTGCAAGGGCTATTGTTTTTTTTGATTTTATTGCGCTTATCAAAGGTTTCAATCCTGCGTACCCTACTATTGCAGCAAGAACAGTATCAATATTTTCGCCGCAAATTATCTGTTCTACAGATTCGGGCTTTGTAAAAACTTTTATCGGATACCGTGCGAGAGCATCTTTTACATAAGCGTATTTCTGCTCATTTGCAATTATCACTGCATTCGGCTGAAATTCTATTGCCTGCCGTACCAACAGTTCGGCATTATTGTTGGCAACAAGAACTTCCGCAACAAATTTATCGTGATGGGCGCGTACAGTATCAAGCGCCTGCGTGCCGATAGAACCGGTAGAACCAAGTATTGCTATGCGTTTTTTTCTCATTAAAACTGAATATAAATTGTCGGGTCTATTGGAATGCCGTTTTGCCACAGTTCAAAATGCAGGTAATTGCCTTTTGCTCCGTTTGCCGCTCCTACCGAAGCTATTGCTTCTCCCGAATTTACACGCTCGCCTGTAGACTTAAACACAGTACTGTTTCCCTTGTATATTGATACGAGGTTGTTGCCGTGCTGAATTTGCACAACATAATTATCGTTAGGCGTCCATCCTGCAAAAATTATCATTCCGTCGAACGTAGCCGTAACAATAGGACTTGTACTTGCTTTAATGTCAATGCCAAACTGCCTTTTATTCGCATCAAACAGTGTTACTGTTTCTCCTTTCAACGGCGGATACAGATACATGTTTTCAAATAAGACATTTTTGTTTTTTGTAGAAAGGCGGGAAAATTCCTCCTGTTCAATTTCTCCTCTGAATACGGAATCTTCGGGCAGCAGGGGATATTCGGCGAGCGCAGTGTTGATAATAGAATCCAGATTAATATCTTCGTTTGTGATGGAATCTATTTCTCCCGAAACAAACGATTGAATAGAATTGAAATATCCTTCCCACGAAGCAACAGCATTTTCGAGCGAATCAAGTTTTTCGGCATTGCTTATAATTCTTTGGCGTATCGTACTGTTGGGATAACCCGGAATAAGATTGCGAATAGGAGTATAGGCAATAACCAAAAAAAACAAAAAAAATGCAATTATAATTACAGGAATAATAATACTCAAAACAAGCCAGCCCGAAAGTCGCGCTCTCCAAACCTGCTCGTAATCGGTATCATTATAAACGGAAAAATGATATTTTTTCCCTAATATCTTGTATATTTTCTCTTTTCTTTTTCCCATTTATTAATGTATAATGCAATATTGACCGACAAAGTTATAAAAAAAATTAATTTATATGTGCAGGCATTAAAATTTTGGCTAAATCTTTTTTTGAGGTGCCGGAGAAAAATAGACCTGTAATCGATAAATAAAGAAATCTCTATTTCTGATACTAAAATTATTGGCGATAAAGCGTTGAATTTTACCGTTAAG
>JAISDB010000137.1 GCA_031265155.1 Prevotellaceae bacterium | reverse complement strand
CCTTATGCTCCGGTAAAAAAAGTTTTGCCCTATCTCATTCGTCGCGCCGAAGAAAACACGGCAATAGCAGGACAGACAACACGCGAACTGTCATTAATCAAAACAGAAATAAAACGCAGGAAAACAGAGAAAAAAAGCCATAAGTAACTGCTGCCATTCCGACTGATTGAACAAATCAAGTCAAATCCGTAGCGCAACAGGCTTATTATAAATACATGAACAATATCAGCATAAATGATTTCGATTACGAATTACCGGATGAGCGTATCGCAAAATTTCCCTTGCAGCAGCGCGATTCATCGAAACTGTTGATTTACGATAAAGGCAAAATCAGTCATCAGCCGTTTTCAAGCCTGCCGAATCTTATAAATCCGAATTCCTTGCTTGTATTCAATAATACAAAAGTTGTTCGCGCACGAATATTTTTTTATAAGCCTACAGGCGCACAAATAGAAGTTTTTTGCCTTGAGCCTGTTGCGCCGGGCAATTATGAACAGAATTTTGCAGCAACATCGGAATGTATTTGGAACTGTACCGTTGGAAATCTTAAAAAATGGAAAAGCGAGGCATTGAAAAAAGAATTTGTCTGCGACAGTATCCGTGATGAATTATGCGTTGAAAAACTCGACACTGACGGACTGTCGCTAAAACTTAAATTCACATGGAAATCGGGACTGTCATTTGCTCAAGTCATGGATGTATGCGGGAAAATACCTGTTCCGCCTTATCTGAAACGCGAATCGCAGGAAATAGACAGCGAACGGTACCAGACAATTTATTCAAAACCCGAAGGTTCGGTTGCTGCTCCAACGGCAGGACTTCATTTCACCGATAATATAATTCAAGCACTGAAATCGAAAAATATTGAAACAGATGAAATAACTTTGCACGTCGGCGCAGGAACATTCAAGCCCGTAAAAACCGAATTTGCCAATGAGCATTTGATGCACAGTGAACATTTTTTTGTTGAAAAAACAAGCATCCTGAAAATAATAAGACATCTTGGAAACATCACGGCAGTTGGCACAACAAGCGTTCGCACGCTCGAAAGCCTGTATTGGGCAGGATGTAAAATCAAACAGAATAAAAACATCCATAACATTAACATTCAACAATTTGAACCTTATGAAAACAACTTGCAAATAAGCGTTGAAGAATCGCTGCAAGCAGTAATAAAATATCTTGACGATAACAGTTTAACCAAGCTGGATGCAGCAACGCAAATAATGATATTGCCCGAATACAAGCCAAGAACAGTAACTCGACTGATTACAAATTTTCACCAGCCCAAAAGTACGCTGTTGCTGCTTGTTGCCGCATTTATCGGCAGCAATTGGCGCAAAGTTTATGATTATGCGCTAAAAAATGATTTCCGATTTCTCAGTTATGGCGACAGTTCGATACTGAGTTTGCAGGAGCGTGATTAGTCGCTCCTTAAAAAGTATATTTTTCAGAGATAAGAAATAATAAAGATATTTTTCTGTTACTTTTGCCTTAACACAAAAGTAACAGAAAAAGAAAAACATTATTTAGTTTTGCAAAGTTTTATTTCTGTATTGATTAAAAACCCTGAATTTTTTTCATCCGGTTTTCATCTTGTTTTTTAGGATAGTCAATAGTATAGTGCAAGCCCAGGCTTTCCCTGCGTTGCATTGCATGTTTTATTATAAGGTACGACACGCTTATGACGTTTCTTAATTCGCATATCTTGCGCGAAACAACCGATCTGTCGAAAAGTTCTTCGGTTTCGCGAAAAAGTATTTCGAGCCGTCTCATTGCCCGCGTCAGTCGCAGGTCGGAACGGACAATTCCCACGTATGTACTCATTATCTGTTCAACTTCCATGAATGTTTGCGTTATCAGTATCATTTCTTCATTGAGCGAAGTTCCTTCGTCGTTCCAGTCGGGAATATCCTGCTTGTACTGCAATGCCGGCAAAATGTTTTTCGCATCGTTCACCGCAGCATTCGCGTAAACAATGGCTTCAATCAGCGAATTGGATGCCAGGCGGTTTCCTCCGTGCAAACCCGTACACGAACATTCGCCTGCAGCATACAAACGGTTTATGGAAGTGCGGGCATTCAAATCCGCCTTTATTCCTCCGCAAAGGTAATGCTCTGTCGGCGAAACCGGAATATAATCTTTCGTTATGTCTATTCCCAGTTCCCTGCATTTTTTGCAGATATTGGGAAAATGCATTTTTGTTTCTTCGGCATTTTTGTGGGTAACATCCAAATATACAAAATACTCGCCACGTATTTTCATTTCATTGTCTATAGCCCGCGAAACAATATCACGCGGAGCAAGCGAACGGCGCTCATCGTATTTTTGCATAAATTCGCTGCCATCCTGAGTTCTTAAAACCGCTCCGTAGCCGCGCATGGCTTCGGTTATAAGAAACGACGGGCGTTCGCCGGGGTTGTACAGCGCCGTAGGATGAAACTGCACAAATTCCATATCTTCGATTATCGCGCGCGCGCGGTGAGCCATTGCAATGCCATCGCCCGTAGAAATGTCGGGATTGGTAGTTGTAAGATAAACATTGCCTATGCCGCCTGTTGCAAGCATGGTTATTTTAGACAGAAACGTATGAATGGTATTTGCTGCTTCGTCGATAACGTAAGCGCCGTAACATTCGATATTGGGCGTATGATGAGTTACAATTTTTCCCAAATGATGCTGAGTTATTATGTCAACGGCAAAATGATTTTCGAGAATTTCGATATTCGGTTCTTCTTTTGCGCGCTGCACCAGACTTTTCTGTATTTCAAAGCCGGTATTGTCTTTGTGATGCAGAATGCGATGCTCGCAATGACCGCCTTCGCGGTGCAAATCGAACTTTCCATCTGCATTTCTGTCAAAATTTACTCCCCAGCTGATAAGCTCGTTAATTTGCGCAGGCGCTTCCCTGACAACCTTTTCGACTGCCGCACGGTTGCAGTGTCCATCTCCTGCGATTAGCGTATCGGAAACATGCTTGTCGAAGTTATCGGGACTGTAAGTTACAGAGGCTATTCCGCCCTGAGCAAAGGCTGTATTTGCTTCATCGAGCGTGGTTTTGCACAGCAAAATAACTTTTCCGAACCTTGCCGCCTTAAGCGCAAAGCTTAAACCTGCAATTCCGGAACCTATGACCAGAAAATCGGACTGTTTTTTCATGTATATTGATTTAATATTACGCAAATTTACTTTTTATTTCTGATCTGCAAGCGATTTTCACGTGGAACGCTGCCGGCAGCTTGAAAAACAGCAGGCAATACGGTTAGTTTAAACCTAACAGGTTTTTTAAACCTGTTAGGTTTGGTTAGTTTTTTCTTTCTATTGACATTCTGTCCTTTAGGGACGTAATTTTCATAACCGATGGTCATCGACCATCGTCAAGGAAACAGCAATATCATACTGCCTGAAAGGCAGGACTTTCGTGCGCTCCGTTTGTCCTGCGTAACATGAATTATTTATTAACAGTATATGAACAAAAATACAGACAGATTTTTTAAAAAAAATTTGTCAATATTATTCTAATTTTATAAATTTGCATTCTTATAACATTAAATTCACATTATGTATTCAGTAGGTAAAAGCGCACTCTTTAACATAGGACTCAGAATAAAATTTATAGCAGAATTGCTGCCTTTCAACTAATTATCCCGTTGTTTGTCGATAAATATTATCGAACAGTTTATTATTTATATCAAATTACAAATAAATCAAATAACAAATTAAATAATTCTTATACTTTAAAACAATGAAAAAAAATATAATAATAATCGGCGCGGCAGGACGCGACTTTCACAATTTTAATACATATTTCAGAGATAATGAAAATTATAATGTTCGCGCATTTACGGCTGCACAGATTCCCGACATAGATGGACGTAAATATCCCAAAGAACTGGCAGGAAAGCTTTATCCTCACGGCATTCCAATCGTTTCTGAAGATGAATTGCCGAAATTAATAAAAGAACTTGATATTGACATTTGTGTTTTTGCGTACAGCGATGTACCTTACCATAGAGTAATGAATATAAGCGCTATAGTAAATGCATCCGGAGCAGATTTTATGTTGCTCGGACCAAAAGACACACAATTAAAATCGACAAAACCCGTAATTTCGGTTTGTGCGGTTCGCACAGGCTGCGGCAAAAGTCAAACTTCAAGACGAATTATAGAAATACTTGTACAAAAGGGTTTGCGCGTTGTGGCTATTCGTCATCCAATGCCGTACGGTGATTTGCTCAAGCAGAAAGTTCAGCGCTTTGCAACTGTTGACGATCTTGCAAAGCATAACTGTACTATCGAAGAAATGGAAGAATACGAGCCTCATGTTGTTACAAATCGTAATGTCATTTACGCAGGTGTTGACTATGAGGCAATTCTTCGCGAAGCAGAAAAAGATCCGGATGGCTGCGACATAATATTGTGGGATGGCGGCAACAACGACTTTTCGTTCTATCAGTCGGATTTGACCGTTGCCGTTGCCGATCCTTTACGCGCAGGCGCTGAAATTTCGTACTATCCGGGCGAAGTTGTTGCTCGCATGGCTGACGTTGTCGTTATAAATAAAATAGATTCGGCAACGCTCGAAGATATTAATATCGTGCGCAGTAATATTGCACGAATAAATCCCGAAGCTACGGTGATAGATGCGGCATCATATCTTACCGTCGATAAACCTGAACTTATTACGGGAAAGCGCGTGCTTGTTGTTGAAGACGGACCTACACTTACTCACGGAGAAATGCGCATAGGAGCGGGAACCGTTGCGGCGAAAAAATTCAATGCACTGGCTTTAATCGACCCGCGCGAATATACTGTTGGCAAATTAAGCGAGACATTCATAAAGTATCCAAACATCGGTACGCTTTTGCCCGCCATGGGATACGGCGAACAGCAGGTGGCTGACCTTGAAAAAACTATTGCGGCAACGCCTTGTGATTCCGTTGTTATTGCAACACCTATTGACTTGCAGCGAATTGTAAAAATCAAGCAACCCTGTGTAAAAGTAGGATATGAATTGCAGGAAATAGGTTATCCAAATTTGGAAAATGTACTTGACAGGTTTATTGACAAATTTAATCTGAAAAAATAAACTTGCTAAACCGAATTAAAAAATCCGTACAAATTTTTGTACGGATTTTTTTGTTAAATGAAGATAAAATAAGTAAATATTAATAACAAAGCGACTTTCGGAAGACTGTCGCTTTTGTTTTTCAATAATTTTGCGAGTAAATATTGAAAATACTTCTTGTAAAAATTCAAAAATTATCGATACCTTTGCATCGCATATCAATAAGTAAACGGTGAAAATATCGAATACAAAATATAGAAATAGTAAGCATGAATATATTGGTATATGAAAGCAAATGAGACAAAAGTCGAAGATTTTTTATCATCAAACAAGACACAGTTTATCATTCCTGTCTATCAGAGAAATTATGATTGGACAAATATTCTATTTCTTCAATCGAAGATCTCGAAAATATTTTATTGCCAATCAAAAAATTAGCAATGCCTTACAACAAGTTGCTTAATCCTGAAAATGAATCCGACAAGGATATACGAAGACAGCTTGGGTATATAAATCAACTTGAAATAAACGTCGCTTACCCGTTTTTAATGAAAGTATATGAAGATTATGACAGTAATGTAATTGACAAAACTACTTTATATTGATGTTTTGAATTTAGTGCAATCATTTACCTGGAGGAGATTTATTGTTGGATTATCAACAAACGCTTTTAACAAGATCAATGTGAACGATAGATAATGCCAATTCATCCACGATTCACCTAATTTGTCAAATCGGACTAAAAGCGTTCTAAAACTGTCCGGCCGAGCAAAAGCGCGCTCATTGACAAACCTTCTTTTGTAAACATCTTTATTGAAAAATCTCTTTCTGCCACGTTTTGCTTTCTTTCTGTTTCGGTTGTTTTCTTTTATATTAGGTGCAATATTCCGCCATCTGCATGCTCTACGTAAAGTCCGGCTGGCAAGGTTCAGGGGCGTTCATAAGCATACGTTCTACTTGCATATAAAAGAGTGCAAATTTAGGTACAACTACAGAAACAAAATTTATACTTAACTTTACTCAAAAACTTTAGAAAAGAGCCGCTAAAGTTATCTTGAACCTTATTTTTATAATTGCAAAATAAACAGCAAATTATTTTACAAAATCACAGCCGCTGTGTGATTTTATTTATCATTATGTTTTTCCACGCAAGAAAGTCGCCTGCAATAATGTGTTTTCTTGCTTCGGCTGCAAGTCGCAAATAAAATGCAATGTTGTGCATGCTTGCTATTTGCGCTCCAAGCATTTCGCCCGCAACAAACAAATGCCGCAGGTAGGCTTTGCTGTAAACGGTATCGACAAATGCCGTGCCATTGACATCTATCGGAGAAAAGTCATCATTCCATTTTTGATTTTTTATGTTTATGATACCTTCGCCTGTAAACAGCATTCCATTGCGTCCGTTGCGCGTAGGCATTACGCAGTCGAACATGTCCACGCCAAGCGCAATGTTTTCGAGAATGTTTGCAGGCGTTCCGACTCCCATAAGATAACGCGGCTTGTCGGCAGGAAGGATATCGGAAACGTAATCGACCATTTCATACATTTGTTCGGTTGGCTCGCCAACAGCAAGTCCTCCGATTGCATAACCTTCGCAATTTTGCGCTATTGCATGTTCTGCGGAACGCAAACGCAAATCCCTGTACACGCACCCCTGAACAACAGGAAATAATACCTGACCATAACCGTATTTCGGCTGGCTGACGTTAAACTGCTTTATACACCTTTCGAGCCATTTTTGAGTGAGCTTCAACGATTTTTCGGCATACTCGTAAGATGCCGTTCCCGGCGGACATTCGTCAAACGCCATAATAATATCAGCTCCGATTACCCGCTGAATATCAATTACCGATTCGGGCGTAAAGAAGTGCTTTGAACCATCGATATGCGACCGAAATTCACAGCCCTGTTCCGTAAGCTTTCGATTTGCCGCCAGCGAAAAAACCTGAAAACCGCCGCTGTCGGTAAGTATTGGCTTGTTCCACGAAACAAACTTATGCAATCCGCCCGCTTTTTCGAGTATTGCTGTAGTTGGGCGCAAATACAAATGATAAGTATTTCCGAGAATTATCTGAGCGTGAACTTCGCTTACAAGGTCGCGGTGAAATACGCCTTTTATGCTGCCTGCAGTTCCTACGGGCATGAATATCGGCGTTTCAATATCTCCGTGGTCTGTTGTAATTATTCCTGCCCGCGCCTTTGTTTTGCTGTCGGTATTCTGTAGTTTGAATTTCATATTTTATTTCATGCTGCAAAAGTAAATATAAAGTTTGTAATAATAAAAGTCAGGCTTAGTCGGCTACCGTAAATTATAAGACTTCAAATTTTACAATAAAAACCTGCAAGTACGGCTTTAATTTAATATTACGCATCCGTTTTTACAGTCTATCGTTGTATTGTAACGCTTGCACAGCCTGTTTTTCCACCCATTGGAGGATTTTGCTTGCTGATTTTTACGGTTATGCTTTTTATGTTTTCCGTTTCCGTACAAATGGCGTCAATTATGCGTCTGCAAACATTTTCGAGCAGGTGCGATGTCTGTTTCATTTCTCTGCAAACAATATTATACAAGATTTGATAGTTAACGGCATCATCAATATTATCCGTGATTTCCGACAGCGATTCGTCGGTAATGATTTTCAGATCGACAATAAACTTACTTCCCGTAATTTGCTCTTCGCCAAAGCAGCCGTGGTGAGCAAAAAATTCCATATTCTCAAGTTCTATTATATGCATATCAGGATTTATTTCATATATTGTCTGTATATAACAAGACAGAAGGCCCGATAAGGTCTTCCATCTCTACGGTAATTTTTAAAAATCAATATTCATCTTCATTAAAAAAGAAATCATCTTTACTCGGATAATCCGGCCAAATGTCATCGATGTTTTCATAAATTTCTCCATCATCTTCCAGTTCATGAAGATTTTCAACAACTTCCAGCGGAGCGCCGGAGCGTACGGCGTAATCAATTAATTCTTCCTTAGTCGCCGGCCAGGGCGCATCTTCCAATTTTGAAGCAAGTTCTAATGTCCAGTACATAATATAAAATTTAATAATCAATTAATTAACAATTCAACATCCTGTTTTAAGAATGCGAAAATATAAATAATTTTGATTAAAACAACATGTTTAATGAAATTTTTACAAACATTGATTTTAAAATTGTTAATATTTATTTATCGGTAATCCAAAAAAGCTCCTGAACGTCAAGATTTTTATGCAGTTTGCGTGCAAGAACGAAAAAATAATCGGACAAGCGATTTATGTATGTCAATACATTTTGAGAAACCGGAGTTTCGCTGTGAACCCGCAAAATCATGCGTTCCGCCCTGCGGCAAATGCATCGTGTAATATGACAGAGCGCAGGAATACTGTGTCCGCCCGGAAGTACAAAATATTTGAGTGGCTCAAGTTCCGCATCGTAGCTGTCGATTTCATTTTCGATAATATTAATGTCTTCAACAGTAACCTTTCGCGTTTTTTTTGCTTTTTCGTCGCTTGCAATAATTGCTGCAATATCCATTAATTTGATTTGAATCTGATGCAGGATCTCAATGATGCACAAATCAATTTTCTGCGACCGAATCAGTCCAATATATGAAATCAGTTCATCAACCGTTCCATACGCTTCGACTCGAATATCGAACTTGGGAACCCGCGTGCCGCCGATTAAAGAGGTTGTTCCTCCGTCCCCTGTTTTCGTATAAACTTTCATAGTAATTTATTTTTTCACAAACTTACAAAAATATTTTGAATTTGAGCCAAACAAGCTGCCATCTTTCCCAACAATCGGAAATTCGATGCTATGGATTGTGCAGAAATGTTGAAAAAAACAGAAAAATGCCTTTGTCTGTAAAATACTGTTTAATCGGTAGCTGACTGTTTAATTCATAATTAATTTTGAAGGCTTTCAGCAATTTTTTCTGCGCACTTTTCGCCATCCATTGCCGATGATGTTATTCCGCCCGCGTATCCGGCGCCTTCGCCGCAAACGTACAGCCCTTCGATATCTACATGCTGCAGGTTTTCGTTTCGCAAAATACGGACAGGCGAAGACGAGCGTGATTCTACACCTGTTATTAATGCTTCGCCGGTGAGGAATCCGTGCATTTTTTTATCGAAAATCCGAAATGCTTCCTGCAGGCGCTTTGCAGTCATACCGGGCAGCCATTCGTGCAGCGCCGAAGTTTTCAGTCCGATAAGATACGAACTGTCGGGCAGGGATGACGAATATTTTGAATTTACAAAATCCGTTAAGCGCTGTGCCGGAGCAATTTGTCCGCCGCCTCCATTTTCAAATGCCGCTTTTTCAATTTGCTGCTGAAATTTCAGCCCGCAAAGATTTTTATACTGTTCAAATTTTTTCAAGTCTTCAATTCGTGTTTCAACCACAATTCCGGAGTTTGCGAATGCCGTATGCCTGCGCGACGACGACATTCCGTTTACAACCGTTTCGCTGTCGGATGTTGACGCCGGAACAATATATCCTCCCGGACACATGCAAAACGAATATACGCCTCGTCCCTGCGCCTGCGCAGTCAGCGCATAGCTTGCCGCAGGTAAAAATTTTCTTGATGCCCGACAGTGATACTGTATTGAATCTATCAGCGATTGAGGATGCTCTACACGCACGCCGACGGCAAAGTTCTTAGCTTCGATTTTTATATTTTTTCTGTTTAGCAGCTCATATATGTCGCGTGCCGAATGTCCTGTTGCAAGTACTACAGTATTTGCCTTATAAACATTTCCGTTTGCACATTTCACTCCCGATACTTTTTTATTCGATACTGTTATGTCATCAACCTTATTGTCGAAATAAATTTCACCTCCACATTCAATAATCGTCCTGCTCATGTGTCTCACAATTTCAGGCAGCCTGTCCGTGCCTATGTGAGGATGCGATTCATAAAGAATTTCGTCTTGCGCTCCGTGAAAATGAAAACGCTGAAGTATGCCGAAAACATTACCTCGCTTGTTGGAACGGGTATATAATTTTCCATCCGAAAAAGTTCCCGCTCCGCCTTCTCCGTAACAATAGTTTGATTCACTGTTTATTGTTTTTGTGCGGATTATTGTTGCAATGTCTTTTTTGCGTTCGCTGACATTTTTACCGCGTTCGAGAATTACAGGCTTCAATCCAAGTTCTATCAAGCGAAGAGCCGCAAATAGTCCTGCAGGTCCCGAACCTATAATCAAAACTTCGGGCTTATCCGTTACGTTTTGATAATTGAAATTGGCTTTCAACGGAGTCGGTTGCTCGCCGCAAAAGACATTCAGCGACAAGTTTATTTTAGGTTCGCGTGAGCGTGCATCTATTGATTTTCGCTCAATACGTACGCATGTTATTTCGTCGATAGCTGTTTTCAGTCTTTGCGCCGCAAAGCTTTTAACAGTTGCATTATCGCCTGCTTCTTCTGGCGAAACCGTTATTTGTATTTTATGTTGCATTTTATCTGATATTCGGTAGATATTATTAAAATTAAAGATACTGATTTATGTTTCCCTGCTGCTTTTACCTGCATGAAAATATTTTACAAAAATACATAAAAAATGGAATAATATTTTTCACATAGAAGGATCAATACTTAATCATCCTGTCGGATCGGTTTTGCTGCGTAACATTCTCGCAGAAAAATCAAGCCAGCCCAAGTCGCGTATCGTTTGGGCTCACCTGCAAAACCCTGTGTTTAGGTATAGAGCTTTGATAGCCGGAAAAGAAAAAAAGGAATATCAAGAACTCCCCTGAGTTCTGCCCTGAACGATTTGATTTTTGAGTTGAAAGATTC
>JAISDB010000112.1 GCA_031265155.1 Prevotellaceae bacterium | reverse complement strand
GCTTCAAGTATCTTCTGGTCAACGTATGTATCCGCAGCAAGACCGTGATAGTCCTTATCCAAGTCCTTGAGCGTTACGTACTTGAACTCGCCATTGTCATAAATCGCTACATCCTTGTTGTTAAGGTTGTTCAGATCTTCGGGACTTACGCCGCCGCCGCCCGTCTTAAAAGAGCCGATAAAGGCATTGAGTTTCCGCACCGCATCGTTTGCCGATTCGCACGCTTCACCGTTAATCTCGATTAGCGAATAATGAATGCCATGCGAGCTTATTCCCTGAACGAGTCGCTGCGTCGAAACTATCCGCACCAAATCGCCGATTGCCGTTGCCACAAACAAAGCCGGCATCACGGCATCATTCACAAGAATGTTTTTGCTGTCGTTTTCTATTTTATTGATTTTCATTTTATTAATTATCAATTGTTAATTGTTAATTGTCAATTGCTTAAATCGGACACATGTCCAAATCTTCTATTATAGGACCATCGCCCTGCAGTATACTCTCTATATCCAAGCCCGGATATTTGTTATTCAAAAAAGTCTTGAACGCTGTATAACGCTCTGTTGCTGCCGTTTCGCTCAGCATCGCAAAATCCTCTTCCGCTGTTTCTTCAAATACGCCAAAAGCCTGCAATACGCTTTCCGTTATCGTCGTTTCTGTTCCGTTCGTGTTTTTTATTATCTCTATTTCAGTAAAAAACGCCTTTCCTGTATTTACTTCTGCCATAATCTTTTATATTTATTTAGTTTAATGTTATTATTACATTTATCGGCTGCCCGTCTATTTCATTGGGATCCATTTTAATCAGCTGTGTGCCATCTGCTATGAACATGTCTATATCCTGGACAGTTTGCACCGCTGTTCCCGATGGTGCGGCTGCAATAAAGTTTATCTCTATTGTTTGAAATCCTGTAAGCATCCCGCTGCGTGTCCTAATATCCGACTGCAAAAGGATTTTAGTTTCAAAATGCAAAATGGATTCATTTTTGAATGCCCATGTAATCAATATGCTGTTTGAAAGCAGCGGATGCTTTTTAAGATTTATTGTAAGCAGAATACTTTCCGCCGTTATTTCCTCCAGCTGGCATATCGGGCTTATCCATTCCGCGCCTGTATAAGTTATCGAATCGTCTGTCATCTGACACACGGGGTTAGTCCATCCGGCGCTTGTATAAGTTATTGTCTGCTCAATTTTTTGGCAAACCGGATTTGCATAAGATGCCGATGTGAACGTTATTACTTCATCAATCCGCTGGCAGACAGCATTTGCATAAGCTGCCGATGTGTATTCCGTCAACCTTTCATAAATAATCAGATAGTCGGACGTTTCGGCAGGGCGGTACGTGAACTCAAACGAACGCAAATCCTCTTTTGATGATGCTTCGGCTGTAATGCTGTCAATCACAACAGATTTCAATTTATTTTCGGTGAGAACATATGTTTTTTTCGAAATGAAAAAGTCGTGCAGCCATGCGGCTTCGCTTCGTTTTATATTACCGGTGTTTTGCGTTACAGCGTCTTTTTTTTCGGTGAAAAAAGTCAGTTCCGTATCGCCCATGAGCGCCGCCTCGCGCGTAAATTCAGGCTCCGATTTTATTTCGCCGGTGCAGCGAACCGTATCAATGCCTCCGAGCGAATTTTCAAACAGGAAATACCTGTCATCAGGCAACTCCTCTGCAATCGAATAATATTGATATTTGCTGATTTTGTTTGACGGAAAGCCCGTTGCATAAACAACCGCTTCGACTGCAACAAGCGTCTTCGGCAGAGATTTTAGCATGCTGCCTATGTTCACGGTATAGACATTGCCGGCAGTCATCGCCACCGAGCCTATACCCAGCTTCATCCCGGTTTCGTAATACGCGGTAATGAACAGGAAAGATGCCTGCGTGGCGTGGTATGTCAGAAATTCGGGCTGGTTTCGCGTTATTTTTTTCTCGCGCGGCTGCCATGTAAGAAAATTTTTTGTCAGAAAATTAGTCGCAGTGTCGCCGAAATCCCTTATTCCGCAACGCAGTGCAGTAAAATTATAGGAAGTAGTGTTTATTTTCAGCACAAAGTTTTTTCTTATATCCGGCTGTATAAACACATTCGCAGCAGGAACCGTAAATGTCAGTTCGTTAATCACAACATCGGCAATATCGAGCAAGACAAGGCTGTCGAAGTCGGGCGTATATGTTTCGTCGAGCAGTGTCTTTTCGCCTGCAAGCAGCTGCACGCGAACCTGAGCATCCGACTGCACTTTAATTTTAGGCAGATTGCCCGACAGGCACAATCCTTCGGGTTTTGATATTACCGTTGTCGCCATGTTTACGGTTTTTTTGCGAGTACTGTATCAAGCAGCAGCCTCGCAAGATGAGCATAGCTGCATGTTTCCCTGTCATCTTCGCCGCAGGCGGGAAAAAACTCCAGCGATATCTGTCCGCCCTTTTCAACTGTCATTACGGCTCGTTTGTCTGCATGTCTGTCGTCTGTAAATACAATTGTTGTTTTCATAAAAACTTTTTGCTTCAAAAATACCGCAAAACGACATTTACGCAAAGGACAAATTTTAAAATAAAAAAACCCTGCCGAATAGCAGGGCACAATCAAGTGTGTAATCAAAAAACACTATCCGTTAAATTGCACTTGATTTAAATCTTTTGCAAGATTATGCAATGATGCTTCAATTCTTTTAATCGTATCGGGCCGTGGACGTTTAATACCGCTTGCATAATGCCCCAACTGCTTTTGATTAATTCCTGTTATACGTTCCAATCCTGCTTTTGAAAATACTTTTGAATAATAACTCAAAAACGAGGCAACATCATATACGAACTCAAATTCAACTTCCTGAAATGGCTGATTATCCTTTTCAAAGGATTTTTTCATATCATCATAACAGCACATAAAATCGCTTATAGCTTCTTTTGCCGTGTTGCCATTGCCTATTACTCCGTAGTTCAATCGATTTTCTTCCAAGTCAATATAAACGCCGTATGTACCGTCAATTCCTCTTTCTATAAATGCTTTTACTTTTTTCATATTCTTATTTTATTTTTATTTTAAAAAAGGGGATTAGAGTTTAACCCCCGACAGCTTGCTTATTGATTTTAGTGTACCCTGTTTTATTTCTTCGCTCCTGTGATAACTCAGTGGAAACTTGTTTTTGGTTATCGGGCTGAACCAAAGCGGGTGACTTGCTCCATTTTCGAACCAGTAACACCCGGCTGCTTTTAATTTTCTTTCTGCTTCTGAATATTTCATTTTTATTTGTGTTTTTTTGATTACGATACAAAGGTAGTATTTTTTCTACCATTTTCCAAATTATTTCTATTAAATAATCTTAAAAAACAAATATTGACTGACGACTTTCAAATATATATCCCGTAATTCATTATCACCTGTCGTTTCAGTTCATCGCGCTTTGCCATGTACTCTCCACGGCTCATACATCTTTCGATGAAAAGTTTGCGCAGAATCTCAAGCGAAAAATGAGCAATCCCGTATTCAACGGTAGAAGCGCATGTAAACAGGCTTCTGTATCTGAAGTGCGCCCTGAATACGTACCTCTGCCCGCGTTTCCAAAACCTTACCCGCTTCAATTGCGGATAATTCTGCTTTACCAAAGCAATAAACTCTCTGCACATTTCCTGTGCTGCAATGCCCGTTTCGTGAGCCGACGTCAATGTAATGTTACTCTGCTTCGCATTACTCTGATTTTGATTGTTGAACATATAATTTAAAATAAAGTATCCGCCTGTCCTGCTGTTCAACAATCAGAGATTAGTTTGTGCGCCATTAC
>JAISDB010000111.1 GCA_031265155.1 Prevotellaceae bacterium | reverse complement strand
GTAATGGCGCACAAACTAATCTCTGATTGTTGAACAGCAGGACAGGCGGATACTTTATTTTAAATTATATGTTCAACAATCAAAATCAGAGTAATGCGAAGCAGAGTAACATTACATTGGCGTCGGCTCACGAAACGGGCATTGCTGCACAGGAAATGTGCAGAGAGTTTATAGCTTTGGTAAAGCAGAATTATCCGCAGTTGAGGCGGGTAAAGTTTTGGAAACGCGGGCAGAGGTACGTATTCAGAGCGCACTTCAGATACAGAAGCCTGTTTACATGCGCTTCTACCGTTGAATACGGGATTGCTCATTTTTCGCTTGAGATTCTGCGCAAACTTTTCATCGAAAAATGTATGAGCCGTGCAGAGTACAGGGCAAAGCGCGATGAACTGAAGCGGCAGGTGATAATGAATTACGGGATATATATTTGACAGTCATTAATTCTAATTTGTTGATTTATTTGTCTTTTAATGATTGAAATGATGTAATAATTTATGATGTATACCAACTTACACAAGTGGAAAGACAAAAAATAGGTTTTATTGAGATTCAATAAAATAAAAAGACGAAACCTGTTGCCTCTTTCGAGTAACAGGTTTCTTTCCCTTTTTAAGTGTTGAGAACTATGCTTGTTAGCCTCGGCACTATTTTAGGTTACAAAGATACATCCTTTTTTTAAAATATCCAAATAATTTTCAAAAATTATTTTTGTATCCTGTGCAATTCTCTATAATATAATGAATTGATTCATTGTCATTGTATTTATCGAAAAGTGATATTATTTCGTTCTTCAGGTCATTGGCTCTGTTTTGAGAAATAGAATTTAGTATAAACCAAATAACTTTTATAGCCGGAAATATTTGATAGCCATTTCCGGATGTGATTTTAAATGCGGGTCCATTTTTCAATTCTCTGTAAAGATTATGATCGAATAATACTGCATTGTGGGCACAAATATTTCGTATCTCAACAAGCGTATTAAAATAATTCTCCAAAACTTTATCATTGCGAATACCGTATTTTGCTGCTATTCTCAGTCTCAATGATTTGTCTTTTAAATTCTTATACAAATTTACCATTGTCCCGAAAGTAAAAAATTCCAAAGTTTTCCATGCTGGCGCATATTTGTCGTTAATGTGTTTGTTGTGATGGCGTTGAATAATCGGATTGCGACGAAATTTATCCGTATAATGTTCCTTATCAAAATCTTCAATAAATGTTTTTTCCATTACAGTGGGGTCAATAAACCATGTATTGCTATCAAGATACTGATTGGAAACAGTATATATGATATTAGTGCGGAAATTTATCTCTACTCTGTTAAGACAAATTGAAAGTATTTTGCGTAAGTCGGAATCAAGATAATATAATGCAACAACATCAGAAAATTGCGAATTTTGCTTGTATTGGTGCGTTCTATGCTTTTTATCCGGATAGCTTGTCTCAAAAGGAAAACAATAGAAACCTAAACGAAAATAACCAATGTCACCAAGAATTTCTTTGGCTTTATCTTCGTTTATATCAATACGCATTTCCCTGCTTTTTAGCATTTCTATTTGTTGTTCTACTGTTGTTGCTGTTTTCATTTTTTACAAAATATCTTTTTGCAAAAGTACAATTTTATTCTTTATTTTAAAAAATAACATTTCTGGAATATCTTGAATAATACTCGACCCGTTCATGGGTGCGGGAACTACCGCTCTTGTCGCAAAACAGTCAGGACGAAATTATATAGGAATAGAGCTAAACGAAAATTACGTAAAGTTAGCCGAAGACAGAATAAACAAAGCTAACAACTAATTTACAACTTTATAAACTTTCAACTAATTCTGTCTATTACTGAACACATTGCAATATTACCTTTGCAGCATGGATTCTGCAACACTGATAAAAATAAGGAATTTCGGAGCATTAAATTACTCTCCCGAACGTATTGCCGACTTGCTCGGCTATATCGACGAGCAGCGCCGAACCCTCCTCGTTGCTTTTACCGACGACGGCAGCGACGTCGCTGTTTATTACAAACAGGTACAGGCAATAGGCAAGTATAACATCGATGCCCAACTTGCCAAAAATGCAGAACGCGGCGATACCGATGCCGCTATGGTTTTGCAAACGCGCCGTAAAACCGAAACTGTTGATAATCTCAAAAAACAATTATTTGGAATAGTATGACATACTTGGAACAAATAAACACATTATCACCCGAAATTATCGAAGATTTTCGCGTTACCGGACAGTCCGAAGCTATTTCTGCCGAACTCAAAGAGTTCATACTCCAAATAGACGCATCGGCGCGTGTACTCCGATTCGAAAGCAACATTACACGAGCCGCTCAAAAATTACGCCTCGAATTTCCATTGCTCAATTTTCACACTGCCAAAAGCCGGATATATGATGCATTAAGCTTTTTCTATCTCGATATGGCTGTTTCGCAATCCGTATGGGACAATTACTACGCCGACAAATACGAAGACCTTGCCAAAATCTGCATTGCAGCCGATAAACTCGACGCCGCCAAACGCAATTTCGACAAAGCCCACGAACTGCGTACACGCGCATCTGCCGCCATTAATCCCGATATGATTAAAGCCCCTGTTTTCATTATTACAGCCGAACTCAAACCAGAAGATCTTGGATTCGAATCACGCAAAATGTACGATATAGCACGCAAGGATGAAGAAGGGCAATATCTAAAGTTAATCGATGGGTTGAACACTGCCGATGACAATAAGCAACGCCTGCGAAAAGATGCAAACATTCAGGACATAGACTTTGAAGAACAAAACGATGGATAACCTTGCCACACTCCTCGAACTCACCGAAAAATACAGCGAGATTACCGAAATGTATATGAACAAAACGCAAATCGAAGCCAATCTCGTAGATGCAAATATATTAATTGTCGAAATGGGACGCGGAGGCGGTAAAACCGAAGGCATTATCGGACCCCGAACCGTCAGGGTAGCCTTCGACATTCCCCGCGAAACATCCGTTTTGGCACATACAACCTACATTGCACTTCTGTCAAATATAGTTCCTAACCTCTTACTCTACTATCGCAGTCCGCGTGGCGAAAACCGGCAACCCATAATGAACGAAGATATACATTATGTCGTAGGAAAAAAAGACTTGCCGAAACATTTTGCACAGCCACGATACAAAATAGAAGACCCTGAACATTGCATAATCTTTTCTACAGGACACATCATACGCCCACTGTCAACCGACAGGCACGACAGCATCGCCGGAGGCAACATCGTTCACGCATTTATGGAAGAAATGAAACACAACAAAGGCGATAAACTCAAAAGCCGCATATTTCCCGCTCTCCGCATAGGATTGCGCGGCAATATCAATCCAAGCCCATACTATCAGGGACTTACAGGAGTTTCCGACACTGCCCGCTTAAGCGCCAATGAAGATGACTGGTTTTTCGAATATGAAAAAGCTGTCGACCGCTCCTTAATTACCGACATTATTAACACCGCCCTGCACATCGAAAAAGCCAAAATAGCAATATTGAAAGGTAAGGATATGGAAAAAAATCAAAGAGTTATCAACCGATGGCAGCCCGTTCTTAACAGGCAGCGCGCCAAAGCCGTTCACTACATACGGGCATCAAGCTTTGTCAACAAAGACGTATTGGGCTTGCGCTTCTTTATCAATATGACAAAAACGCTCAGCGAAGATGAATTCCTTGCCGCTATCTGCGGCATTCGCGAAGCCAAAGTTGCAAACATGTTTTTTGCCCTCTTCAACGAAGCCATCCACACCTTCACCGATTCATATATCTACGACAGCATCGAAAAATTTAATATTGCCGACACATTCACCCTTACAGCCGAATACTTGAAATACTACGACAATACACGTCCGCTTATTTTAGGCTACGACCCCGGTAGCTTTTCATCAATAACAGTCGCACAGGAATATCGTCCGAAAAACGAATTGCGCATAATCAAAGACTTCCACGTATATACCCCGCGCGACCAGTCCGATATGGCACAGGAATTTACCTTATTTTTTTGTAACGCAAAAAATAAACGCATCATACTCTATTACGACCGCGCAGCCAATCAGGACAAATCATTCAAAAAACAACGCGAAACCGATGCTCAACGCCTCAAAACCGAACTGGAAAAACGCGGTTGGCGCGTACTTCTCAAAAGCGAGCGCCAGCGCACCATATTCCACTATGAGCATTACGACCTCTGGGAAGTCTTATTATCCGAAAGCGAACGCTACACTCCGCGCATCCGCATTTGTGCCAATGAATGTAAGAACCTCATATCATCTATCAACCGTTCACCTCTCAAAAACACCGATGGCGTCAAACAACTTGACAAATCATCCGAAGTCAAATTGCCGTTTCAATTACAGGCAACACAATCTCCTCAAATTGCTTCCTCTTTGATGTATATGGTTTTTGGACTGTACGAGCGTTTTAAAATCAGACGCAAATCCAACAATACAAACTCCAATCAAAACACTTCTAAATCCATGTAACAAATTTTAAAATGTTCATAGTGTATTTTAGTATTGTTTCTCTTTTTTTGATAACAAAATTATTTCTAAAATATTAATTATTAGCAAAATATTCTCACAGAAGCAATAACTGTAAAAAAAACGGAAAATCCAAAGAACGCGCCGCTAATTTTCTGATATGCTTTGCAAAATAAAATAATAGCGGAAATATGACAAACATCTGATTTTTAAAACGATTTAATTCCTTTTTGTTTTTTCAGTATATTTCAATGTTTTGAAAAGAATAATTGAAATTTAAATTCGATGTTGCTCTGCATTGCATTTTGAATTGTCTATTACAACGAACCGGTATGCTATTATATTTGTGTTATGGAAATAAATGGACACGAAGCTATACGGCGAATGGAAGATATATCGAAGCTCCCTAATGGCAGTTTCAATATATCTTTTTATCCGTGCAGCTTAACCAAAGGAGAGGCTTCGGCAGAACTGAGAATATATACCGGTTGCAGAACTCGTTTGCCTCTTCCTCAAGACAAATGGGAAATAGACAGCGATAATTATTTTTTATTTGAAGATTCTGTCGGTAATCCTAAAACCTGTTACAAGGTGCTAATTCGTTTTGTAGCTTTTTCTTCTGATAATTTTAAACTCTTAAAACTAATATGGACTTAGATGTTAAAAGATATGGTAGCCAATATGGTATTGCATCAGGAAATGGAACATGTATCAGTTTCAAACTTTGTTCCGACAGCAGTATTGATTCTATAATTGATGGCAGGACAAAGAGTACTCAAGCAATAATGCCTGAGATATTCAAAGTGGATAGGTATAACGTATTATCGTTTGGACCTGACAATAGAGAACCAAACCGAGTACGTGATATAATAGGTAAGAACAGGCTTTTACCTGAACTTATAGAAAAACAGGTACGCTTCCTGTATGGACAGGGATATTACCTGTATAAACATGAAGTACAGGAAAACAAACCTGTGCGTATACCATTATCCGTACCGACTATTAACCAATGGTTAGACAGTTGGCGTGAGAATGGTATCGCCGATGGTATAGATATATACATTAATAAAGCAATTCGTGATTTTTATTATATGGAAGGAATTTGGAACAAATGGCGAATGTATAAGTCTCGACGGATCGGCGGCATCCTGCCTGTTGCCGGACTTGAAACTGTCAATCCTACCCGTTGCCGTTTTGCTTCTACAAAAGATATTGATTATGGAAATTACGATGACGCTGACTTTAATTATGTTCTGATTGGCAATTGGGATAATTTAAATAAAAAAACACTTAAAGTATATCCACAATTTGACTATTCTAATCCTAATGCGTTTGGAGTTTCAATATCGTACAATCGAAATCCATCATTTGGCGAAGATATATATGCATATAACAAATATTTTCGTGGTATTGAGGACTGGTTGAAAGGGGCTAATCTCACTCCGAGTTACATTAATTCTTTTTACGAAAATTCATTATCGGTTAAACTTCATGTCATAATTCCTTACGCTTGGGTAGATAAAAAAAGGGTTTGGTTAGAAGAATTATGCTCTGCAAATGCCGAACGTCAGGAAAGTAATAAAGACTTGATAAAAGTAAACGGAATTGACATTGGAGTTAATTATTCGGAAGACATTATGAATAAATATGTTGACAGTGAAATAGATAAATTTACACAATATTTGTCAGGCGCTAAAAATCAGGGCAAGGCATATTTTTCATACAGTACTCCGGGTGAAGATGGCAAAGAGTTGTCATGGCGCATCGAAGATGTTCCGTTGAAATATAAAGAATTTATCTCAACGCTTATAGATTACGATAAGCGCGCGGACGAAGTGCTGTTGTCATCAAAAGGAGTTGATGCAAGTTTAAGCAATATAAGTAAGGATGGAGTAACAAGCAATTCGGGTGCGAATGTATTTTACAACTACATGGTTTACATTGCAACGCTTTACACTGCCGAATCGGTTGTGCTTGATGCCATACAGTTTGCTCTTAAATTGAATTTTCCGAAAGAACACGCAGAAGGTATTCGGATTGGAATTTTATCGCTTAATAATGTTCAGCGTTTGGAAAATACTTCGCCAGGCGACAGAATGCAAAATAATAATGTATAACTATGAAAAATATTGAACAGACATTTCCGACAGGAATAAATATTTTACAAAAATATGCTCCTGACGTTCCCTCCAGTATGGCGCTGGAATCGTTAACGGCTGCTTTTCAGAATGCATATTTACGTGTTGCCAATGTAATCGGCGAAACATTTCTGGATGCCGCTATTGATTCGGCTGACTTACAGCAGTATGCTCAGGGTGCATTGGCAAATTACACTGTTTACGAGCAATCTCCGTTTATTTTTAAAGGACGCGACAAAAATTACCGATATCAGGAAATTGAAATGAAAGACAAATACATATCAAATGCATGGTCGTTCATCAATGCCCTGATTGGCGCTTTTGACAGGCAGGATTCTCAAGAATGGAAAACAGGCGAATGTTACGCATCGCGTCAAAATTTAGTTTTTTCAAACCAAAACGATTTCGATAATTATTATGCAATAGACAAATCGGCTTATTTTTTCTCAAAAATCGTATTTTTGATTCGTGAAGAAAGTCTTAAATTTATTCCGAAGCGAATAACTATAACAGATTTAAGTACAAAGACAGGTTTGCGCGAAGCCTTGAAATATTTAATTGCCTATCGTGTTATTGCTCGCGCCGTGATGCAGTTTGAAGTATCCGAACTTCCTAAATCATTGCGCCACGACATAAATCACGAATACACGAAATATGCAAATGCCGGTGATTACAAACAGCGGCTTTTCGACTATCTTAACGACAAAACGAATGATTATCTTGATAATGTTGAGATAGAATTTCAAAAAGCGCACAAAACCTTTGCCGAAGGCGATATCAACAATCCAAACTCCGAAAGCAAAAAATACTATTTCATGCGATGATAACCATTCAAAAAAAATATCATTATCCTAATCAATGGGAAGAACTCAATCCCGAACAGTTCTTAATGCTTATCAGGTTACTGCTTGAATTTATGGCTGGCAATCTGAGCGCGCAGGAAGTTCGCATCGCATATTTTTTGAATATTGCTAAAATTAATCCCCGGCACATTATAAAACGTAATCGTGAACGGTTTCACGAAAATATATATCGCATCACGCGAACTCTTAATTTTATGTTCAAATATCAGTATCCCGAAGGCGCATTAAGTGAAATTTATACGGATCTGCAGGCGCAACTCGAAAAAACACTGCCTTCGGATTTGCCCGAAACTTCCGAAGTAAGATATGTAAAAAAACTTAAGCGAACTACGCTTCCCGATTTCGTTTTTTCAAAAAATATTCTTCCCGAAATCAAAATCGACGGCAAAAAATACAGAGGATACACTTTTGAACTGCAAGGCGATATTATCCATACAACACTCACGGCAGTGCAATACGTAGATGCTAATTTGCTGTATGGCAAATATATCGAATCGCGCGACATGTCATATCTTGATATGATGGTTGCTGCTTTATATCGCCGGAATGAGGACGACAGCATCGAATTTGCAAAAACCGCCGCAAAATTGGATTCTGTAACCAAACAGGCAATTTTTATTTGCTTTCAGGCTATTCAGTCGTTTTTGGCGACACGAACAAAATATGCAATCCTCTGGAATCGTAAACCGACAAAAGACAGCAATAAATTTTCGCTCGGTTTGTCCGACTGCATTTATTCGCTCTCATCTGCCGGCTACGGATCATTAACCGACATGGAAAAAATGACTGTTACTGCATTTTTCGATTTAATGATAAAAAACATTATCGATTCGGTAAAAACGTTAAGAGATATGAAAATTAAAAAACAGGAGATTGCCGAAAAAACAGGACTTTCATTTGCTCAAATCAATAAAATAATCTAACATGAACACTCAGTTTATTCTTCTCGATATTTTCAAATATTTTGCCCGATTTGTGGGATGCGAAGGCGTTATGCGTAATTTTTCGGCAGGAAAGGGAAATCTGTACAGTAATTTAAAATCGTTTTGCGCTGCCTTACCTGCCGAAAGCAATTTTCCCGAAATTGACGATTATGTGTTTGGCGTAAACGAAACAAGCGTAACCAAACGCATTAACAGTGTGCATGGAATATATCTTTTTATTGATTATGGAAACTTTGCGACCACCGAAAACGATAAAAAAGTGAAAACCGATGAACTGCACCTTGCCGTAACAGTTGCAAAGCCGCTAAACATCGAAACGGTAGATTTAGCCGATGAAGTAATACTTGCCGACAGCCTGCTAAACATTATCAGAAAAATCCGCACAGAACTCATACGCGACAAAAGCGACTGCTTTGTCAGCCGGCTCAAATTCCCTTCTGAAATAACGCCATGGTTTGCACGCGAATTTAACAACTCAACAGGCTGGACGATGATATTTAAATTGTCGGGAATTGATATATTATCATAAAAATTACTAATTTTGCAGAACCTGCATAATCAACGACGGAGGTGTAGCCTCCAAGTTTGCCCGTATGGCAACATGCGGGCTGTGTCGTTGATACGATATGTAGGTAAAAACTTGGAGGCTTTTTATGAAAAAGAAAAACAACAATCCCGCGCCCGATAACAACAAAACAGATGAAATGCGTAAGCAGAATGATGCTTTTGCAGCCGAAGCTTTTGAGATGTTTTACTCAGCGTATCCTCCTGCAGCTGATATCAGCGAAGCCATACGGTTCTTTACAACCGATGAAATAGCCAAAACAGTACAGGATATTTTCCCCACGGCAACCATAGATAAATATATGTTGACCTTGTTTTTGAAACAGTCAGGTTATAAATCAATTGCAATGCACAACGAATTTAACCCCTGCTTTAAATGGATGATTAAATAATTTTTTATTGTGCAATTACATTTTTTTTGATAGATATTTTCTTGTTTATTTAAAAAATTTTTATTACTTTTGCGTACAATTTCGTGTACACAAATAATCTTTTGATATGGAAAAAATAATAGAAATAACAGGAAGAGAGTTCAGAGCAAATCAAAAAACATATTTTGATTTGTCGGATAAAGGCGCTCAAATTGTAATTCGCAGAGGGCAAAACAAATCGTATGTAATAACACCTATAATAAATGATAAGGATTATCAGCGATATTTCACATCGGAATTGCTCGCCCGAATAAATAAATCGTTGGAACAGGCAAAAGAAGGCAAGGTAATAAAAACCAACAGTAAAGAAGAATTATTAAGTTTTCTTGACTCGTTATGATTTATAATATTGACTTTACGCCACAGGCAAAAGATGATATAGCATTATTGAAAAAATCGGAGCCTAATGCTTTTAAAAAGTTAGAGAAATTATTGATAGAGATGAGAGAGCATCCGACATCAGGCACAGGTAATCCTGAAAAACTTAAATATGATTTTGCAGGATATTATTCGCGCAGAATCTCAAACCGTCATAGAATTATATATGCTATTTTTGAAGCAAGTATAAGAATACTTGTTGTTTCTGCATACGGACATTACAACGACAGGTAAATTATTTTTTATTTACTATTTGTTTTTTGTAATTACATTTACATTTTTTATTATCTTTACGAAAATTTTCATAATTTCAAATCCTGCAAAAAAATGCAGGATTTTTTTGTAATTACATTTTTTGCAAAGACATGAAATGTAATTACATTTTTTATTGTAACTTTGTAATGTTATTTTTAACGGTAAAATTTAAATATATGGCAACAACAGGAATAATAATAGAGAGAGACAGTAACGGCGCTGCAAGTATTGCGCGTATTGACTTGAAAAAATACGGCAAAGCGCTTGCTCCTTTTTTTGAAAAAATAGGCGTTGATATTGAAGAAATGCCGTATGACAATGAATTTGTGGCAAAAATAAAACGCGCTGAAAAACAAAAGTCAAAAAAAGTAGATTTGCAGAAGTATGGAATTTCTATTTAAAGATGAGGCTGAAAAGGATTTGGAATACTGGTACAAC
>JAISDB010000193.1 GCA_031265155.1 Prevotellaceae bacterium | reverse complement strand
ACTATTGTATCATTATTTATTTTGTAACTATGTATATAGGGATCATTGAATAATGACATAAAAAATATAAACAACATATTATTAAACATATAGTTTTTTTATTATTTTGTCAATATATTTTCATAATATTTCACAAAATTTTAGCCCCTATGTCGCATAACGTTCCGGCTGTATGCGACGTTTTGGCGGGTAATTTTCATTAGTCGACAGCTTCCCATAATTGTACTTGATTTCCTTCGGCATCAAGAATGTGCACAAATTTTCCGTAGTCGAATGTTTCAATGCCGTCAACAATTTTTACCCCTTCTTTTTTCAGCTCTTCAACAAGCTTTTCCAGGTTTTCAACCCGGTAATTAATCATATAATCCTGCCCGGTAGAACCAAAATATTTGGTGTCTTCCGGAAAAGGTGTCCATTGTGTTTGTGCCTTTTTTGTTTTTTCGCCGTCTTCATACCATTCAAAAGTTGCACCGTATTGATTTGTTTCCAAGCCTAAATGTTTTTGATACCATTCGGTCATCTTTTTCGGGTCTTTGCATTTGAAGAAAATGCCACCTATTCCTGTTACTTTTTTCATATTATCGTTATTGCTTGTTGTGATTGTTTTTAATGCAAAACCAAGACCGAATGTCGCAATAAGCATTAAACCGATTAAAATTTTTCGTTTCATTTTCGTGATATTTTTTGTTAACGCTTTACCTCAAACTGTTTAATAATTTTTGATTTATTCCCTCAGCTCGGCGCAGGCTCCGACTTGCGCCGAGCAGGGGCGTATACTGCATTGTTATGCGAAGTTGCACTTGATTTTTATATAACATTTTATTATTCCGGCTCTTTTTTCTCCTTTATTACATAAATTGCTCGCCCTTGTGCCACTTTTTTTTCTTCATTATCTGCATAAAAAAAACCACCAGAATAAAACCCTGCAGAGCCGGTTGGTTGAGTTGCTACATTAGTCAAAATTATTCCATTTGCTCCAATTTTTGCCGCTTGTTTTTTTAACTTATTTATTGCCCTATCCTGTGCTGATTGCGAAGAAAACTCTACATCGCTGGACGATTCCACTATACCAATAACTTCATATTGAAAAGGTGGTTCCAAATAAATTTTTACTTCAGTTGGGTTTATAGCTGGCCTGACAGTCCCAGTAACAATTGTAGAACCAGTTGCACAACTTAATATTGTTAATGAAAAAAAAACTATTACCATTGTTCCTAATAAACGCATTTGTATTCCTCCAAAATATAATTATACATAACTAATAATATTTCCGAAAATTTCCAAGCGCAATGTCGCCTGACATTCCGGCTGTTTACGACGTTTTTGACGGCTGCCTTTTTATTTCTTTTCTACCGGCGAAACACGATTACCGCCTGTCGTTGATTCCAAATTCGCGCCACGACGATTGCGGCATATCCACTTTGATGATTTTGCGCGCTCCGCCGGCTTTCTTTATCAGGCTCGCCATCATGGCGTCAAGCTGCTCGGTTTTTTCCTTGAGTTTGGCTTTGAGCGATTCCTGTTCGTTGTTAAGGGTAACAGCCGTGTCGATATCGGCTTGCAGGGAATCGGCAAAAACCGTGTCTATTTGCCGTTTCGCCAGTACTTCCTGATTGTCGCGAATACCTTTTACCATCACTGTGGCATCGCTAATTGTCTGTGCATACGTTTTTGTTGCCATCTTTTTTAAAATTTAAATAGTTAAACTTTTTTTCGCAAAGATATACTTTTTTTCCTGAAAACAGTCATTTCCCACTTTTTTATTGCAAAAAGCACGAAAGTTTATCACAAAAACTTTGTATCCATTGGGATGGGATGTTAAAAACAGGTATCTTCCCGAAAGGAAAAGGCAGCTTCCCGAAGCAAAAAGGCAACTGCCCGAAGCAAAAAGGCAGCTTCCCGAAGCAAAAAGGCAACTGCCCGAAGTAAAAAGGCAGCTTCCCGAAGCGAAAAGGCATCTGCCCGAAGCGAAAAGGCATCTGCCCGAAGCAAAAAGGCAACTGCCCGAAAGGAAAAGGCAACTGCCCGAAAGGAAAAGGCAACTGCCCGAAGCAAAAAGGCATCTGCCCGAAAGAAAAAGGCAGCTTCCCGAAGTAAAAAGGTAGCTTCCCGAAAGGAAAAGGCAGCTTCCCGAAAGTCGAAGTCTATGCCGTTTTTATTTGCTAATCAACTTCTGTTCTTGCATGTCGGTAAATTTTTCAACTGCTCAACATGCAGAAAAATTAATAGTACGTTGAGCAGGCGGCGTTCCCACAAGTCACAGTCGTAAATCGGAGTTACCGTATAGCGTCGGCTGCTCTTGACTTTTTGCTCACGCTGTTTTTATTTTCTATTGGTGTTCGCGAGCTTCGCTTACGCTTCGGTTGGTTAATTTGCGTCAAGGCAAAAGTAACAGAAAAAACATCTTTCTTATCTCTCGCTCGGCGCTATTACACATAACTCGAATATACCTGTCGATTTTACATCAAACCGGTTATAAATCTTTTTTTATCCATACGCCGGTAATCTCGCCAAAAACCAGCTTATGATATTCTTTGGCTTCGTTGAAGCCGTCAAGTATAAAATCCCTGTTTTCCTGATTTGTAAAATCATCGGGATGTACCGTTGTAACTTCAATCAGTTTACATTCCAGTACCAGACGCGCTTCCCTGTAAGTTGTATTTCCATCGGGAGTTTGAACAGGCGTAAGCGTTGTTTCTTTCATCTTATCCGTATTGCGTCCGCTTTTGCTTCCGAAAAACAGAACCTGTTCCCTGTACTCGTCGGGAAAATACGACAGGGTATAGGTATGTTCCCTTTTTATGATTTCGAGCGTATAGCGGTTTGCACGCAACATGCACCATGACGCAGGCTTGTTAAACAAAATCCCTGCTCCGCCCCAGCTCGCAGCCATTGAATTAAAATTCGATTCGTTTCCGGAGGTAATCACGGTAATGTCTTTGCCAACCAGCCTGAATATATTGTCGCTGATTTCTTCTGCCGAAATGCCTGTAAACAATTCTTCAAAATTCATGTCGTTAATGTTTTTTAATTCCGCGTTTTGCGTGTCAGCGCTTTTCTTTTCCTGACCTGCGCACGACATGCAAATCAACACGCTTAACAGTAAAAATGACTTTTTCATGCTTTTAATAATTTTTAATTAGTTTATATTTTTTTACAAAGATATATTTTCTTTACAAAATACAAGTAATTTGATTTGTTTTTTATATTTTTGCGATGTAATAAATAACTCATGTTACGCAGGGCAGATAAAGCCGCATTGCCTGAAAGGACTGTGTGCCTCTGACCGATTGTGCGTAACATCAATAAATAATTATGATATTTTGATTATGGAAATAAAAGGAAAATTCGATCATTACAATTTCAATGTGTTAAATCTTGAACGCAGTATAGCGTTTTATGAAAAATATCTCGGTCTTACCGAATGTAAGCGCACGGTAGCCGATGATGACTCTTTTATCATTGTGTTTTTACGCGACAGGTATAATTCCGGTTTTTTGCTGGAACTGACGTGGCTGCGCGACCGCATGGAACCGTACGGCTTGGGCGATTGCGAGTTTCATCTTTGCATTCGCGTGGACGGCGATTACGATGAAGTGCGTAAATTTCACAGGGAAGCGGGTTGCATCTGTTACGAAAACGAAAAAATGGGCTTGTACTTCATATCCGACCCCGATGGCTACTGGATTGAAGTATTACCGCTGAAAAGAAAATGATTAGTTGTTCCTTGAAAGGATTATAAATAGCTTATTATACTATACTCGGCAAATAATTAAGTAACAAATTTGTTTATTTGAGATAATAATTAGTCGCTCCTTAAAAAGGGTACAAATCATTTATTAATAAATAATTATGAATAAAAATCAGAGGAAAAAATTGCAGGGTTTAAATCAATACAGACATGAAACTTTGCAAAATATTAAAAAATCTTATTTCCTCTTCTTTTGCCTTGATGCAAAAGAAGCAAAAAATCAAGGCGAGCCTTCTCGGCGACCCGCTAACGGCTCGACGGCTAACGGAATTAATGTCTCGCTTCGCTTGACGGAATTCCGTTT
>JAISDB010000101.1 GCA_031265155.1 Prevotellaceae bacterium | reverse complement strand
TGTTCGGTTGTGTAATTTTTAAGTTGTTTTACCTTGCATCCCATAAATCTGTTGCCCTTAAATGTTTACCACCACAAAGATAATCATTATTTGGGTAATCTTAAAATATAATTTATATATTAAAAGTTTAAATGAGTTTATAGTTCGAACAACATAAATAATAACTAAAATAATCCTGAATTCAAAACAGCTTCTCAATCTTTAAATCTTCTATTGTCCTAAACAGAGCCTGTTGTCCTGAATAAATGTTTTGCAAATTAAAGGCTCGTTTTATCTGTTTCTTAAATCAGCCAAAATATTGTCGAGCGAAGTCAAATCCGTTATCAATACCTGTCGAGCCTTGCTGCCTTCATACGGACCTACAATACCTGTTGCTTCAAGCTGATCCATTATTCGTCCTGCGCGATTGTAGCCGAGCGCAAGCTTGCGCTGGATAAGCGATGTTGAGCCTTGCTGAGCGGCAACTATAATTCGTGCTGCCTCTTCAAACAGCTTGTCAAGGTCGCCGGTATCTATATCGGCTATTTTATCATTATCTTCACCTGTATATTCAGGAAGTTCAAAAGCTGTAGGATATCCTTGCTGCCGGCTAATGTAGGTTGTTACCTTTTCAACTTCATCCGTTTCGATTAAAGCGCATTGCAAACGGGTAAGTTCGCTGCCTGTGGAAATAAGCATATCGCCGCGTCCTACAAGCTGATTTGCTCCCGGCTGATCTAAAATTGTACGCGAATCTATCATCATTGTAACGCGAAAAGCGATACGGGCAGGAAAATTGGCTTTAATCAAGCCTGTAATAATATTTGTTGTAGGACGCTGGGTTGCAATTACAAGATGTATCCCAATTGCACGCGCTAACTGAGCAAGGCGCGCTATGGGTTCTTCAACTTCGCGTCCGGCTGTCATTATCAGGTCGGCAAACTCATCGATAATGACAACTATATAGGGCAAAAATTTATGTCCTCTGTTTGGATTAAGTTTCCGGTTTATAAACTTATCGTTGTATTCTTTGATGTTTCGCAGTTGAGCTTCTTTGAGTAATGCATAACGGCTGTCCATTTCTATGCACAGCGACTTGAGCGTATGTATTACTTTTTGATTTTCGGTGATTACCGCTTCTTCGGCGTCGGGCATTTTTGCCAAAAAATGATGTTCGAGCTTTGAATACAGCGTAAGTTCGACTTTCTTCGGGTCAACCATGACAAATTTCAGTTGCGATGGATGCTTTTTGTAAAGCAGCGAAGTTATTATTGCATTCAAACCTACCGATTTGCCCTGTCCCGTTGCTCCTGCAACAAGCAGGTGCGGCATTTTGCAAAGGTCAAACGTAAATGTTTCGTTTGATATTGTTTTTCCCATTACAACAGGTAATTCGAAGCGCGATTCCTGAAATTTTTTGGAACAGATCAGCGATTTCATCGGTACTATTGCAGGATTTTCATTGGGTATTTCAATACCTACCGTTCCTTTTCCCGGAATAGGAGCAATAATCCTGCAGCTTAATGCCGACAGGCTTAACGCAATATCATCTTCGAGACGTTTGATTGTAGCAATTCGTATTCCTTCGCTGGGAACTATTTCATAAAGCGTTACCGTAGGTCCGGGCGTGGCAATTATACGTTTTATTCCTATTTTATAATGTGACAGAGTTTCAACAATTTTGTTTTTGTTACGTTCCAGTTCTTCGGTTGTCATTTCGCCGCCGCCCTTACCTGCATAATCGTCGAGCAAATCTACAGGAGGAAGCTTGTATGACGACAGGTCAAGTGTAGGATCGTAAAGAGTATTCGGGATTTCTTCGGGATTCAAAAATTCATCTTCTTTGGGCTTATTTATTTCAATATCAGCTGGAGGCACATGTTTTATTTTAATACTTTTCCTGTCTTCCGTATCAGTATGATCATTTTCGTTTTCGTCCAAATCATCATTTTCGTCCTTTTCAGCAGAAAGCTGATATATTTTCTCCTTATCTTTTTCAAACGGAATATTACTGTTTTTATTATGCTTGAATAATTTTGCAAACATGATAAACATTTGTTTGAGTCTCGAAATAGTATGTTTACTTATAAAAATTGCAAGTACCACAAATACAAAAACCAATAGAAGAACACTGCCTGCAATTCCGATATTTGTTTTCAGCCATTCGCTTACGAAATGCCCGTGCGCTCCGCCCATTCCACTGGTAAGGATTCTTGTATTCAGCATACTGTCGATAAATCCTAATGTAATAGAAACATTAATTGTACTTAATACGGTTATAAACAAGGTTTTGTAAAACGATATTCCGCGTATTTCAAACAGTCGCAAACCTATTATTGCAATAAAAAACGGTATTCCTACAGCAGCAAATCCAAAACCTTCATCAACGATAACGTTTGCTATTTGAAATCCCGAACTGCCGCCTGTATTTTCAATATTCTGTATTGCTGAATCGGTATCATTTAACATATTCTGATCATTTTTCCATGAAAAAAAATGAGATACGATTGAAAACATCAAAAATACTGCTATCAGCATGGATGCAACACCGGCAATGAATTTAAATCTTTCATCGTACAGGAAATTCGCTGAATCGCTTTTTTTCTTCTTTTTTTGTTTTGCCATAAAAAATTAAACTAACAGTATAATTGTTACCGAATAACTATAAATAATTTAGATAATATATTTATTACAAATGTACATGAAAAATTTGATTTACACGAAGACGGATAGTATTTTGGTGAAAATTTTCATAAGAATTTATAAGTTACACTTTAATAAACTGATAATTTAACGCCGTGCGGCATTAAAACTTTTTTTACCTTTGTGTGATTTTAATAAAAATACGTCAATAAATATGAGTAACATTGAATTCAGTGAACAGGAAGCATTAAGGCGTAATGCGCTTAAAGAACTGGAGGCGCTCGGAATAAATCCTTATCCTGCCGCTTTGTATCCCGTAAATACCGATACGGAACAGATACATAAAGAGTTTTCGTCGGAAAAAGGCAATTTTCAGGATGTTTGCATTGCAGGTCGCATAATGTCGAGGCGCATTATGGGCAACGCTTCATTTTTTGAAATTCAGGATGAAAAAGGCAAGATTCAGGTATATATAAAACGTGATGATATTTGTCCGCATGATGACAAAACAATGTATAATGCCGTGTTTAAGCGACTTATGGACATTGGCGATATTGTTGGCATTAAAGGATTTGCATTTGTTACTCAAACAGGCGAACTGTCGATTCATACGCGCGAGATAACACTGCTCAGCAAATCGCTGAAAGTGCTGCCTGTGGTAAAAGAAAAAGATGGACAGCTTTTTGATGCTTTTACCGATGCCGAACAGCGTTATCGCCAGCGATATGTCGATTTGATTGTAAATCCGCAGGTGCGCAATACATTTATCAGGCGAACAAAAATAATAAATACGCTGCGCGAAATGTTCAACGAGCGCGGATACCTTGAAGTGGAAACGCCAATCCTGCAATCCATTCCAGGTGGCGCGGCAGCGCGTCCTTTCGTAACGCATCACAACGCCTTGGATATTCCGCTGTATTTGAGAATTGCAAACGAACTGTATCTGAAACGCCTGATTGTCGGCGGATTTAACGGCGTTTACGAATTTGCAAAAGATTTTCGTAACGAAGGCATGGATCGCAGTCATAATCCGGAATTTACGGTGATGGAAATTTATGTTGCCTACAAAGATTATTTTTGGATGATGGACTTTACGGAGGAAATGATAGAGCGCGTAGCTATCGCATTGCACGGCACAACAAAAGTCAGGTCAGGAGAAAATATTATTGACTTTAAGCGTCCGTTTCGTCGAATCACAATGCTTGATGCAATAAAAGAGCATACAGGATTTGACATTTCGGAAATGAACGAAAACCAGTTGCGTGAAGTATGCGAAAAGTTAAACATCGAGGTTGACGAAACAATGGGAAAAGGAAAACTGATAGATGAAATTTTTGGAGAAAAATGCGAATCATCGTATATTCAGCCTGCGTTTATTATGGATTATCCTGTAGAAATGTCGCCGCTTACAAAATTACACCGTTCAAACAAAAACCTTACCGAACGTTTCGAGCTTATGGTTAACGGAAAAGAATTGTGCAATGCATATTCCGAACTCAACGATCCTGTAGACCAGCTGAAACGGTTTCAGGATCAGCTGGCGCTTTCCGAAAAAGGCGACAATGAAGCAATGTTTATCGACAGCGATTTTGTACGCGCTCTCGAATATGGAATGCCGCCGACATCGGGCATGGGAATTGGCATAGACAGGCTTACAATGCTGATGACAGATTCGGCGTCAATACAGGATGTGCTGTTTTTTCCGCAAATGCGTCCCGAAAGGAAAACTGTGAAGGATGCGCCAGAAGCATATACGCAGGCAGGAATACCTGTGGAATGGGTTGAAGTTCTTCAAAAAATGGGATATGTTACGGTAGAATCCGTTAAAAAAATATCACCCGCAAAACTTTTCAACGATGTTTGCGGAATGAATAAAAAGCATAAACTCGGACTTAAAAATCCAAGCCTTGAAGATGTTACGGCATGGGTTCAGTAATCATTTTTATTATTGTTGACAGGTGCTAGGCGGAAAACGAAATGTTTCACCATATCTGTCTTTTTTGTTTGCAGCTGGCTGTTATCTGACATTAAAAATAAACTGCGATATTATAAAACCTGCCCAAACAGCCGTAATACACACAAGAGCGCTTGACAGAATATAAAGAAAAGCAGTTGTTGAATTTTCGGATTGAAACAAATTCATGTTTTCTGCCGCAAACGCAGAAAATGTCGTATAGCCGCCACAGAAACCAGTTATAAACAAAAATTTCAAATTATTATTTACAGTTTGCTGCTCAAAAAAACCTAACAATAATCCTGTAAATAAACATCCTGTAAAGTTTA
The DNA here is from genome assembly GCA_031265155.1 of Prevotellaceae bacterium. Lineage (GTDB taxonomy): Bacteria > Bacteroidota > Bacteroidia > Bacteroidales > UBA932 > JAIRKV01. The sequence goes on along the minus strand of JAISDB010000101.1, from coordinate 8,828 downwards.
TTATAAATGTTGCTATCGGGAAAGCAGATTGAAAGTATTTTGCCAAAAGCTCGGATGTCAAATACCTGAATATGCTTCCCGCTCCGCCTCCGATACCTATTAAAATAATTTTCAAAATCATTGAAAAACAAAATCTTATCGCATCAAATACAGTCAAGTTTCATGCCTGACAAAACAAATTCGCCATGTCATTTTAACGGAATATCATTACTTACAATTTCGCGCAGTTCCTCAGCTCCTTTTTCGCTGATATCGAATACCTGCTTTTTATTGTTTGGGAAATAAACTTCGATTTTACTGTCATCCAGAAAACGCATTATTTCCTGATTGTAACTGTCATTTTTCACACGCCACGATTTTTTAATCCTGTCGTATGAAAGTTCTGCATATACATTTTTATTATCGGTTTGCTCAATACGAAGTTTATTGCGCTTTCTGGTAACCGTGTAAAAAACGCCATCGTGCTCAAATTCTTTAATATCGCCGCTTTTCAAGGCTAATGAGTTGTCGTCTTTCCAAAATTCTACAGAATTAAGAACCAGCCAGTCTGCCAAATAACAAAATTCGTAAATCGGAATAATATGAAAGGCAACAAATATAACTTCGTTTGCAAATTTGCTCCCTACATCTTTGTTCCAGTCAATAAGTTGATTTGTTAGTTTAAATGAGCCTATACATGAATTCATGATAAGAACAACTATACCGGCAGTAATAAAAATTTTCGCTTTTTTCATAATTTATTTTATAAAAATTAAAACTTAATTAACTTTGTAAACACAAAGGTGCAAAATATTGTTGAAATAAAAATAAGATAAATATAATTTTAACATTAATTCGATAATGTATGAAAAAAAATAATAACAATTGAAATTGATGAAAATTTGGCACGATAATTGTTCTTAAAAATAAGAACATAATAATTAATAAAGTTAATATATAAACAAATTACAAAGTATGAAAAAGTTAATAATAACAAGTGCGATTTTAGTTTCAGCGCTTTGTGCGGGCAGAGCGCAGTCGTACGAAACAACAGTTGAGATGAGCAAAACGGGTTATCAAAATGCTGTGGCGATTGATTTACCGTATAAGGCGGATGAAATTGAAAAAGCCCTTGAAAAGCGTTTTTCGGCAGGCGGATTGAAAGGCAAAAGCGCTTCAAAAGGTTTTACGGAATACAAAAATGTGAAATTTATGGAATTCGGCAGTGAAACAATGACTATTTACACAAAAGTTGATAAAAACAAGCAAAACAAGAATGCAGCCAAAGTGTATATACTTGTTTCGTTGCAAGATGGTCAATTTTGTACATCCGGAACTGACGATCAGATAATCAAAAATGTGCAGAAATTTGAAAACAGACTGGAGCCTTATGTTGAGCTGCATGTTACTACAATTCTGCTTGATAAAAACGTTGAAGACTTGAAAAAAGCTGAAAAAGAATTGCGAAACCTGCAGGATGATGCCGTATCGCTGCAAAAAGACAAGGAAAAAATCTTAAAAAAGATTGAAGAAAATACGGAAAAAACACAGAATAAGCAAAAGGAAGTTGAAATGAAACAACAAATTGTTACAGAAACACAGTTAAACAAATCAAAACAAGAAGCTGGCCTTCCAAAATAAATATAACATATATACACAACTGGAGGCTGTCTTAAAAATAAGGCAGCCTCTTTTTTATATTGTAATTCAAAAAAATCATGTAATTTTGTTCCGGCAAACAACAGGTTTGTCTGTTTAGAAACTGTTTAATATTGAATTTATGCCACAATCCAATTTTGTAGATTATGTAAAAATGTTTTTGCGTTCGGGTAACGGCGGTAGCGGTTCGGTACATTTGCATCGAGAAAAATATGTTGCAAAAGGCGGACCCGACGGCGGCAACGGTGGCAACGGCGGTAATATCATCCTGCAAGGTAACAAACAATACTGGACGCTGATACATTTACGTTTTCAACGGCACGTCATTGCCGAAAACGGCGAAAACGGAAGCGGCGCCTTGAGTACAGGTGCAAACGGGAAGGATATAATTATTGATGTTCCGCTTGGAACTGTCGCAAAAAATGCGGAAACACTGGAAACGCTATGCGAAATAACAGAAGATGGCGAACAAAAAATATTGCTTAAAGGCGGACGCGGCGGAATGGGAAATGCATTTTTCAAATCGGCTACAAACCGGACTCCACGCTACGCTCAGCCGGGCGAAGCAGGCACGGAAGGATGGTATATACTCGAACTTAAACTGCTGGCAGATGTAGGCTTGGTCGGATTTCCGAATGCAGGAAAATCAACACTGCTGTCGGTAATATCGGCGGCAAAGCCTAAAATTGCCGACTATGCCTTTACCACTCTCGAACCCAATTTGGGAATAGTATCATACCGCGATGGAAAATCGTTTGTGATGGCAGATATTCCCGGAATTATTGAAGGTGCGCATGAGGGCAAAGGTCTTGGTTTGCGCTTTTTGCGACACATTGAACGCAATTCGATGCTGCTTTTTATGATTCCTGCCGACAGCGACGATATTAACAGTGAATATAAAATCCTGATAAACGAATTGAAGCAGTATAATCCCGAACTGCTTGATAAGAAACGAGCGCTTGCAATAACCAAAAGCGACATGCTCGACAGTGAGCTTACAGCCGAATTAAGAAACAATCTGCCCGATATTCCGTGCATATTTATTTCATCGGTTGCAGGCAAAGGTATTACCGAACTGAAAGATTTACTCTGGAACGAATTGAACAAATAAAAATTTATTAAAAACAACAGTTAAGCGCAAATATTGGAATAATTGTGTTTATGTAATTTTATATCATTAAAAAATGCTTGATTTGATTGAAAATATTGATGCTGAAATAAGCATGTTTATAAACGGGCTGCATTGCGGAATGCTTGATTCCTTAATGTTTTACGTAACGCATTTATACTGTTCGTGCGTGATTTATGCAATCGTCATTCTTGCATTTGTTGCGGTTAAGAAGCAGCAGTGCTGGAAAGATGTTTTGCTTTTGGCGCTTGCAACAGTTGCTGTCGTCGTTATGATTGCCACAATTATCAAACCGTCCGTTGGGCGTTTGCGTCCGTGCAATACGGCAGAATTACAGAATGTCATACATCTCGTAAAAGGATATTGTGAAGAATCGTTTAGTTTTATGTCATCTCATGCGGCAACAGGTTTTACGGTAGCAACGTTTGTTCATGCGAGCCTGCGAAACAGGTACGTTTCCATAATGATTTTTTTATGGGCATTTGTTTACAGCTATTCGCGCATTTATCTTGGCGTACATTTTTTCGGAGATGTGCTTTGCGGGGCATTTTTCGGAATACTTTGCGGAAAAATTACATGGAATCTTTATATTATGGTTTTCAAGAAAAAAACTGTCAGTAAAACGATGCAATATTATTCACAGGACATTGAATAAACAATAAATAAACTTCATGTCACGATAGTGAAAATAAAACTGTTTTTTTAATTTTTACAGCCGTAAAGTATCAACCTGAGTTTTGCCTGATATGTTTTGATTTTCCATGTTTTAATACACTTGAAACAAAAAATATTACCGTGCATATATTGTTGTTTCCAAATTATTTGTACCTTTGCTGCCTCAAATGCGGGCATGGCGTAATTGGTAGCCGCGCCAGACTTAGGATCTGGTGCCGTAAGGCGTGGGGGTTCGAGTCCCTTTGCCCGCACAAAGTTGAAGGCAGAAGATATTAAATTTCACTTCTGCCTTTTTACAAGAAGTCAATAATAAATATAGCAAATATGGACATTATAAAACAGAATATCGATGAACTTGGCGCTTTACTTAAAGTGCAAATAGTAAAATCCGATTATGAAGAAGCCGTTAGAAAATCCTTGAATGCACATCGCCGCAAAGCCGAAATCAAAGGATTTCGTCCGGGAATGGCGCCAGTGTCCTTAATTCAAAAAATGTACGGTCGTTCAATTTTGATTGAAGAAATCAACAAGTTAATTATGGAATCGCTTGAAAAATATCTTGAAACGGAAAAACTTGATCTGGTTGGCGAACCCATACCCTGCGATGATGAGCAAAAAAGCATAGACTGGGATAATCAAAACGATTTTGAATTTGTTTATGAAATAGGTTATGCTCCAAAATATGAATTCAAAGCAGACCCGACAGTAGAGGTCCCGTTTTATAATATCACCATAAGCGACGAAGATAAAACCGATTATATTGACCGTATGCGCATGAATTATGGAAAATTTGAAGACGCCGAAACAGCGGGCGAAAACGATATTGTCAGAGTTAATCTTGATCAGGATGGTGAAAATGCGCTGAAAGTCGAAGATGCTTTTATATCAATGGCATTAATTGAAAATAAGGAACAGAAATCGCGCCTTTTAGGAATAAAGGTCGGTGAAACGGTTGCGATTAATATAAATGATATCTATGATAAAGATGAACAGAAAGCCTCTTTATTAAGAATTAAGAAAGAAGAACTGGAAAAAATAAACCCTGAATTTAACATTACTGTAATAAAAATAAGAACCAGTAAAAAAGCAGATATAAATCAGGAACTTTTTGATGCGGCTTACGGCAAGGACAGCATAAAAAGCGAAGAAGAATTTATGCAAAAAGTAACCGCCGAAATGGAAAAATCCTATGAAGAAAGCAGCAATTATAAATTCGCTGAAGATGTACGCAAAACGCTTATAGAAAAAGCCGATTTAAAGTTTCCTGAAACATTTTTAAAAAAATGGCTTTTACTTGTTAATGAAAATAAATTTACAGCCGAGCAGATTGACAGTGATTTTGATTTCTTTTTGAGAGATTTGAGTTGGCAGATTATTAGCACCGATATTGCAAAAGAAAACGATATTAAAGTCGAAGAAGCGGATATAAAAGCAGCTGCTATGGAAACAGCCCGAAATCAGCTGATGCACTATGGCATGAAAAATCTGCCCGACGAACAGTTGGAAAATTTTGCGCAGCGTTTAACAAACAGCGAGCGGGGAATGCGCGATATTGCAAAAAAAGTTATAGACAATAAAGTTTTTGAATATCTGAAAACAACGTTAAAACTCGAAGAAATAAATTTAAACATCGATGATTTCAATAAATTGTTCGATTAAATTTCTGCACAAAACACAAATAGCCGTAACGGTTTCATTGTATATCATGAAAATTTTTTGAAAAAAAATGTGGTTTTTTATGCGGATATGTAAAAAAAACATACCTTTGCTGCCCGAAATAAGAAGGAGGTGTGTTGTGCAATGATAATAATTCCAATAAAAGAAGGCGAAAATATCGAAAGAGCATTAAAAAAATTCAAACGCAAATTCGATAAGACAGGCGTTGTCAGAGAACTGCGTTCACGTCAAACTTTTGTCAAAAAATCGGTACGACGTAGGGATGAAATTAAACATGCCGTATATGTCCAGCAGATACAACAAGCAGAAGATTAAATACATAAAAATATTTAACACAAAAAAGAGTGGGTTTAGTTTCAAAATTCACTCTTTTGTCGTATATTTGGGCTATGTTAGATATGTATTTAAAATATTTGGAATCGGAAAAACGTTATTCACCCAAAACAGTTGAAGCGTACAGGTCTGACCTGTGTAAATTTTTTGACAGGATAGATTTTAACATATCTGTAGAAAATATCGGCGAAATCAAGCCATCCGAAATCCGTAACTGGATACTTGGGCTGATAGACGAAAATCACAGCCCGCGAACAGTAAACCGTAAATTATCGGCATTAAACGGATTTTTCAAATATATGATTAGAGAGAGAATCATTGATGTAAATCCTGTAAACAAAATAAAATCGCCGAAAGGGGAAAAACGGCTTCCCGTATTTCTGGAAGAAAAACGATTGAATGCTTACCTTGATATTACCGCCGATATAAAAGACAATTATTCTGCAATACGCGACCGGACAATAATAGAACTGCTGTACGCAACAGGTATCCGCCGCGAAGAACTTATAAATATTAAAATAAAAGACATATCGGACGACTGTATAAAAGTAATGGGAAAAGGCAGAAAAGAACGTTTAATTCCTCTTACTCGCAATCTCACTGTACTGTTGCGGCAACTGACAGACAAGCGCAACGAGACAAACGTCAAAAACGACAATGAATATGTTTTTTTGACGAATAAGGGAGAAAAAATGTACCCTAATTTTGTTTACAGGCTAATCAAACATGAGCTTACAGTGGCAGGATTTACAGGAAAAAAAAGTCCTCATGTGCTGCGTCATACTTTTGCAACTCACATGCTGAACAACGGCGCCGATTTAAATTCCATAAAAGCCATATTGGGACATTCAAGCCTTGCCGCTACGCAAATTTATACGCATACAACTTTCGAAGATTTGAAACGGATACATAATAAAACGCATCCGCGAAAATAAGCGGATGATTAAATTAATGAATATAAATAAAAGGATATATATCCTGATAGTAAAAAATGTTTAACACAGTAAAATGGTAAAGACATGAAAGTAGTAATTCAATCAATTAAATTCGATGCAGACAGGAAGCTGCTCGATTTTGTAACAAAAAAAGTAGAGAAATTAGACAAGTTTTTCGATGGAATTGTAAAGTACGGCGTGACGCTGAAATTAGGAAATTCCACAGAACCGGAAAACAAAAAAGTTGAAATCAGAGTAGTGATACCCGGCAACGATTTGTTTGCCGAACGAAAATGCAAAACATTTGAAGACGCTACCCGACAGTGCGTAGAAGCATTGAAGCAGCAAATAAAAAAAGCAAAAGAAAAAATGAGAAACGGATAAACAGGAACAGCGGTTAAAATGATGTTGCTAATGTGAGGCTGCCCTTATTTCAGGCAGCCTCTGTTGCATCAGAGGCGAACTGCTATATCGTTAAAATTTGTATCTCTCGTATTATTTTTTATTTCTCATAATTTTCTAATGAGGCTACCTTACCTTTGAAGCATTATTTGCTTTGCTCTCGTTATGTATCTTTCCGTAAAATTTTCCCGCTTCAAGGATATAATTTGCATGATTTGCAAAAACTTTGCTATATTTGCGGTTAAATCAAACATACTAAATTAAAATGAAAAAAATATTATTTACAGCCATCGTAATGGCAATATCATTAAGCGTTTCGGCACAGGGGAAAAAAGCCGAAGAAAAAAAACCTGCAACAGGCTATAAGTTTACAACAGTAAAGGAATTAGAGTACACTCCCGTAAAAAATCAAAGCCGTTCGGGTACCTGCTGGAGCTTTTCGGGATTATCATTCATCGAATCCGAATTGTTGCGATTGGGAAAAGGCGAATATGATTTGTCGGAAATGTTTGTTTCGCGCGACAACTATGAAAAAAAGGCGGACAAGTACGTTCGTCTTCACGGAACAATAAATTTTGCAGGCGGCGGTTCGTTTGAAGATGTTATGGAAACATTGCGCAACGCAGGGATTGTTCCCGAAGAAATTTACAGCGGAATAAACTACGGCGGAACCATACATGACCACAGCGAACTCGACCTCGTAGCAAAAGCTTATATCGATGCTGTAATAAAAGGACGCAAACTTACCAAAGCGTGGAAAAAAGGATTCGATGGCATTCTCGACGCTTATTACGGCAAATACCCCGAGCAGTTTACATACAAAGGAACATCGTACACGCCGAGATCATTTGCACAGTCGTTAGGATTGAATTTCGATGATTACATAGAAATAACATCCTTTACACATCACCCGTTCTACAAATCTTTTATTATCGAAATTCCCGATAATTATATCTGGGGAATGAATTACAACGTACCTGTTGACGAGTTTGTCGAAATTATCGACAACAGCATAGAAAAAGGTTACACCGTTGCATGGGGTTCGGATGTCAGCGAGCGTGGATTTCAATATCGCAAAGGCGTTGCCGTTGTACCCGATTTGGAAGTAAACAGCAGCAGCGGAACCGACCGCGAACATTGGGAAACTTTAAGCAAAACGGAACGTGAAGCCGAAATCCTGAAACTCGACAAGCCTGTTGCCGAACTCCACATAACTCAGGAATTACGACAGGAAGCATTTGATAATTACGAAACTACCGACGATCACGGAATGCTTATCGTAGGAATCGCAAAAGACCAGAATGGCGCAAAATTTTACAAGGTAAAAAACTCATGGGGAACGGACAGCAGCGAATATGCAGGATTTTTCTATGTTTCCGAAAATTATGTTCGTTACAAAACCATTAACATTTTGATAAATAAAAATGCAATTCCTGAAAATATAAAAAGCAAACTGGGATTATAAACGGTAATTTCTGTTCAGTTCTTTAACGGCTGACTGTATTAATGCTCCTTAAAAAGAGGAACAAATCATTTATTAATAAACAATTATAAATGAAAATCAGATAAAAAAATTGCAGGGTTTTATGTCTATATTGATTAAAACCCTGCAAATAAAATCTTATTTTCTCTTCTTTTGTCTTGATGCAAAAGAAGCAAAAAATCAAGGCTTATACTTCTCGGCGACCCGCTAATGGCTCGACGGCTAACGGAATTAATGTCTCGCTGCGCTTGACGGAATTCCGTTTTAACGCCTTCTTCGCCGAGCGGGTTCCCCGCCTGCGAAGTCTATGCTGGTTTTATTTGCTAATCAACTTTTGTTCTTGCGTACAGGTAAATTTTTCCATTAATCAACATGCAGAAAAATTAATAGAACGTTGAGCAGGCGGCGTTCCCACAAGTCACAGCCGTAAATCGGAGTTGGCGTATAGCGTCGGCTGCTCTTGACTTTTTGCTCACGCTGTTTTTATTTTTATTTGGTGTTCGCGAGCTTCGCTTACGCTTCGGTTGGTTACTTTTGCGTTAAGGCAAAAGTAACA
>JAISDB010000043.1 GCA_031265155.1 Prevotellaceae bacterium | reverse complement strand
CGACCCGCCCCAAAGGGAATAATCCTTTGTGCTTACGCCTAAACTTGCGGCATTTTGAATAATATACGTAACTGCCGCCGCCAAATCTTCGGTGGCATACTGCTCGCTTCCGATACGGTATCGTATGACAAAAGCATTAAGTCCCAGTTGACTTATCCTTTGCGCCAAAGGAAACCCTTCGTGCAACGAGCCGACATACGAAAATCCGCCGCCGGGACAAACTACAGCAAAAGGCGCGTCCGGATTACCGCGAAAAAAGAATATGCCGGTATTTCTTTTTGCCGCATCCTGCTGTTTTTGTTGCTCGGTGTAGATATTGTAAAATATCGTTTTGCCGCTGTTCGCTTCGTCTATCATGTGATTTAATGCTCCAACCACAACATCGGGACGGATATTGCCGTGATAGGGCATGAGAGACCCAACGTTTGTAAGGCGTGTGTCATAATAAGAGGAATTGTTGTCGCGGGCTAAAAGCAACTCTCCAAACCCTTCAAATGCCGGATGGTTTACAATGTCCCGAACGTAATCGTTTGTTGTCAGGTGTGCGCCCGTGTTACTGTTGTTGCCGTTATTCCCGTTCCCGTTTTCGTCCACGTTTTCTTTATTGTTATCATCGGGAATTGCAGCATCGGGCTTCTGACAGGTTATAAAAAACAGCATCACTACTAATGACGGTATTATATTGATAAACATAATTTTGTTATTTAATTTTATTTTTTTCATACTCATTGTTTTATGTATTCTTTCAAAATAAACAGTTTACAATGAAACCGCTTAGCAAGGCAAACAGCATGGCAAATGCGAGATACAGAATAAAATGCCGCATTTTCGGGACAAAGGTAAGGGACTGCGCAATGCGGATTTCGGAAAATAGATGAAATGCGAGGGGAAATAGATGAAGCGGGGGGGAGGATAAAAATTTGCCTCGCAAGGGTGAAAAGTTGGGTCGGAAAGGGGAACTATTCCCTTTCGTTCGCCCCTGTAACGGTCTTGACAGCGACAATTCCCGCCGGAACGCCGATTATCGCATATAATTTTTCGTTCAGCAAATTTTCTTTTTTCAGTTCGCATTCCCAAAGCCGTATGACCGTCCAGCCTTTGTTTTGGAGCGTTTGCGTTACAGCCCTGTCGCGCGTCATGTTTCGTTCCCGTTTTTTTGTCCAGTAATCGGCATTGTCTTTAGGGCGCGTGTTCCGGCAATCGTGTCCGTGCCAGAAACAGCCGTCAACGAAAATTACAGCTTTTTGTTTTGGAAAGGTAAAATCGGGCTTGCCGAAAAGTTTGTAATTCCTGCGCCAACCCTTAATGCTGTTTGCCTTAAAAAAAGCGATAAGTTTTAATTCCGTAGATTTGTTGCGGAAGCTTTTTACCTGCCGCATTACCTCGCTTCGCTGTTCTTTTGTAAAAACGTCAGCCATTGCGTTTTTCTACAGTAACCCATGTTTCGTCAACTCCAAGCGCAGACAAAATCTGCTCCCTGTCCAGCGGCTGAGGCTGCTTGATGCGAATCAGCAGGCTTTTGGCAGGAACTTTTTCTATAATCGTAAATTGCGAGCCGTGCGGCTGCCATGTAAATTTATGCCCGCCTGTACGTTTATCATTTCCGATTAAATTGTGGTTCTTATTCCATTCCCATTTGTAAAGTTCCATATCATAACGGACAGTATCAAATTCGAACACTACAACTTCCGACAAATCATACGACCTTATTAAAACAACGGTTCTTACATGCTTGTATTTTTCTCTAACGGAAGAAACCCGTTCATTCCAGATGTCTAAAACATGTTTGCCTAATTCGTTTGGATTTGAAGAAATATCTATGCTGTCTCCGAAAGAATAAACAGGCGAATTTCTGCCTGATATTAACCGGACTGTCTTTTTATTTGCAGGCTTGGTTTCTTTTACGGATTTGGCGCCCCATGCGGTGTTCCCGAGTACAATATCGTCAAGCCCGACGTTTGAAGGTTGCCATTCGGCTCCGATACTTCTTGCAAATATCTGCTCCCAGTCCGTACCGTCAATTTCAGGTTCTCCTTTGGATGCAAGGATATATATCAACTCCCGCCCCAAAAGAACAGGAAATTTTTTCGGAAATTCGTTAAGCGAAAAAGCGGGAACAGATTTATTTACAGTTCTGAGTCTGGGCGATTTATCCTGTTCCATATCTTAAAATGCAATTTCATATTCAACATGCACAGGCGTCATATCTACCGTTTTTGCAACATACGGCAGCAGTTTCACAATGACGGCTTTCACAAGATTTACAGGAACGGCGTTACCTGCCTGTTTTCGCGCCTGACTGTCGTTTACGACAATTTTATAGCTGTCGGGAAAACCCTGTAGCCTGAACATTTCACGCGGCGTCAGTCGTCTTTCTCCATTTACAAGCAAATAGTTGTATGAAGCGCCGGAACGCAAAGCGCATGAATAGGGATACGAACAAATGTTTCCCGATTTATTTTCATGCCAAATGGAAAGTTTGTAAGCTGATTTGTGTTTATTTTTCCGTTTTTCTAAAATGTAATCGGATACATGGTGTTTTTCATCAACGTTCTTTTCAAGAATTTCCGAAAGCGGCTTGAATGGACGTTTGGGCGATGGAAATGAAAAAACGATTGGCTGACGGTGCCCCACAATGATTACCCGTTCCCGTTTTTGCGGCAAACCGTAATCAAGCGCGTTTAAAACGGCATACTGAACATGATAGCCCAACTCTCGAAGCGCGCTGATAATTACTTTCAGCGTTCGACCTTTATTATGCCCTACAAGTTGTTTGACATTTTCCAAAACAAACGCTTTAGGCTGTTTTTCTTTCAAAATCCGCGCAATGTCAAAAAACAGCGTGCCTCTTGTATCCTCAAAACCTTTTCTTTGCCCGATAATGCTAAATGGCTGGCAGGGAAAGCCCGCGAACAAAACATCGTGGTCTGGAATGTCTTTTTCGTTGATTTTGGTAATGTCGCCAAAGGGACGCTCTCCAAAATTTTCCGCATAACTGTACTGACAGGCGGTGTCAATATCGGACGAAAAAACGCAGTTTGGAATAAGGTTATTTTCATAACAAACTTCATCCATTGCCTGACGGAAACCGCCAATGCCGCAAAAAAGGTCTATAAATTTTAACTCCTCCATATTGTCATAAATTTTTTTGCAAAGGTAAATAAAAAAATCAAATCAACTGCGAAACTGTCTGTGTTCTGTGTCCTATAAAAAGTTTCATCGCAAAAGCTTCCGGTTTTCCACGTCCTGCATTACGCTCATTTGCCGGATAGCGACCCGTGCCCGGCATCCTCCTGCGGCTCTGCATGTCCGATTTGATAGCCCATTTCGCTTTTTGTCAGGCATTTGTTTTTCTGAGACTTAAAAATATTTTCTTCATATTTGATTATTTCGCATCACTAATAATCTGTACTTAAACTAATTTCTTTCCAATC
>JAISDB010000001.1 GCA_031265155.1 Prevotellaceae bacterium | reverse complement strand
GCAAGGGCGAAGTTTCAGAACGCCGAAACCTGCCTGTTAATGCAGGGCTGGATAGACATAGCCAATCCCATGAAGTGTAAGATTTTTAAGAGAAAAGACGAATGGTCGTGGCAGATGGGCGCCTGCCTGATGATGCTGTTACGATGCGAAGCGATTTACATGCTTCGCGACTGGAGAGAATCGAAAGGCGCGCGGATTGAACATGCCGTTGCGACGGAACTGGGAATAGAAATAATTTATCAGTTATAAAGTAGAAAGTTATGAAAAAGAAAGAGATAAGAATATTATACGACTTTTCAGAGTCGGATATTGACTTCAAGAAAAACGACAGATTTTGTGTTAAAATCTTAAAATTTGAAGTTGTAGGATACACAGACCGATACCCGGAAGATAACACAATGGAAGGCGTGTATTTTTGGAGCGCGCTCGTAGAGTTTGATAATGGCAAAATTATGGCATTCGCTATCGATAAGCAAATACATATTGTCGGCGATGCGGAATGATTGATATTTTTTAAATAACAGTAAATTTAATATTATGGACGAAAAAGACTTAAAGATAATCAGGCCTGAAGATAAGGTGGAAGATTTGCTTTCGATAAATCATAATTTGCAGGAAGAAAATGCAAGGCTCAGGAACTTAATCGACGAGACATCCGACAGTTTATATGATGTTTACAGAAATTTAACATATTAAATAACAATAAAATGGAAAAAGAAGAAAAAACACAACAGGTAGAAATGACAGCTGCGGAGCAGTTGGAGTTTGAAGCATTCAAAGCCCAAAGAGAGGCGAAGGAACACAAGCGGCGCGAGCGCGAGAACCGCGAAGCGTACAAGGCTCTGGTCGACGAAACCATCAACGGCATTTTTCCTGACTTGCTGGAGGTGAGCAAAAGCCTGCAGGCAGAAAAGAGCAAGGTTTACGAGGCGTTTCAGCAGGCACTGGTAATGAAGGCGGATGTTTACGGCATCAAAGATGAACAGAACAGCAATACGTTCACCAATTCGGCAGGCGACCGCCGCATAGTTCTCGGGCAGCACACGGTCGACAACTACGATGACACGGTAAACGAAGGCATCGCCAAAGTAAAGGAATTTATCGGTTCGCTGGCAAAAGACAAAGAGAGCAGCATGCTGGTAAGTGCAATTTTAAAATTGCTGTCGAAAGACCAGAAGGGCAACTTGAAAGCAAGCCGCGTAATACAGCTTCGGAAGATGGCGGAGGAAAGCGGCAACGAGGCGTTCATCGATGGCGTGCGCATTATACAGGACGCCTACCGTCCGGCGGTAAGCAAGTATTATGTCCGGGCGGAATACATGGATGAAAAGCAGCAGTGGAAGAACGTCCCGCTCGGAATGACCGAAGCGTAAATTAATTGATAATTGACAATTAATAATTAAGAGTTATGTATGAAATAAAAGTAACAGCCAGAACGAAAGACCCGAACCGCCCTAATGTGCGTTATTATGATCTGATATACAAGGGCGTTTTTGCGGAACAGCCAAAGAGCAGGATAACTGTGCAGGAGATGCGGGAGCAGGTTCGTGAAACCTTTTTAAAACAGTTACAGGAACAAAATGCAGGCTTAAATTTCACAATTGGAGTTCAAGTGGGGAGCAAGCCGTTAGATTTTTTCATAAAAGAAGATGCGAATCGAAATCAGGAATAAGAAATCGGAAGGGCGCACGAGCGTAGGTGAGTTCATGCAGTTGCGGCAGGAACTGGTTCGTGCGCTCGCCGACTACCTGATTGTGAACGACCTTGTAGAATTTGAATTTAAGCGGGGCGACTTGATAATTACTATTGATGTGAATTTGAAGGGTGAAAAGTGAAAATGACTGAGAATGGGCTTAAAAAGACATGGATAATTTGTAACCTCGTAAATGAATATTATGAGCCGGGCAACCACGTCCGCTGTTACAGGGCGGTGTGGCGCAACTACGGAAACAAGGTCGCCCCGTGTTGCTATCACGTGTTTTTACGGCATTTGAAATTAGGCAGAAAATTAGGTTATTTAAAAGAAATAAAAAAATGACAACGAAGGAATTCAAATCAGAACTTGCGGGACTTGTATTGAACTTTAAACGTTTTGCGAAACAGGCAAAAGCAATAGCGGCCACTACAGCCATTGAACTTTTCAAAGAAAACTTTCAGGATGAGGGATTTTTCGGGCGGAAATGGAAACAGGTACAGCGACGCATTCCGGGAACAAAATCTTACAGGTACCCGCCGAAAGGCTGGAAAAAGAAACAGGGCGCATGGCATAACAGTAAGATACTTACACTGTCAACAAATTTAGGCCGTTCTTTGTCAAAGAGATATGTTGACGATGGCGTTATTGTTTTCAGCAATTTACCTTCCAATAATGATTATTCGGCTGCACATAACGAGGGTACAACGAGAGCGGGGAAAAGGCATAATATCAGGATACCCCGCCGCCAGTTTCTTGGCAAACACAAAAAACTGGAAGAGGGCGTTACCGCCGCTCTGCAAAAAGAATTAGATAAAATTATAAAAAAATGAAAAAATTGATACTTTCAATTCAGGAGCGATTGAAAACCGAAGTCCCCGAACTCCTGTACATAGATAAGGACTGGGGACAGTTGAACTACGAACAGCCGCCGGTGAAGTTCCCCTGCGCGCTGATTGACATTTCAAGCGCCGAATATGCGCAATTCTCGGCAAGCAAGGCGCAGCGGGCAAAGGTAACGATTGAGATTATAATTGTAAACCGCAACCTTGTGCCGTCTTCGGCGGGTTCGGTGCGTAAGGCTGACAGCCACAGGATTTTTGAAGTAATGGAAAAAATCCACGATGCCCTGCAACTGTTTTACGATGCCGACAAATCATTCACGCCGCTCGTGCGTACAAGCTTAGCCAAACAGCGTGTTGATACTTCGGCAGAGGTTTATATCATGTATTACCAAACGACTTATACCGAATAATTGGCAATTAAGAGATAACAAAAAAATGCAAGCAAAATGAATGAAATAGAATCAAGAAAATATTGTTTAGAACAGGCAATAAAATTTTACGCGGACAAAATCATTGACCGCGGCGAAATTTTTTCGCTGGCCGGCGAAATCTATGATTGGGTTTATTTACGCGGCTTTGCGGGCGAAACTATGTCAGTCGGTACGAGTACGGGAAATACTTCTATTGAGCCTGATTTTTGATTATAATAAACCAGTTGAAGTCCGTTTTGAGAAATGCTCGTAACCATAAAGCGCATTCCGATAAAAGCATGAAAATAAACCTCATCGCCTACATTAATTTTATCATCCATAATAATACTATTTTAAATTTGACAGGCAAAAATAGTAAAAATCCCTTTAAGGGGAAAAAGCCGCTTTTCAGCGGCTTTTTTGTTATTTAAGTAATATTTTTTTGCTGTTTAAAAACTATTTTATATCTTTGCACAGAGTTACTGGCTTTCTGTATCTCTACTTAGGTAAAGTAGGGCGCTGCAAAAAGTCAGTTTTCTTTTAATGTTTCTGTCATTGCATATAATGTATATTTGCCTTTTTTCTTTTGGACATTAAGATAGGCAGGTTTGCCATCGGGTAATATAATCTTATAATAGTAATATCTCTCAACATTAGGCTTTTTATCCAATTTATGATTTTCTGCCGACTTTATAAATTCTGCATTTTCAAGGTATTTATCAAGATATTTTATTATCTGATTTTTAATATAATTGCGATTGCCGCTTAACCTGTCGTAAGCAATATGTTCTATTCCGTCCCTGTTATATTCCACATCGATTTCGCCACTGTCCGTGTTAACTTTTGTCTTTTTGCCGTATAAGGTTTTGCCATCTTCGACGGCAGTTTTGCGAGAAAATATTGCATAGATATTATTTATTTGCTTTCCCGTCTTTTTATTTACCGATTTAAAATAGCTTGCTCTGTCGGTAAATATTTCGCCTGTTTGAGCGGGGTTCCCTTCGAGTCCCTGCGCCGGTGGCGGTCCCGCCGGCGCCTTGTCGGCGGCATCGTCAAAAGTTTCTATCCAGTCGCATTTACACCCCC
>JAISDB010000189.1 GCA_031265155.1 Prevotellaceae bacterium | reverse complement strand
TCCTATTTCGTGTGCGAACAAGGTCGGTGACGGGTTTGAGTTTTCCTTGAAAATGTAAAAGCCGGGATGCGTAAACAAAGATACGTCACCAAACGCCACTTCAATGGTCTTGTATGTTTCTTGAGCGTTAAAATCAATTCTGTTGTCGAACAACCGGTTGTAATATTCGATTACCTTAATAATATGGTAAACGGTGTAAGCAGTATAATATTCGGGAGAATAAGGCTCTATTTTCTTTGAAAAATTCAATTCATACGGTGTTATGTGGGTCTCGTAATGGTCGGGATTATTGTCGGGATACGAAAGCGAATCCAGATAGCCGAATCCGACAGAATCAATATACGGCGAACGTATCCTGTTATCATCACCAATAAAATCAAGCGATATGACTTCGCTGCACAATACGCCTTCCCGAAGATAATTAACTTTCAGCGTATCGGATTCTGTGCTGCATCCGACAAAGAATAATGCAATTGTCGAAAATAATACTGTTTTTTTCATTTTATCCATTCGTCACAACACCGTCTCAATTTTTTCGATAGCGTTTTCCAATGCAGACACTGCCCTTTTACATCCGTCTAACATGTCGAAGGTATATTTCATTTGGGAAGTATAGAAACCGTACATCGGAACGGCAATCGGTTTTCCTTCCTGTTTCAACTGCATTTCTCTTTTTCCTTCTTCATATTTTTCCTTGTTGTGATAGTCCATCAACTGAAGTTTATACGTTTCCAAATCAGAGTATGCATCCCAAATAGATACTAAAACCTCTTTGCCTTTTATGTAACGCATGCTCCCCGAAGCCTTGAACATATCAAAAGCGTTGAATTTGGCTATAACGCCTCTAATTGAATAGTGCTCGCTTTCATAGAACCGTATGCTGTCGGGGTCTAATGCGTTTTTATCGTGCGACAGTAAATAGCGCGAATAGCCTACTTCTTTTTCTACTTCGCCTGTTAACCATTTAATGTTGACAAGATTCGTTTCCAGTTCCAGCTTCACTGCATTCAGGTAAAGCGCCATGTCTTTCTTTTCATTTCTTGTCGTCAGCCAGCTATTAACCGAAAGCGTAATAGCAATACCAATCACCACTACGGAAAGCTCGCGTAAATATTTCGCGATTTTTCCTGCCGGGATTTTTGTTTTCAAATGCTTCATGTCAAATATAATTTTTATCGCTGCAAAAGTAGTGAAAATAATGCAATCTCATTGCAGATACCAATTCAACAGGATATCCTGTTTTTGCAAATTCAGCGAATATAATTAACTTTCAACGTATCGGATTTTGTGATGCATCCGATAAACAATAATGCGATTGTCGAAAATAACAGCACTTTTTTCATTTTTGCTAATTTCATTTTTCTCTGGTATTAAAAATATTCATCGTTCTTTCTATTCCGATGGTCACGAACGATATAATTGCATTATGCACTGTCTTGAGTTTTTCGGGAAGCAGTTTTTTTTCTTCGCTGTTCCAGTCGTCCAAAACATAATCAACCTGCCCGCCCTGCACAAAATCATGTCCTATTCCGAACCTCAATCTGTTGTAATTATTATGTTCCAGAGTCTCGTTAATGCTTTTCAATCCGTTGTGTCCGCCATCGCTGCCTTTGGTTCGTATGCGTATTTGCCCGAACGGCAAAGATAAGTCATCAAGAATTACAAGCAGGTTTTCTACAGGAATTTTTTCTGCCTTCAGCCAGTATGCAATGGCTTTTCCGCTCAGGTTCATGTATGTAGATGGTTTGAGCAGCCACACCGAACGTCCTTTAATTTTCACTTCGCCGAGCGCTCCGTACCTTAGCGTGCTAAAAGTAACATTGGACGCTTCCGCAAAAGTGTCCAATGTCTTAAATCCTATATTATGTCTTGTGTTGGCATATTCGGCGCCAATATTTCCAAGACCTGCTACCAAATATTTCACTTCAACGGGTTATTACTTGTTTTGCTCTTCTGCCGCAGCAGCCGCACCCATTGCTGCTCTGGTTATCTTGACAGAACAAATAATATTTGATTTGGGCGTAAGAACGCTGACTTTATCTAACGACAAATCGCCTACGCATATTGATTTTCCAAGTTGAAGATTTGTAATATCTACCGGAATTTCATCGGGCAGGTCGCTTAACAGTGCCGAAATTTTAATTTTTCTATTTAAAACCTGTAATTTGCCTCCCTGTTTTACGCCTTCGGAATGTCCTGTTATTTTCACAGGAACATCTATTGCAACAGGTTTATTTTCATTAACAGTCAGAAAATCTATATGAAGTATTTCGTCGGTTACAGGATGAAACTGTATGTCTTTGAGAATACACGTCTTGATTTTACCGTCGATGCTAATCTCAACAATGTAAGAAAAAGGAGTATAAACAAGCTCTTTCAACTCTTTTACGACCAAAACAAAATTTTGATTTTCTACTTTATTTCCGTAAAGAACGCAAGGCACAAGATCCTGTTTGCGTAATTCCTTACTGTCTTTTTTACCAAGATTGGTTCTTGACTGACCGTTTAATTTGATTGTTTTCATTGTACTTAAACTAATAATTGCTACTCAGATTTATTTGATTTTCAAATAAATCCCCATTACAACATTAACCTGAAAAGGATAATTTTGGGGATGCAAAGGTAATGAAATATTTCTGATTGAGAAAAGATTTAAAACAAAAAAAATATTTTGGGCAGTTATTCAAAATAAAATATTATTTTTGTACAAATTTATAAATTTAATATTGTTATGACTATTCAAGATCTTGAACCGCGCATGGTATTCAACTTTTTTAATGAAATACTCAAAATTCCGCGCCCATCGAAAAACGAAGGCAAAATTATAAAATACTTGCTTGATTTTGCCCGTGAGCATAATCTGCAAGCTAAAACCGACAAGTCGGGAAATGTGCTTATATGCAAGCCGGCTACGGCAGGCTGTGAAAATTTGCCGGTCGTTGTCCTTCAAAGTCATGTTGACATGGTTTGTGAAAAAAACAGCGATGTAGTTTTCGATTTCAACAATGATCCAATTCAGGCTTATATTGAAGGCAACTGGGTAAAAGCCAGAGGCACTACGCTTGGAGCTGATTGCGGAATAGGCATGGCAGCCGCACTTGCCGTACTTGCTTCGAAAGATATTGAACACGGAAATTTGGAATGCCTTTTTACAGTTGACGAAGAAACAGGACTTACGGGCGCTTCCGAATTGGAGCCTGATTTTTTCACCGGCAAAATTCTTTTAAATCTCGATTCGGAAGATGAAGGTGAAATATTTATCGGCTGTGCAGGCGGACGCGATACGCTGGGAAAAATTGAATACACTAAAGTTGCAGCTCCCGAAAAAGGAATTGCGTTCCGGATTGATGTAAAAGGTTTGAAAGGCGGACACAGCGGAGATGATATCAATAAAGGTCTTGCGTGCGCAAACAAAATGCTGAACAGATTGCTTTATCCGTTTCTTGATGACATTGAAATTAATAAATTCGACGGAGGAAATCTTCGCAATGCCATTGCCCGCGAAGCTTATGCAATCATAGTAATTTCGCCCGGCAAAGCAGATGAATTGAAGAAACACGTAAGTAAATTTGAAGAAAATGTACGCTACGAATATCGCAGCACTGAGCCTGATATGGCGATTACCGTTTACGAAACCGAAAAGCCTGAAACGGTAATGGACGGCAAGGCGAAATTTTCGTTAATGAATTGTCTGTATGCGTGTCCTCACGGAGTCTTGGCAATGTCGCGCGAAATACCAAACTTTGTTGAAACATCAACAAACCTTGCATCCGTCAAAATGGACGACAGATATATAATCATTGCAACAAGTCAGCGCAGCGCAGTAAATACATCAAAAGATGATGCTTCCGCCTGCGTTGTTGCGTGCTTCAAACTTGTTGATGCCGAAGTGTGGCAGGGCGATGGCTATCCCGGCTGGATACCGAATCCCGATTCGCCGGTACTTGCTGTTGCCGAAAGCGTTTATGAAAGAACATTCGATAAAAAACCACTGGTAAAAGCAATACATGCGGGACTGGAATGCGGTTTGTTCCTCGAAAAGTATCCTGATTTGGATATGATTTCGTTTGGACCAACGCTTCGCGGTGTGCATTCTCCGGACGAACGTCTGGATATTGCCTCTACGCAAAAATTCTGGCTGCTTCTAATAAATATCCTGAAAGAAATTAAATAGGATACAGGCAATCAGGCGTATATTCCGAATGCAGCGTACTTATTTAATTTAATAAGCAAATAATTTTGAACCTGTTTCAAAAAATATTATTCGAACATTGGGGATATTCTCAATTCCGTCCGTTACAGGAAGAAATCATTACATCTGTTTATAACGGAAACGATACGCTTGCGCTTATGCCTACAGGAGGCGGCAAGTCAATAACATTTCAGGTTCCGGCGCTTGCAAAAGATGGGATGTGCATAGTTATTTCTCCGCTTATTGCTTTGATGAAAGATCAGGTTGAAAATCTTAAAAATCATAATATTCCTGCCCTTGCCGTACATTCCGGAATGAATGCCCGTGAAATTGAGATAACTTTGGATAATGCCAAATACGGTAATTACAAGTTTCTGTATATATCGCCCGAACGTTTGGCTACACAAAAAATACACGGCGATATCGTACGTATGAAAATAAATCTTATTGCTGTTGACGAATCACACTGCATATCGCAATGGGGTTATGATTTTCGTCCATCGTATTTGCAAATAGCCGAAATTCGCAATATTCTGCCGGATGTGCCTGTTCTTGCTCTCACAGCTACGGCAACACCCGAAGTTGTGGATGACATAATGGAAAAATTGCGTTTCAGAAGGAAAAATGTACTTCAAAAAAGTTTTGAACGCAAAAATTTATCGTACATCGTACGCGATATGGAAGACAAGCAGAAATATTTGAAAAAGATTATCGAAACGTCGCGCGGTTCGGGAATTGTATATGTAAGAAATCGTAAAAAAACAAAAGAAATATCAGTATTTTTAAATTCCGCAGGCATCAAAGCCGATTATTACCATGCAGGGCTTTCGCCCGAAATTCGTTCGCACAAGCAGGATTTGTGGAAATCGGGGAAAATACAGGTAATAGTTGCTACAAACGCATTTGGAATGGGAATTGATAAACCCGATGTCAGATTTGTTGTTCATTTGGATTTGCCCGATTCGCTGGAAGCATATTTTCAGGAAGCGGGACGTGCAGGCAGAGATGAAAAAAGAGCTTACGCCGTATTGCTTTACAATAACAGCGACAGGGTCAAGTTTGAACAGCAATTTAAAATGGCTTTTCCTCCTGTCGAAACAGTTAAGGAAATATATCAGTCGGTATGCTCGTATCTTGGCGTTGCTTATGGCGATGGCAAAGGCACAGTATTTAATTTCAACTTAATGGATTTTTCAATTCATGCAAAAATATATTCGCTGACAGCATTAAATGCATTAAAAATTCTTGAATATGAAAATTATTTGCAAATTACCGACGAAATAAATTCTCCATCTCGACTGATGTTTAATGTCAATCGTGATGATTTATATAAAATTCAGGTTGAAAACAAAGATTTGGATTCATTTATAAAAATTCTTCTGCGGGCATACACGGGACTGTTTTCAAATTTCACAAACATCGACGAAACATATCTCGCAAAATTCGGAAATACAACAGTAGATGTAATAAATGAATATCTTATACAGCTAAGCAGAAAACACTTGATTTCGTACATTCCGCAAAGGCGCACGCCACTGCTTATATTAAACGAAAGCAGACTTGAGGAAGCAAACGTAAGAATTTCGCCCGAAAATTATATATTACGTAAAGAACGCTACAAAAGCCGAATGGATGCAATGATAAACTATGCAATATCAAAAACCAAGTGCCGAAGCCAAATTTTACTGTCGTATTTCGGCGAAGAAAATGTATATCGCTGTGGGCAGTGCGATGTTTGTAAAACCAGAAATGAACTCGACATAAGCGCTTACGAGTTCGACAGAATTGTGGAAGAATTGAAGAAACAAATTGCAAACAGCGAAGCCGGACTGCAGGATGTTGTCGATAATATTGATATTTCTGCGGAAAAGGTTATCAAGGTTGTACGCTGGCTTTTAGACAATGGAAAAATAAGCGAAAATGAAAACAGAAAGCTTATCTGGAAAAAATAACTGTTGAATGAACCGTAATGGCAAGAAAAAACAAACCGCAAAGTACACTTTTAACATCGTCTTATTTGATAAAGGCATTGTATCTTTTAGTTATCACAAGCTTTTAACACATTCTATCCGCATCAAGATTGTCTTTTTCAATATCTTTAAAATAGTTTACCGTTCCCACTTTCAGTTCTGCTGTTGAAGCGTCGTCGCAAACTATGATTCCTTTGGGATGAGCTTGCAGAGCGGTAACTGTCCACATTTGATTCAGGCTTCCTTCTACTCCCTGTTTCAGGGCGCGCGCCTTGCCGTGTCCGCTCACTATTATCAATACTTCCTTTGCATCCATTATTGTGCCTACGCCGACTGTAAGTGCTGTTTTGGGAACTTTGTTCACGTCGTTGTCGAAAAAGCGTGAATTTGCGATTATTGTATCTGTGGTGAGAGTTTTAATGCGGGTTCGCGAAGCAAGCGATGAACCTGGTTCGTTGAAAGCGATGTGTCCATCGGGACCTATTCCGCCAAGAAACAAATCAATTCCGCCGTACGATTTTATTTTTGCTTCGTAATTATTGCATTCTTCCGTCAGATTTTTTGCGTTTCCGTTAAGGATATTTACGTTTTCTTCTTTTACATCAATATGATTAAAAAAATTAGTCCACATGAATGTATGATAGCTTTGTTCGTGGCTTTGAGGTATTCCTATGTATTCGTCCATATTGAAAGTAACAACGTTTTGGAACGATATTTTTTTTGCGTTAAACAGTTGTATCAATTCCCTGTAAACGCCAACAGGCGATGAACCTGTGGGCAGCCCGAACACAAACGGTTTTATCATCGATGGCTCGAAAGCATTGATTTTTGCGGCAATGTAAGCTGCCGTCCATTTTGATACGCTTTGATAATCCGGTTGAATGATTAATCTCATAACAGTTTATTTTTTATTTGTATTATTTTTCAGCAGTTCTTTTGCATTATCAACAGCGGCTTTGGTTATATCGCTGCCGCTAAGCATTTTTGCAATTTCCATAATGCGTTCTTCATGTGTCAGCAGGCGGATGTTTGTAGCTGTTGTACCGGCTGATTCTTCCTTATAAACAAAATAGTGATTATTGCCTTTGCTTGCAATTTGAGGCAAATGTGTAATATTTATTATTTGCGAATTTTTTGCAAGATTATTTATTATTTCGCCTGTTTTGTCGGCTACATCGCCGGAAATTCCCGTATCTATTTCGTCGAAAATTATTGTAGGAAACATTCCGTTTTCAATTACAAGCGATTTCAAACTCAACATCAGTCTCGACATTTCGCCGCCCGAAGCAACTTTTGAAATTTCCTGCGGCGCTATTTCTCTGTTTGCCGAAAATAAAAATGCAACATTATCTTTTCCGTGCGGAGTAAACGTTTCGCTTTCGCTAATATTGACATTAAGCACGGCATTGGGTATTCCAAGCGATTGCAGCATTTGCACAACATGCTTTTCGATGCTGCCGGTAACTTTTTTTCGCGACAGCGTGAGATTATCGGCGTATGACTTCATTGTATCGAAGCGTTTTGCCTTTTCCTTTTCAAATTTTTCGAGGTTGCTGTCAAAATTTTCGATAACGTTAAGCTTTTGTTGAATATCACTGTGAATCGAAAGCAGTTCGGAAATTGTACTAACTTTGTGTTTCTGCTGCAGGTCATAAATAACGGACAGGCGATTTTCGACAAACTGCTGCCGTTCGGAATCAAAATTTATGCTTTCGTTTTGTCGATCTATTTCATCGGCAATATCGCGAAGTTCAATTCGGCACGATTCCATTCTCGCAACAAAACTTTCAGCGTATTTCGACAGCTTTTCAATCCTTCTCATTGCGGAAATACTTTCGCGAATCATTGTGCTTGCAGATGTTTCGTCGTTGTCGAGCGCCGACAGTACGCTTGTGTAAGCCGTTTTTATTTCTTCGGCGTGAGTTATCAGGTTAAGTTCATTTTCCAAATTTTCCTGCTCGTCGGCTTGCAATTTTGCCGATAAAAACTGTTCATTTTGAAAGCTCAAATAGTCGTATTCATTTTTTGCAAGTTGCGCCTGATTTTTTAATTCGGATAATTGTTTTTCTGCTTCTTTGTACGCAGCAAAAGCCGACAGGTATGTTTGTAATATTTCCTTGTTTTTTGCTGCCGTATCAATTATATCCATTTGAAAAGCAGGATTCGACAGCAATAAATTTTGATGCTGCGAATGAATATCAACAAGCTGCTCGCCTATGTTTTTAAGCTGAGAAACATTTACGGGAATGTCGTTTATAAACGCCCGCGATTTGCCGTTGCCGCTTATTATGCGCCGAAATACGGAATTTGTATCAAATTCGGCATCGTTGCTTTCAAATATTGGTTTAAATCTTTTTTCATCGAGTTGAAAGCTAACTTCAATCACGCAGTTTTTTTCCGTATTCTTCAGGATATTTGCTTCGGCGCGCTGTCCCAGCGCCAGCGATAAAGCTCCAAGCAATATCGACTTGCCTGCGCCTGTTTCGCCTGTAATGATGCTCAAACCTTTGTCGAAATCAATTAGCAACGAATTGATTATTGCATAATTTTCGATATTTATTGATTTAAGCATTGGCTTATAATTAGTTTATATTTTGATAAAAATTCATATTTGAAAGCGCACTGTTAAAATTCGCTTGTCGATTCTTTCATAGCCTTATATTTCGATTCGTTTGCATTGTCGATTTCTGCCAGAATATTATAAACTCTGACTTTGTCGGTCATTGCGCCTTGCGAAAATATGTTTACAATTTCATCGGCTTTTGCATCAAAGAATAATTTCAAATAGGTAAGATAAGGATCCGGCTTGTCTCGATAGACTTTTTGAATTTCGGATAATGACTGCGAAACCTGTTCGCGCGCTTCGCTTGGACGCTCCGACAGCCGGTCTAATCCCAAACGGTGATATATGTGGTAAGCTGAACGAACATTACTGTAACGCGAGTTGAGAATATTGTTGACAATCCAGTATCTGTTGCGGCGGTTGCCATCAAAGGCTTTCCAGCCTGAGCCGATTTCGTTTTGCGCATTGGACACTATTTTCTGCGCTTTTTGAAAATATTCGGTTCCGCCGCGTGGCGAAAACGAATCGTAATCCATTCCTATAATCAAATAGACATAATATGCTATGAGCGACGACAGATTTGATGTATGCGTATTTTCGTTAAATTCTATCTTGTCGTATTCGTTGTACTTGAATTGAATATCATTGTCTGAAAAGTTAAGCATTGTAGTCTGATATGCCGAGCCGAAAACAGGACGCTTGGATTGAATCTGCATTGTGCCTTTAAATTCTCCGGAATTGATTTCTTCCGTAATATTTATGAGTATGGAACATTCAATTCGTTCCTGCTGCGTATAGACATGATTTGTCCAGTTGGTATTGTTTACAAATTCGTAAAGAGACTGTTGCAATGTGCTGAAAATAGTACGGTTTGTCGAACCCTGTATTCGCTGGGATGTTACGCTCACGCGGCAAAACAGTTCTTGTGCATTGCACGTTAATGCCGTAAAAATCAGACATAATGAGATTAGCGTTTTTTGCATGGCATTTACGTTTTTTATTAACGGAAAACAGTTAATTATCTTTTACATTTTCTTTTTCTTTCTCTTTCTTCTCAACAAATCGATAATAAATCCTGTCGCTAAGAAATTCATCGATAGCCATAAGCGTTGGCTTTGGCTGCTTTTCATAGTATTTTGAAATTTCTATCTGTTCGTGATTTTCAAAAACTTCTTCAATCGAATCGCCCATCCCGATAAATTCTTCGAGCTTGCGGCTCAGTTCCTGTTTTTGTTCGGCTGCAATTTGATTGGCGCGCTTTGTTATAATCATTACGGTTTCATAAATATTGTTTGTTTTACTTGACAAATCCGTAATGTTACGTGTTTGTGTTGAGGTTGAAACTGTTTTTCTTTTTTCCATTTTATGTTTGTAATTTTAAATTATTCGTCTGTTTTTTCCTGTGTTGAATTTTCCTGAGACCTGCTGCCAAATTGAGTTGCCTTTACTGCAACTGCATACATGCTTTCGACTTCTTTCTTGTAGTTCGATACAGGAAATTCGCTCGTAAAGTTCAGATATTCATCGATAGTATTCTGGTAGCGCTCTCTGCGTTTGTCGTGCTTGCTGTGAGTTGCGTACAGATAGCTTGACTTAAGAATTAAAAACAGCGCATCTTCCCGATGATTTGAATCGGGATAGTCTTTCAAGTGATTTTTGAATGATTCTACAGATGAGCGGTAATCTTCGATTTTGTAATACAGTTTTGCCGCCAAGAATGACTTGTCAACCAGTCGCTGTTGAAGTTCATTCAGCACATCTTCGCTTTTTTTACGCTGTTCGGCATTTCCGTTTGGATAAGCATAGAGATATTCGTTCAGCGCCGTGATACATTTAACAGTTGGAACCTGGTCGAGTTCAGGACGATGCGATTGAGAATACAGGCACGCCGCATATAAATACGTTGCCTCTTCGGCGAAAGCGCTGCGTGGAAATGTTCGCTTGAACATGTCAAAATAATATTCGGCAGTGTAAGGATCACCTGACAGATAATATGCTTTTGAAAAATAAAAGTTTATACTGTCGTCGCGTTCCGTTCCTCTGAGATACTGCAAAACAGGCTCAAAAAACTTGGTTGCGTAACGGTATTTACCTTTGTTATAACATTCCATTCCTAATTTATACTTGGTTTCGTTGTCCGATTTCTTCAAAAGTTTTTCATATTTGCTGCACGATGACAGCGCTACAACCGCAACAAACAAAGCCGTAATGATTCCTATCCTTTTCATTTTTGTAAAAAATTATATATGCTTTTGAAACCGCAAAGGTAAGATTTTTATTCGACTTTTTACAAAATATACAGTATAAACAATTAAAAAGTTTAAAAACAGGCAAAAATATTTTTTGAACGGATTATTTTTAAGGTGATTTTCTTCAAGATAAAAGACCGGAATATTACAGCTCCAAATATCTTATTTTTAAAAAATGTACTTGGTAATTGAAGTTGTTTTTTACAAAAAACATTGAAAATTAAAACAGTTTTTCACGTATAATTATTAGCTTTGCGGCTTGAATTAAATTATTAAATTATGACACTGATAAAATCTATTTCGGGATTCAGAGGAACAATAGGAGGAAAGATCGGCGAAAATTTTACGCCTGTAGATATTGTTGTTCTTGCATCTGCTTATGCACAGTGGCTTCAAGAGCAGTATCCCGACAGAAAATTGAGAGTTGTTGTCGGTCGCGATGCACGGATTTCGGGAGAAATGGCGACTTTGCTTGTTACCGGTTCACTGTTGGGTTCGGGTGTTGATGTTGTAAATATCGGACTTGCAACAACGCCGTCTGTAGAACTTGCCGTGGTTTACGAAAATGCGGATGGCGGAATAATCCTTACGGCAAGTCATAATCCGAAACAGTGGAACGCTCTGAAGCTGCTGAACAGTAAAGGTGAATTTTTGAATAGCGAAGAAGGAAAATGCCTGCTCGAAATTGCCGACAGATCCGAATATTTGTTTCCCGGTGTTGACAAAATCGGAAAAATTATAAAAGACTGTAATTTCAACGACATTCATATAAAAATGATTCTCGCAAGTCGCTTTGTCGATACGGATGCAATAATAAAGGCAAAATTTAAAATTGTTGTTGATGCCGTAAATTCGGTTGGCGGAATAATTATTCCTCAAATGCTTAAAAAACTTGGCGTTGATGTTGTCGAATTAAATTGTGAACCTACGGGAAATTTTGCTCATAATCCGGAACCGCTTCCAGAGAATCTTACGGAAATTGCCCGAAAAGTAGTGGAAGAAAAAGCTGATTTCGGCATTGTTGTTGACCCTGATGTTGACCGCTTGGCTTTGATTTGCGAAAACGGCGAAATGTTCGGAGAGGAATATACGCTTGTGTCGGTTGCCGATTATGTTTTATCGAAAACACAGGGCAATGCGGTATCAAATATTTCGTCTTCTCAGGTTCTTCGCGATGTTGCCGAAAAGCATGGAGGACAATATTTTTCAGCAGCCGTAGGCGAAGTGAATGTCGTTGCAAAAATGAAAGAGGCAAATGCGGTTATCGGAGGCGAAGGAAACGGAGGAGTGATATTTCCGGAAATTCATTACGGGCGCGATGCCTTAATCGGTATTGCCCTGTTTCTCACAAATCTGGCAAACAGAAAAATGAAAATATCCGAACTTCGCTCTACATATCCTGATTATTTCATGTCGAAAAATAAAGTCGAATTAATGCCGAACGTTAATATTGATGAAATTTTTGAACGAATAAAGCAAAAGTATTCATCGCAACGAATAACAGATATTGATGGTGTAAAAATTGATTTCGACAGTGAAAAAATGTGGGTTCTTTTGCGAAAATCAAACACGGAACCCGTTATTCGCGTTTATTCCGAAGCCCGCGATATTGAAACCGCCGACAGGCTGGCAAAAAAAATTATTGATGAAATAAATGAGTTTACGCTTTAATCTTAAATAATATCTACAGCATTTTACATGTAATGTTTATAGTCGAAAATTATAAAGTAAATGTCAAAAGTTGATGAAATATCATGGAAACTTATGCGTTTCAAAAACGGAGTTACTGCAGATTATATGCGCAGCAGCGGAATTTTCTATGAACTCAGCTACGGCGTTCCCGTTGGCGATATAAAACGCATAGCAGCTGAATATTTTCCGGATCACGAACTGGCAAAACAGTTGTTTGCATGCAAAGAGCGCGAACTGAAAATTGCCGCCGTTTTTATTGACAGTCCGGGCGAAGTAACCTGCGAACAGATGGATGAATGGAGCAAGTCATTTATAAATATCGAAATTACGGAGCAAATATGCTGCAGCCTTTTTTGCAAAGCACCTTTTGCCGCACAAAAAATTGAAGAATGGAGCACAGACAGCAATAAATTTTTTGTACAGGCGGCATGGAATATGCTGTCAAAAATATCTGACATGAAATTTATAAAAGAATTTTTATCAAAAGCATCGGATTGCAGTTTCGACTTCATCAACGTTCAACTTGCAGCAATACAGGCGCTGATAAGCCTTTCACGCCATAATGAAAATATAAAAAACGATATTTTACTGTATGCCGAAAATTTGACAAAATCTGCAGACACCAGCGCAAAATTTGTCGGTAGCGAAGTTTTGGCATTTTCAGGCTGTTGATATTTTTAACTGATGTTACTCACAATCGGTCAGAATATTGCCATCCTGAAAGTCAGGACGCAATCCGGAAAGAAGACATATTGCTTCGCCGACGTTTGCAATGACAGATATTCATCTTCGTTGCTTCGGATGCGCTGTACTCATTACCGGCTTATACTGTTTAAAATATTCTCCATCAGATTTGTGAGTTCAACAAAGTCGGATACGCTTAACGTTTCGGGACGTAACGACAGAAAGCGATTTTCGGGAATCGATCTGTCGCCGGCAATCAGTTTCAATGAATTTCGAATAGTTTTACGTCGCTGGTTGAAAGTTGCCTTT
Source organism: Prevotellaceae bacterium (assembly GCA_031265155.1). GTDB lineage: Bacteria > Bacteroidota > Bacteroidia > Bacteroidales > UBA932 > JAIRKV01. The sequence continues at coordinate 6,127 of JAISDB010000189.1, read as the reverse complement.
ACTGTTTTTTTAAAAAGCGTTTCATCGCAATCCAAATGCCGAACGGAATTTCTGACAAGGCGAATTACAGCCGATTTCACTTTCGGTGGAGGTGTAAATGCGTTTTCGTGAACAGTAAAAAGATATTCAACATTATAAAACGCCTGTATAAATACGCTTAAAATTCCATAAGTTTTTGATCCGGGTTTTTCGGCTATTCTTTCTGCAACTTCCTTTTGTATCATGCAAACCATTTCAGGAATATGATTTTTTTCGTCAAGAACCTTAAAAAATATTTGAGATGAGATGTTATAAGGCAAATTTCCTATAACGCAAAAAGGCTTGTCGAATATGTCGCGTAAGTTCAGTTTCAAAAAATCTCCTTCGATGAGTTTATTTTTAATGTCAGGAAAAGTCCTGTGCAAAAAGGCTATTGATTCGCCGTCAATTTCTATGGTTTTGAAGTCGATATTCTTTTCAAGCAGAAATTCGGTTAAGATACCTGTTCCTGCGCCGATTTCGAGCAGCGCTTGCGTATCATCGGAAATGCTTTGGGATATGCGTTCGGCTACTTGCCTGTCGTGTAAAAAGTGTTGTCCGAGTGATTTTTTGGGGCGCACGTGCATCATAAATCGCTATACGGTTTAATTAAATTCCGACATGAATTTTATTCTTATCAGTCGCACCTCTTCTTCCGTATAATCGCCGCCAAGCTCATTCATCGCATCATCAAGCGATTCGTTTGCGGCTTCGTTGCGGAAATAATTGTAAATTTCCTCGCTTTTATCGTCATCAACGGTATAGCTGATGTAATAATCTATATTCAGTTTTGTACCTGAATTTACTATGGCTTCTATTTCGGTAAGCAGCTCGTCCATTTCAATATTTTTTGCATGAGCGATTTCATCAAGCGGCAATTTATGGTCGATGCTTTGTATTACAAAAACTTTTGATCCCGATTTGTATCCCATAGATTTGACAATCATGTCTAAAGGTCGTTCTATTTCTCTTTCTTCAACGTATCTTCCTATAAGTTCAACAAATTCGGTTCCGTATTTTTTTGCTTTGCCTTCGCCCACTCCCTGACAGTTTTTCAGTTCGTCGATAGTGATGGGATATTGCGTTGCCATGTCTTCGAGCGATGTATCCTGAAAAAGGACAAAAGGCGGCAGGTTTAATTTTTTTGAAATGGATTTTCTCAAATCCTTAAGCATTGCAAACAGTTCCTCGTCGGCTGCTCCGCTGCTGCCGTTTCGTGTGCTTAACAAATCATCATCTTCGTCGCATTCCGTATATTCGTGGTCGCGCATGAGCATCAGCGAATACGGTTTTTTCAAAAATTCATAACCTTTTGCGCCTATGCGAAGCAAACCGTAATTTTCAATTTCCTTGTCGATGAAATGCAAAATCAATCCCTGACGTATAATTGCATTCCAATATTGCGGACTTTGGTCCTTTCCTATTCCGAATTCTTCGAGTTCTTCGTGCTTATACGATTTTGTCATTGAATCTCTTTCTCCGCAAATGATATTTACGATATGTTCCGCTTTGAATTTTTCTTTTAGTTTAAGTATCAGCTCAAGCACAAGCTGCATATCTTCTTTGCCTTCGAATTTTTCTTTGGGATGCAGGCAGTTATCGCAGCTGCCGCAATATGTTTCTTCATAGTCTTCGCCAAAATAATTAAGAAGAGTTTTTCGGCGGCATACCGCCGATTCGGCGTATGCAACTATTTCGAGAAGCAACTGTTTTCCGATTTCCTGTTCGGATACAGGCTTGCCCTGCATGAATTTTTCAAGACGCTGAACATCTTTATAGCTGTAAAATGCGATGCATTGCCCTTCGCCCATATCGCGTCCTCCTCTGCCTGTTTCCTGATAATAGCCTTCAAGGCTTTTGGGAATGTCAAAATGAATGACAAAGCGAACATCCGGCTTGTCTATTCCCATTCCGAATGCAATAGTTGCAACTATCACATCAACTTCTTCCATCAAAAACTTGTCCTGATTTTCGGAACGTGTTGCCGAATCCATTCCCGCATGATATGCCAATGCTTTTATTCCGTTGATTTTTAATATTTCGGCAACATCTTCTACCCGCTTTCTGCTCAGGCAATAAATTATCCCCGACTTGCCTTCATTATTCTTTATGTATTTAATTACTTCCTTTACCGCATTTATTTTCGGGCGAATTTCATAATACAGATTTGGACGGTTAAATGATGATTTGAAAACATTTGCATTCAGCATTCCAAGATTTTTTTGAATGTCGCTCTGTACTTTTGGCGTTGCCGTTGCCGTAAGCGTAATTATTGGAGCTGCTCCTATTTCGCTTATTATTGAGCGTATTCGTCGATATTCGGGACGAAAATCGTGTCCCCATTCCGAAATGCAGTGAGCCTCGTCAATGGCATAAAACGATATTTTTATCTGTTTGAGAAATTGAACGTTTTCTTCTTTTGTAAGTGATTCGGGAGCTACGTACAGCATTTTTGTACGCCCATCCTTCACATTCTGTTTTACTGTTATAATTTGCGCTCGATTAAGCGATGAATTAAGAAAATGAGCTATGCCTTCGTCAATGCTGAATCCTCGTATGGAATCAACCTGATTTTTCATTAACGCTATCAGCGGAGATATTATTATGCACGTGCCATCCATTATCAAGGCAGGTAACTGATAGCACAAAGATTTTCCTCCGCCCGTAGGCATTAACACAAAAGTATCGTTACCATTCAAAACACTGCGGATTATTTCTTCCTGATTTCCTTTGAACGATTCGAATCCAAAATACCTTTTCAATTCGCCGGCAAGCGAAATATTGGCATACTTATTATGCGCCATTATTTAATATGTTATTCAAAATAAGATAACAAATGTACATTTTTTTTTTCATCCATGCAACTTTTTATTTTTTTATCTTCTTTTTTATGCAAATAAAAACATCAAACAAACAGTCTTAAAACTAAAAATGATTTCAACGAATTGAAATTAAGTATTTTATGTATTTAATTGGTTTTATATTCAAATTTTATCTTTGCCAAATCGTTGTTGGCTTTTGTAATTTTGATGGCAAGATCCGTTTTGAATTTTTCTGTTTTTACGGCGATATTACTGTCGGAAAGCGATAAAATCTGAGCAGCCAGAATTGCGGCATTTTTTGCTCCGTCGAGCGCAACAGTGGCAACAGGAATACCTGCCGGCATTTGCAAAATCGAGAGAATTGAATCCAGTCCTTCGACAGAATTGCCCGATTTTATCGGTACTCCTATTACAGGCAAAGTTGTAAAGGATGCTGTAACTCCGGGCAAATGAGCTGCGCCGCCCGCAGCTGCAATTATAACCTTTATTCCGCGCATTTTCGCATTTTTGGCAAATGCAGCAACTGCTTCGGGAACACGATGCGCCGACAGGGCATTAATTTCAAATGGAATTTGCATTTCGTTTAAAAACTCGGCAGCTGCCTGCATTACATGCATATCGGAGGTACTGCCCATGATGATACTTACAATTGGTTGCATAATATGCTAATCTGTTAATTATTTAATATTTTTATCAAAACTTCAAAACAGTCAAAACATGTTGTGTGTATTGCACTTAAAACATTTTTACGAACAATGGCGACACTGCATATTTTGATTTTATATAATTTTTTTATTACAGATAGCAAAAATAATATTATTTTCGTAGTTAATTACAAAACGTGTATAATTTTTTTGATATGGATACGATAACGCTTGGCGACAAAAAGTTTAAAAAATACATCGATTATGAAACAATTCAAAAATCGATAACAGTTCTTGCTGAAAAAATCAATGCCGACATGGCAAACGAACATGTTCCGCTACTTGCAGGCGTGCTTAACGGCTCGTTTATGTTTTTGGCTGATTTGATGAAAAATATAAATTTCGACTGCGAACTTACTTTTGTGCGCGTATCGTCGTACAAAGGCACAAAATCGACAGGCGAACTTTGCGAAGTACTTGGCTTGAATACCGATATAAACGGGCGGACAGTTATCCTGATAGAAGATATTGTAGATACGGGAATTACTATCACTCAACTGCATCAAATGCTTACGGAAAACCACAGTCCAAAACAAGTAAAGATAGCCACGCTGCTGCTCAAACCCAATGTTTATAAAAAACCGCTGGCTCTGGATTACGTAGCAATGGAAATTCCAAACGATTTTATTGTAGGATTCGGTTTGGACTATAACGAACTCGGAAGAAACTTAAAAGATATTTATAAAATTACAGAATAAAAATAAAAGCGATGAAACACATATTAATTTTTGGACCTCCCGGAGCAGGAAAAGGCACGCAGGCTAAATTGCTTGTCGACAAATATAAATTCATGCATTTGTCAACAGGCGATATGCTTCGCGATGAAATAAAACGCTCAACCGAAATCGGACTCAGGGCAAAAGCAATTATCGACAGCGGTCAGCTTGTTTCCGACGAAATTGTTGCCGAAATGGTGCGCTTGAGAATAAGAAACATGAAAGATGATGCAGGAATTATTTTTGACGGTTTTCCGCGAACTCTTGCTCAGGCTCGCAAACTCGATGAAATAATGAACGGCGAAAAACAGGAAATAGCAATGATGATAGCCATTGATGTTCACGATGAAGAAATTATAAAACGCATTCTCGAGCGCGGAAAAATATCGCAGCGCAGCGACGACCGGGATATAAATACAATAAAAAACCGTATAGACACATACAACAGACAAACTGCAATACTTGCCGACTATTACAAACAGCAAGCCAAATTCAAATCGGTTGACGGAATAGGAACTGTTGAAGATATTTTCAAAAATATTTGCAAATTAATAGAAGAATAATACATATTAATTGATAATTGACAATTACCCGTTGTGCATTTAGAATAAATTACATTTAATATTGTTCACTTTTCTGTTTAGAATGAACAGATTCAGGAATTGAATCATCGTAATGGAAGTAATTTTCGACAATATATTAGTCTCTATACCTTCAAAAGTTTTGGCAAAGTTGATATTCATTGAGAACTTTCCGTCAAGCTGCGAAATGAGGGTTTCAATGCATTTACGCTTTCGTCGTTTTGCGGACAAAAATCTGACTTGATTCCACTGATTTGTGTGCATTGGGACGGTCAGTTTTATGTTGCCTTGATTAAACAAATACAGTTGACAGCCAGTGCTTATATAGTTAAAAAGTGATTTAAACTTTTATAGATATAAAAAAGCACTTGTAATTCATCGTTTAAGCACTGTTTGTTAGCACTTAAATATATAGCTTTTAAGTTGAATAACAAGTATTTTATTTCTTAGAAAAAGTTTAAATCAGTTTATTTGCCTGCTTTGCCCGTTTCGGATTTATCATGTCTGAAAGACGTGTGCGAAACAGCTCACGATGATTTTTTTCCTGTAATTTTCCTGGTATAACCTGCCGAGGGGTGCTACAAAGATAATAATTTCTGCAATTTTATACAATTGTTTTTATCAACAAATTATTAAAAACCAGATATTAATACCCTTTTTAAAGAATGACAAAATAAATACAAAACCCTGACAGAATTTAAAATTATGTCAGGGTCAACAACAATAATAATTATCTTAAGAAATTAAAGATTAGATGTAGCATTCAGTTTGTTATTATTATTACGTATCGTACCGGGTGACATTCCAAATTCCTTTTTGCAAAATTTATCGAAATGCGCAGACGACGAAAAATCAAATTCCATAGAAATTTCCTTGAACGACTTTTGGCTGCAATTTATTTCATAATATATTTTTTTGGCTTTCTGTTTAAGTATCCAGTGATACGGAGATGCGCCGAATACTTTGACAAATCGCTTTTTAAATCCCGATACGCTGTAATTTACAATATCTGCCAGTTCGGATATGGTTTTTATTTTGTCAAGATTTTTATAAATCAACTCTGAAAAAACAATGTCTTCGCTAAGTATGGGAGCAAAAAAAGCAAATAAATCCTTTTTGGGATAATATGCACGCATATAGTAAAGCAGCTCCTTTTGCTTTAATTCGTGAAGATAAGCGCATTTCAATCCGTCTTCAATGGTATTGACAAGAACATTTAGAAAATTATGAATTACGGCGTTTGTTTTCAACGGATATGGAGATGTATCGAGCTTAATATCCTTATT
>JAISDB010000149.1 GCA_031265155.1 Prevotellaceae bacterium | reverse complement strand
TCGTCCCTTAAAAAGTATATCTTTCAGAGATAAGAGATAATAAAGATGTTTTTCTGTTACTTTTGCCTTGACGCAAAAGTAACCAAAAAGTCAAGAGCAGCCGACGCTATACGCCAACTCCGATTTACGACTGTGACTTGTAGGAACGCCGCCTGCTCAACGTGCTATTAATTTTTCTGCATGTTGATCAATTGAAAAATTTACCTGTACGCAAGAACAAAAGTTGATTAGCAAATAAAACCGGCATAGACTTCGCAGGCGGGGAACCCGCTCGGCGAAGACGGCGTTAAAACGGAATTCCGTCAAGCGTAGCGAGACATTAATTCCGTTAGCCGTCGAGCCGTTAGCGGGTCGTCGAGAAGGCTCGCCTTGATTTTTTGCTTCTTTTGTATCAAGACAAAAGAAGAGAAAATAAGATTTTATTTGCAGGGTTTTATGTCTGTATTGATTAAAACCCTGCAGTTTCCCTCTGATTTTCATTTATAATTATTTATTAATAAATGATTTGTTCCCTTTTTAAGGAGCAACTATTTAATAATTTTCATTTGTAATGTGTTGCTAATAGACAATTTAAATAATTATCAAGAAAAACTGTATAATACCTGAAGAGTTTTTAATCTCTGCCGAAAGCAATGGATAGTTTTAGGCGTATAAACCGATATTTCATATCTTCAAAGCCTACAAAAACGCCTGCGCCGACAATTCTGAAAATATTCGACAATCCGTAACCTGCTTCAAAAAAATGTTTAAAATAGTGCGTATGCAGATAACTGAAATACAGGTTTTCGTCCATAAAACTGCGTTCAAACATAAATCGTTTCAAAAGCAAACGCGACGTTGTATACGTAAAATTTACATGAGCAAACCATTCATTTGTGCTGCTGTAATACGTTTGTATCATTTTATCCAAACCTTCGAAAGGACTAAACATTATATCATCTTCAGCCAGATTAAAATGCTCAAATTCGGAAAAATGCATTCGCCGTGTCTTTAGAAATTTTCCGACTTTTGCAGTGTATGAAATATTATTAAGCATATCCGGTTTAACATTGTGAGCAATTTCAAAGACGAGCAAATCAAAATTTGAAACACTGTTGAAAATACCTGTTATTCCTGTTTTGTAGTTAAGCGAAAACGTAGGATATTCGGCACGGACAATGCGCTTTACTCTTCTGTTTCTCACATAATATTGATGTGGCGTGTAGCTCAATCGCGCATTGACTGTGAATGAACGGCTTGATTTCATAATAGCAGAATCCTGTTCTGTATAAGGATTAACAGGGTTGTTGCTGCGATATTTTTTTGATTGCTTGAAAACCGAAAAGTTTGTGTTGTTTTGTAACTGTTTTTGCTTTTGCCATGAAACATCAAACGACAGGCGCCAGCCATCGGTAATATCAATGCTGTTGCCTATTTGTAAAAAATGCTTGCCGTAAAAGTTAATGTAATTTTTTTTGAAAAGCAGAGACGACAGACTGTTAGATATCCTGTTTATTCCTCCCGTTTCGTTAAAATCAGATGTTTTGTTGTTATAGTTTATATAAAGTACGGCGCGTGCTTCCGGATAATAATAATATCGAAGTTTCGTATCCCACAAAACCTGCCTGCGTCCGAAACTGTAAGAGGCTTCTCCTGCCAGCTGCACCGTTGTCTGGTTTTTGAACTGTTTATAATATCCGATATTTTGTCCGTAATTGAAAATGTCAACCGCATTGAAATTTGCCTTGATGTTTACAATTCCGCTGTATTCAATAAGCGTGGAATCATTGTGCTTATTATAATTTCCTCCGAATATTATTTTTTTCAGCGGAGATGCTTTTTTCTTTTCCTTTGGAGGTTTTACCAAAGCCAGCGAGTCGCTGCGCTTGTAACTTGAAATTTCGTAATCGAGCATTGGAATTGTTCGGATTGAATCCCAGTATGCGTTGCTCAAGTGCTTATTTGCGCTGTCTCTTTCCACATGAAAACTTTCGATGATTTCGTATTTTCCTGTTTTTCTGCCGATGCTTTCCCTGTTTTTTTCGGTTTCGAATTTTTCTATTTCGCGTTTTACCGCTGCCGCATCATCATTTGTAAAGTCCTGTTTTTCAATCAGCGATTTTATTTTTTGCTTTCGCTGTTCCTGTTTTGTCGATGATGTTTCCTGTGCAAGCCTGCTTTCGAGGTTTTGCGAATTGACTTTTATACTGCTGTACTTGATGGACGAGACGCTGTTTACTTCGCCCTTGTTGCCTATTATCGAAAAAATTGCCGTAATCTGATTTCGAATAGGCAGCATAACGTCAGGCAGTACTTCGCCGAAAATTTGCTTCAGTTTGTATTCTATCATTTGCTGTTTGCCCGAAAGTTCGTAACTGTGTACGTCCCACGTGTTTTCAAAAACATAAATATATCCTGAAATTAATCTGTTGTCGCTACGGCGCGGAGTGATGAAAATTTTATTTACGGTTTTATCATTCTCAACAAAATATCCTTTATATTCAAATTTATAGTAAGTAAATGCCTTTGGCGACAATGGCGTAACAAACAGTGAGTTTTCCATGTCGTAAATGTTAAACAGCCACGCCGCGCTTATGTCAACTTTGGCAAATTCCGGAAAATTGTCTTTTATGGCGGTAAGGCGCTGATCGATTTTTCCGTTTTTATATGTTACTTCATTTATGGATTCCTGTATATAGGCGCTTCCTTCCTCAATGTCGTTTTCTTTTAGAGTTTTACGGTTAAGTTTTTTCATCATGTCCGTAATTTTGTCAATTTTGAACGAGCCTCGAATGTATGTTTCAGACTTATATTCCGCCACTTGATTTTTATGGTACGGTGCGCGTGCAATCACTTGCCGCATCATTGCATAAGCGCGGTCTTCGGCATTTTGCCTGACAACGGCTTCCGACAATTCGTATATTTTTGATTTCAGCGTTACCGTCAGTGGTTGCTGTTGCGGAATAGTTATTGTAAATTTTTCGGTTTGATATGATAAATGTCGAAATTCGAACGTGTATTTGCCTTTTGCGATTTTAAACGAAAACTGCCCGTTTTCATTTGTCGAAAATCCCTGCGAAAGTTCCGGAATAAAAATAGAAACATATTCAATATTTTTGCCGTATTCGTCCTTTACAACGCCTTCGCATACTTGCGCTTCGCAAATACATCCGAGCGTCAAAAGAAATAAAGTCGGTAGAAAAACTCTAAACAGTCTTGCCTTTACATCCATAATTTTAATTTTTAAAATTATTTAAATCATAATATGTTTATAAATAAATCAATAAATAGACCGGTTATTATGATTAAACATCAACATTCCATAATACAATATTAGTAATAATAAATAATATTCGCAAATAAATTTACATTTTATTGTTATAGCAAATTCAAACGGCAAAGCAGTCACGGGAAGCAAATGAATATTTAAAAATCATTTCCCAATCCCAAATGCAATTTCTTTGAAACCAAATTTTTGACGTTCGCCGTTTTCCGTTTCAAGAACTAATTCTCCAATATTGGATATTCCTGCTATTTTTGCACTGAATTTATTTTTGCCGCTTGAGTACAGGTAAAAGCCATCATTATGATAAAGATGAGTAAAATAATCTTTTTCGAGTTTTTCATAATCACGTACGGCAAGTCGACAGTAATACTGTTCAAACAGGAACAGTAAACGTTCCAGCATGATTTTTCTGTCAAATTCTCTGCCGAGTTCAATGGCTATTGAAGTGGGATTAGGCGCATCCGACACGAAGATACGCTGATTTACATTCAGCCCGACGCCAATAATAGAAGATGCAATACGATTTCCGATAATATTGTTTTCAATTAAAATTCCGGTAATTTTTTTATCGCCGGCATAAATATCGTTAGGCCACTTTATCTTTGCCGGTAAACCGTATTCGTTCAGCAAATCAACTGTGGCTACGGATATTGCTTTCGACAGTAGAAACTGTTCATCTGCTTTTAAAAAGTCGGGATACAGCACAATCGAAAATGTTAAGTTTTTTGAAGGTTCGCTTTCCCAGGTGTTGCTGCGCTGTCCGCGTCCTTTTGTTTGACTGTCGGCGGCAAAAACCGTACCGTTAGATTCTTTGCTGTTGATGGCGGCATGAGCCAAATCGTTTGTGGATTCCGTTTCGCCGTACCATAAGGTTTTAAAACTCGTCTTTTCAGCAGTAAACATGTATTTATTTTTATTTTATTACCTGCAAAGATATAAGCTTATATCAAAATTCTAAAAAAAATCTTACTTTTGTACAAATTTTAATTTATTAAATGGGAAAAAAAGTCATTAAAAAATCAAAAACGACAAATAACACGGCTGAATTGCTGGATGTCATTGTTGAGGCTGCGCTTGAAAAAAAGGCTCAGAATATTATCAGTCTCAATTTTTCCATGTTGAAAAATTCCATTTGCAAATATTTTATTATATGCAATGCCGATTCGAACACTCAGGTATCCGCAATTTCGGACAATGTGGAAGATAAGGTACTTGAAAAGCTGAACGAAAAGGTATGGAGGCGCAATGGCTTTGAAAACGCTTTTTGGATTATTTTAGATTACGGCGATGTTGTAATTCATATTTTTCAGACGGAACAGCGCAATTTTTACCGGCTTGAAGAATTATGGGCGGATGCCGAAATAAAACAGTATATTGAATAGGAATATTTTATCATGAGTGAAACAAAGAACAACAGATTAAGAAACTTCAATCCTTACTGGGGTTGGATTATAACCTTTGCCGTATTGATGGCATTTTATTTTTTTTCGGACAGCGCCGGCACGAAGGAAACCGAATGGCGCGAAGTTCGGGAAATGCTTGACAAATCTTATATCGAAAAAGCCGAAGTTATTACAAATCGCAACAGAATTGATATTTATCTTAATCAAAGAGGCATAGACGCCTATAAGGAAAAAACAGGTCAGGGCAGAATCGCTGCGCCTCAATTATATTTTAATATTGATAAGGAATGGAAACCTGATGTTAAATTTATCGAAGCGCAGGAAAACATACCTGTTGAAAAACGCATAGAACCGACTTATAAAGAGCAGTCTGACTTTTGGGGAGGACTGCTTTCGTGGATTATTCCAATATCGCTTATAATTCTGTTCTGGATGTTTATGATGCGCGGAATAAGCAAAGGCGCAGGTGCAGGCGGAAGCGGAATATTCAGCGTGGGAAAATCGAAAGCTCAGCTGTTTGATAAAAACTCGGTGGGCAAACGAGTAACATTCAACGATGTAGCCGGATTGGAAGAAGCAAAGGTAGAAATAAAGGAAATTGTTGACTTTCTTAAAAATCCTGCAAAATATACTGCTCTGGGCGGAAAAATTCCAAAAGGCGCTTTGCTTGTAGGACCTCCGGGAACGGGAAAAACCCTGCTTGCAAAAGCTGTTGCCGGCGAGGCGAACGTTCCGTTCTTCTCGATGTCGGGAAGCGATTTTGTTGAGATGTTTGTTGGAGTAGGAGCGTCGCGTGTTCGCGATTTATTCAAGCAGGCAAAAGAAAAAGCGCCCTGCATCGTTTTTATTGACGAAATTGATGCTGTTGGTCGCGCTCGTGGAAAAAATGTAGGATGGTCGTCTAACGATGAACGCGAGAACACGCTTAATCAGTTGCTTACCGAAATGGATGGATTTGGAACAAACAGCGGAGTAATAATACTTGCAGCAACCAATCGCGCCGATATTTTAGACAAAGCTCTTATGCGCGCAGGACGTTTTGACCGTCAAATTCATGTTGACTTGCCGGAACTAAAAGAGCGTCAGGAAATTTTTCATGTGCATCTTCGCGAAATAAAACTTGTTGATGGCTTGGATATTAGCTTTTTGGCAAAACAAACGCCCGGATTTTCCGGCGCGGATATTGCCAACGTTTGTAACGAAGCAGCCTTAATAGCAGCACGCAATAACAAAAAAGCCGTTGACCGCCAGGATTTTCTTGATGCTATCGACAGGATAATTGCAGGGCTTGAAAAGAAAAGCAAAATAATTTCAAAAGACGAAAAGCGCACAATCGCTTATCACGAAGCGGGACATGCAACGGTAAGCTGGCTGCTCGAACATGCAAATCCTTTGCTTAAAGTTACCATAATTCCGCGCGGACGCTCACTTGGCGCAGCGTGGTATTTGCCCGAAGAGCGTCAAATCACCACAACAGAGCAAATGATGGACGAAATGGCATCGGCTCTCGGAGGACGTGCAAGCGAAGAACTTACATTTGGAAAAATTTCGACGGGCGCAATCAGCGATTTGGAAAAAGTTACAAAAATGTCTTATTCAATGGTTGCATATTTCGGAATGAGCGAAAAAGTCGGAAACATAAGTTACTACGACTCATCTGGACAGGACATGACCTTCGGAAAACCGTACAGCGAAAAAACGGCAGAACTTTTAGATGCCGAAGTAAAAAGAATTATAGATGATGCATACAAAACGGCAAAAAAAATCCTTACGCAAAATGCCGAAGGATTGCAACAGGTTGCCGAACTGCTGCTCGAAAAGGAAGTTATCTTTTCCGAAGATTTGGAAAGAATTTTAGGAAAGCGAAAATCAATGGCGCGCCTCGAAGAACTTGGATTTACGAATACTGACGACGGAACTGCCTGATATATGAAAAACTTAATCATACGAACAGCAAGCGGTGTGCTTTTTTTAGCAATAATGACAGGCGCAATTTTGTGGAGCGTTCATGCATTTTGGATTTTATCGTGCATAATAGTAATTGCAGGAATGATAGAATTTTTCAACATGACAATTCCAAATGTACACAAACTGCAAAAAGTTATAAGCATTTTCGTCGGATTAAGCGGATTATTGATTTTTAATCCTTCTGTTCATCACAATCCTTTTTCCATATTTATCATTATTGGCGTTATTATTCTTGCTGTTGCCTGTTTTTACATGATACCGATTATCGAACTTTACAAAAAATCGGAAAAGCCGTTTCAAAACATATCTTTACTGATTTTGCCGATAATTTACGTTGCTCTTCCTTTTGTATTAATGAATTGTATGAATATATTATTTAAAAACGGCGATTTGTTTCATTATGAGTTGACAGGTAAAAATTATATTTTAGCATTTTTCATATTAATTTGGACAAACGATGTCGGCGCATATTGCTTTGGAATGTTGCTGGGACAGCATGGAAAGCACAAACTTTTTCCGCGGATATCACCGAAAAAAACATGGGAAGGATTTATCGGCGGCATAATAATGACGGTAATTGCAGGCATGTTAATTTCAAAATTTATGTTAGACGGAAAAAATATGCACCACTGGATAATAATTGCAATAATAACATCTGTTTTCGGAACTTTCGGCGATTTGATCGAATCGATGTTGAAACGTAGCGCAGGCGTGAAGGATTCTGGAAAAATCATGCCCGGACATGGCGGAATACTTGACAGATTCGATGCTGTTTTACTGTCATTTCCCATATTTTTTATTTATTTTTTAATATTTAACTTATTTATTTTTTTTTAATATTCAACGTATGACACTAAAAATTCACAGGGAAGGAAATGTATTTGTAAGCACGGGACTTTTAATTTTTGCAGTATTCGCATCGCTTTGTTTTTTTTATAAGGCAATCATATTTTATCTTCTGACGGCAATTACCCTTGTGCTTTTATTATTTGTTACATGGTTTTTTCGCAAGCCCGAACGCGCATGTATAACAGATGAGAATGTGATTTTTGCACCGGCGGATGGGAAAGTAGTTGTTTGCGAAGAAGTTGAAGAAGATGAATATCTTAAAGAACGCCGATTGCAAATTTCGATATTTATGTCGCTGTTGAATGTCCATGCGAATAATTATCCTGTTGGAGGCAAAATAGAGTACTGCAAGCATCATCACGGCAAGCATTTTATAGCATGGTATCCGAAAGCATCTCACGAAAACGAACGAACAACAATCGCAGTAAATACGGCAAAAGGTGAAATAGTTTTTCGTCAGATAGCGGGAGTTCTTGCACGGCGCATAGTTTGCTACGCCGAAAAAATGATAGGAAGAGAAATAGAGCAGAATCAAAAGCTGGGTTTTATCCGGTTCGGTTCGCGTGTTGATATTTTCATACCGCTTGATGCAAAAGTCGAGGTAAAAATTGGGCAGAAAGTGAAATCAACACAGACAGTTTTGGCGCGATTAAGTTAAAAATTAAGATTTGAGATGAAAACTACTCATACCATAATCAACGGGGATAGCCGTCAAATGAGCGAGTTGAAAGACAAGTCCGTTCATTTGGTTGTAACTTCGCCACCCTACTGGCAACTCAAAGATTACGGAACTGATGACCAGATTGGTTTCAACGACAGTTACGAAAACTATATAAACAATCTGAATTTGGTATGGGCAGAATGTTTTAGAGTTTTGCACGATGGTTGCCGTTTGTGCATAAATATTGGCGACCAGTTTGCCCGGTCTGTATATTATGGTCGTTACAAGGTTATTCCGATACATTCCGAGATTATTAGATTTTGCGAAACTGCAGGTTTCGATTTTATGGGACAGATTATTTGGCAAAAGCAAACCACAATGAATACTTCGGGTGGCGGTGCGGTAATGGGAAGTTTCCCATACCCAAGAAACGGAATTGTAAAGTTAGATTTTGAATATATTTTGCTCTTCAAGAAACAGGGAAATGCACCAAAACCGACAGGAGAACAAAAAGAAAATTCTGTAATGACCAGCGAAGAATGGAATACATATTTTAACGGACACTGGTATTTCAATGGTGCAAAACAGGACAAACACCTGGCGATGTTCCCCGAAGAATTACCGGCACGATTGATAAAAAT
>JAISDB010000158.1 GCA_031265155.1 Prevotellaceae bacterium | reverse complement strand
GGCGTTAAAACGGAATTCCGTCAAGCACAGCAAGACATTAATTCCGTTAGCCGTCGAGCCGTTAGCGGGTCGCCGAGAAGTATAAGCCTTGATTTTTTGCTTCTTTTGTATCAAGACAAAAGAAGAGAAAATAAGATTGTATTTGCAGGGTTTTATGTCTGCATTAATTAAAACCCTGCAATTTTTTCATTTGATTTTCATTTATAATTGTTTGTTAATAAATGATTTGCACCCTTTTAAGGGGCGACTAATTAGCCTCGTGCAGCGTCTTTGCTGCGTCGCCGTTAAAACCCTTGGGCTTACTCAAACCTGATTGTTTTTTCGGGACTTATTTTGGCTATTATCTGCAAAGGCGCTGCCAGCACGAGAGCAATAACCAGAGCAGACGACAGGTTAAGCAAAATCAAATGAACAATATCCAGATTTATCGGAACCGTTTCGACAAAATAACTTGCGGCATCAAGCTTTATTATTCCGAAACTCTGCTGCAGCATACAGCATCCCATTCCGATAATATTGCCCGCTATCAGACCCTTTACAGCAATAAACGCCGTGCGGTACAGAAACAGCCTGCAAATGTCGGCATTTTTCATTCCAAGCGATTTCAAAATGCCAATCATTGATGTGCGTTCAAGAAGCATTATAAGCAGCCCCGAAACCATGTTGAATCCTGCAACGGCTATTGTAAGCAAAAGAATAACAGCGACATTCGTGTCGAGCAAATCAAGCCATGCAAACAAATGCGGATACAGTTGCAGGACATTGTCAACGGCAAGCCTCAATCCATCGCCACCTGTGTCAAAAGCAACCAGATCATCTATTTCTTCGCTCAATGTTTCAATGTTTTCAATATCGTCTATGCTGATTTCCAGCCCCGAAACCTGATTTTCAGACCAGCCGTAAATTTTTTGCAAGTGCTTTATGTCGCACAGCACAAGCGTCCTGTCGATTTCTTCAAGTTGAGTCGAATAAATTCCGCAAACCGTAAACCTCCTCACGCGCGGCGGATCCTGTACAAAATGGGCATCAAACCTGTCGCCGAGTTTCAGGCGCAGCAGCTGCGCAAGTTTTTTCGAAATAAGGACGTTATTTGTTGTTGCCGTATCGCTTACCGTAAAAACACGCCCTTCGGTAATGCAGCCTGCAAAAAACGCAGTGTCGAAATCAGCGCCGATACCTTTGAACATTACGCCCTGATTATCGTATTCTGTTTTTATTATTCCGCCCTTTGTTATAAATTTTTGGACATGCTTTATCCCTTCAACTTCGTTCAGCCTGTCAAAAAGTTCTTGATTTACGGCAACAGGATTTGTTTCAAACGAATAGTTGGAATCAAGGTTTGTAATGCGAATATGCGAATTTCCGCCTGCAAGCTTGTGTGAAATTTGGCTTTTGAAACCCGTAACAATAGCAACCGTAAGAATCATCACTGCAATTCCAAGCGCAATGCTTACCACAGCCACAATTGACATCAGCCTCGACAGCCGATTGCCGCTTTCCCTGCTTGATACAAGCCGTTTTGCTATAAAATATTCTACGTTCATATATTCTCCACAGTATTGGCATTCATTGATAAAATACAACTGCAATAATCAAATTATTTGCAAAGTAAGCAAAAAAGAATAACACACAAAGAAAATTCGATTTACGATGTTTTTTGCTTGAAAAGTTGTTCTGTCAAAAACGAAATGTTATCGTCTGCATCAGGTATGTAAAAAATTTCTCGTCTAAATTCATTGCTCAGGTATGGCGCAGATTATTAATGGTAATTTCTAACCGGGCATTTTCGTTCTATGCGCAAGCTTCTTATTTTATTTCCTATTTTCATATTATTATTTCTTATACAACAATAATTTGTCATTGATTATGACAACAAAATTAGAAATA
This sequence comes from Prevotellaceae bacterium, assembly GCA_031265155.1. Taxonomy (GTDB): domain Bacteria; phylum Bacteroidota; class Bacteroidia; order Bacteroidales; family UBA932; genus JAIRKV01. The sequence continues at coordinate 11,028 of JAISDB010000158.1, read as the reverse complement.
TTTTTTGGATTAGTTATATTTTGTAAGATTTTACCTGAAATTGTTAAAAACTTACCTGTTTTTTGTAAGTTTTTATTTGGTTGAATTTATAAGATATATGTAATTTTGTACCAAAAATTAAATGCATTGCATAACAAGTGTACACAAAGTATGATTTGCATTGAGTAATATTTACAATTGTAATATTTGAGGGTTGATAAAAACCGAATAAAACGTTTTTTATCTGAATATTTCCCGCAAAACAAAAAATCAGTAAAGTTCGGGTTCTGCCTTAGCAGATATTTGGCGCAGGTTTTTTGATATTTCCGGATAAAAAATATCGGAGTTAAAAATATTTTATTAATTTTACAAAAATATTAATAGCATGAGAAAAATTTTTTATTTGGCAATTACATTATGTATTGCAACTACATTATCTATCATGGCTTGTACCAATGGAAATAATGAAATGGATTTACCAGATAATAGCAATTTTGCTATAACAGCAAACGTAACTACAGCTATTATAAATGCAGATTTAGCTAACCAAGAATATGTGATAAATACCTATACGACAAAACTGCCTGAAGGTGTTGATTCTATTCAGACAGTTACAAATGAAAGTCCTTTCTATAAAAAGGTGCTAAAATCTTCTTATATAATTGACAAAGAATTAGATGAAGCAAATATAGCAATTTATTATTATACAAATAATAGGATTGCTTTACTTGCAAGAAATACACTTAATAATATTGTTTATACCTATGTTATTAAAGCTGATACAAAAGAGTTTGTCGACGTTTTTACTGTCACAAAACAGGAAAATTCAAGTTCTTTAGCTAATCGTTCGTCTGTAGAAATACAGTTAACATCGTCTGTTCAAAGCCAAATACTATATTCCTATGATGGTAATGAGAGTTTAGTACCAGAGAGTTGGGGAAGTCGTTTTAAAGATGCACTAAAACAATTGTATAATGATTGGGATGATGATCCTGTGGGAACTCTTGCTTGTTGTGTAACAACAGTTTTATGTGCAATTGGAGCGGCAATATGGGCTATATTTTAAATAAATAATTTATGCATAATTTTATTATTATAATTGTATCAAGTTTATGTATTATTGTAGGTGCGATAGTTAAATTATCTAACATTGACAATGTATATGCTAACGTGTTGTTTATGATTGGATTAGTTGGAATTATATTTTCTTTAATTCTTCTTATAAAAAATAAATTACACAAACGCAAATAATGTTTAAAAAATCCAAGTATCTATATAATAAGATTATCTAAAATCCAGAGTATATTTTGAATAACCTTTTTTTCTAAAATGCTTATCTTTGCAAAAACAAATAAAATTGGATATTTTTTGTTATCTTTGTGTATTGTTTAACTTTTTATTGATATTGCATGTATTGCTTATGGAATTTTTCAACTCGTTTAAATTCTAAAATAGTTATATGAATTTTAGACTTAAACATAGAATTACTGTTCCTGATAAGATATTTATCACATTGATTTTGGCTTCTTTTGTAATAGGTACAATACTGAACGAACCTAAAGTTATTGCTTTGCTTATAATTGTATCTCTGGTAAGTGTAAATATACGTGATTATATAAGGAAGAAAAGAGAAAAACACTATAAAACAAAATTATGAAAATTAATCTTTCTTCTTTTGAGTGGATACTTTTTGTACTAATGATTGGAAATACCATTATTACTTTTACAGTTAGTGAAGATAATATTATACTGCATAAAATAGCCAATTTTATATTGGCTTTTGTTCTTTTATATTATCTTATATATAATTTTATTAAAAGGAAAAAGAATAACAAGTAATTTTATTAAAAATATCCAGTTTAATATAAAGAACCAGATGTTTTTTGCTTATTCGGAGAAGGTGAGTATATTTGTGTTGTGAGCTATCCTTACTATTGTATAGAGGATAATATATGAATAAATAACTGCTCTAATGTATTTTAATAATTAATATTAGAGCAGTTTATTTGAATAAGAAAATACAACTACTATAGCGAAAAAATTTGTTTGGACTATAAAATATATCATATATTTTGGGTTATTTAGTATATTATTGTTGATTATTGCATTATTTTCAGGCAACGATAAGTTAATAAGCAATTCTATATCACTACTAGTGTATGGATGTACTTTTGGTGGATTAATTGCTCATATTATAAGAATGCAATCAGGCTTAAAAGACAATGAAATTCCCTTGTCGAAAAAACAAATGTTATTTATATTCTCGTTATTAGGCTTAGTAATATTATCATCGTTTCTTATAATACAATTTGCTGCAGACAAATCTTTGGCTATAATACTTATCTGCTCATTAGCTTTAATTAGTGGTGTATATGCCTTATTCTATGTAAAAAATTGTATAAAGAAAAATAAACGTAATCAGGATAATTAGGTGCTGCAATATGCTAAGTAGTCGTTCCTTAAAAAGTATATCTTTCAGAGATAAAAGATAATAACGATGTTTTTCTGTTACTTTTGCCTTGACGCAAAAGTAACCAAAAAATCAAGAGCAGCCGACGCTATACGGTAATTCCGATTTACGACTGTGACTTGTGGGAACGCCGCCTGCTCAACGTGCTATTAATTTTTCTGCATGTTGATTAGTTGAAAAATTTACCGACACGCGAGAACAGAAGTTGATTGGTAAATAAAACGGCATAGACTTCGCAGGAGGAAAACCCGCTCGGCGAAGACGGCGCTAAAACGGAATTCCGTCAAGCGAAGCGAGACATTAATTCCGTTAGCGGGTCGCCGAGAAAGCTCGCCTTGATTTTTTGCTTCTTTTGTATCAAGGCAAAAGAAGAGGAAATAAGATTTTATTTTGCAAAGTTTGTCTGTATTGATTAAAACCCTGCAATTTTTTCATCTGATTTTTATCATAATTATTTGTTAAAAAATGATTTGCACCCTTTTTAATGAGCAACTATAATTAACATTAGAGCAGTTTATTTGAAGATGAAATACAACTATTATGAAGAAAAAGTTGTTTGGAAATTTAAACATACTATACGTTATTGTTTATTTAGTCGTTCCTTTTAAAACATTCATTTTATTTTGCTTGTAACCGGATATTTAAAATTTGAAAAATCATTCAGCGAGATGTATACTTTGCCGATTTTCAGCGGCATTTCGGCGTACAGCGGAATACGGTTTTTATCGTTGCTTAAAAACAGCGACATTTCGGGTTCGCTTGCAAAAGTGTCGTTTTCGAGCAGTTGTACAACGATTTCGATGGCGTTGAATTTTCCGGCTTTTGTCTTTATTGAAGAATTTCCGACATAGCGCACGTTCATGGTTTTTAAAATATCATCCAGCGCAAATGTTACCATAAGGTTTGAGTTTACTGTAATTGCGCTGAAATCCATATTGCGCAGGAAATATATAAACGACAAAAAATCAAATGTGCATCCCTGCAAAGCGACTGAATATTCGCGTTCGGGAGTTTTCTTGCGCTGCTTTTTCCCCGACAGGGTATTATTTTTCCAGTCAAAATGCATTGTGCTTTTTTTTGTATATTTTCCTTCGCGAGTATCCTGATAAAAGTAAGAAGGCTTCATGCTGTCGGCATTGAATTTGCTTACGAAAGAATCTCTCACTTTGAAAAAAGCATCAAAAAAACCGTAGGTTTTTATATTTACCGATGCAACAAAATGTATCTGACTGTTATAATCTTCTTTCGACAACTTTAATACCGCTTCGCCTACGCTTGTATTTACAAGTCCCCATTTGTAATTTGCCACAAGCGTTATGGATTCGCCGTTTTGAAAAGCAAAATTTGCCGAATTTTTCATATTTTCACAATCGGAAAACGATGTAACCTGCGCCGATAAAATAATATTAACCGTCAGTAAGCGTATTATTAATAAAAATTTCTTTCCCATATCATTAACTTATAGCACTGTAATCAACAGTTTTTTTAAAATTTTTCTCTAATATTCCACGAAGTAACGAATTTTTTTCCAATTGAAGCGAATTATCTTCATTTAAAATCGCTGCGGCAATGCTTCGTACATATTCCAAAAGTTTTCCATCTTTGGCAAGATTTGATATTTTCAAACTAAAAGGCAGCCCGCTCTGCTGCGTTCCCTCAATATCGCCGGGACCTCTCAATCTTAAATCTTCTTCGGCAATTTCAAATCCGTTGCCTGTTCGTACCATAAGCTGCATGCGTTTTCGGGCTTCGGTCGTAAGCTTTACGTCGCTCATCAAAAAACAGTACGACTGTTCGGCTCCGCGACCAACGCGCCCGCGCAGCTGGTGCAGCTGTGAAAGTCCGAAACGTTCGGCGCTTTCGATTACCATTACGCTTGCATTCGGCACATTAACGCCTACCTCAATTACCGATGTTGCAACAAGAATATTTGCCCTGCCCGATGCAAAATAATTCATCGAAAAATCCTTTTCATCTGCTTTCATTTTTCCGTGAACAACGCATGTAACATACTCGGGAGCAGGAAAAGCCTGCGTTATTGCAAAATATCCATCTTCGAGATTTTTGTAATCCATCTTTTCAGATTCTTTTATCAGCGGATAAACAACGTAAATCTGACGTCCTTCGGCGATTTGCCTGCGCATAAATCCAAACAGCACCAAACGCCTGTTTTCCAAAAAATGAAATGTTTTTACATCCCTGCGACCGGGCGGCAGTTCATCGATTACCGATACATCCAAATCGCCGTAAAGCGTCATTGCAAGAGTGCGCGGTATGGGCGTTGCCGTCATCACCAAAACATGAGGCGCAATAAGATTTTTGCTGCGAAGCTTGGCTCGCTGCTCTACTCCGAAACGGTGCTGCTCGTCGATAACGGCAAAACCGAGATTGCCGAACCGTACCTTATCTTCAATCAATGCATGAGTGCCTACAAGAATGTTTATTTTTCCGGATATTAAATCGGCGTCAATAGTCTTCCGCTCCGATTTTTTTGTAGAACCGGTAAGCAATCTCACATCCGTGTCAATTCCTTTTAAAAACTCATTGATTGTCTGATAATGCTGATTTGCAAGAATTTCGGTAGGTGCCATTATGCAAGCCTGAAATCCGTTGTCTATTGCAATGAGCATGCAAATCAATGCCACCAGCGTTTTACCGCTTCCCACATCTCCCTGTAGCAGTCGATTCATCTGCTTGCCGTTTTTAAAATCTTCGCGTATTTCTTTTATTACCCGCTTTTGAGCATTCGTGAGTTCAAACGGAAGATTATTTCTGTAAAAATTATTAAAATTATCGCCTATCTTCGGAAATACAAATCCGCTGTTTTTTTGCAGGCGGTTCAACCGCTGACTCAGCAACGAAAGCTGTATATAAAAAAGCTCTTCAAATTTCAGGCGGTATTCGGCTCGCCGAAGCAGTTCGGGACTTTGCGGAAAATGAATATTAAGCAAAGCATCCTTCAAAGCCAGCAGCTTATATTGAGAGATAACATATTCGGGCAAAGTTTCATCTATTTTATGATAGACAAGAGTAAGCAAACAGCTTTGAAAGCGGTTGAACGCCTTTGTTCCGAGAAAATTATCCTTCAACAGTTCCGTAGAACTGTAAACCGCCTGAATATTCGAATTTATCCGGCTGCTTTCATCGTCTGCCGTTTCCGCCTCGGGATGTACTATGTTTACTTTTCCGTTGAAAACATTAGGCTTGCCGAAAAAAACATATTCGGTATTCGACTTGAATTTATTTACAACCCACTTTATGCCCCTGAAAAAAACGAGCTGTATTTCGTCGCCCGAATCATCTGCGGCATAAGCAATCAGGCGTTTGTTGCGCGACGTTTCGACAGTTTCGAAACGGGTAATTTTGCCTTTAAATTGAATATAGGGCAAATCTTCGGTTATTTCGCCGATTTTATAAAATTTTGTGCGGTCGATATAACGGTACGGAAACGTATAAAGCATGTCTTTGAAAGTGCTTATATCAAGTTCTTTTTTCAACATTCCCGCACGTTTGGGACCAATACCGGGAAGAAACTTTATTTCGGTTTCCAAAATCATATTTCCGTTTGACTGATGTATCGGCATAATTTGCAGCCGTTAAACTATTACAACTGTTTTTCCCTGAGTTTCAACCGTTTCCCCAACGCGAATTTTAGCCCGCTTGCGGGTTTCCGTTACGCCGTTGCGCTTTACCTGCCCTTCGGCAATGAGCATTTTTGCTTCGCCGCCCGACATTGTAATTTTTACGCGCTTCAACAGCTGCACCAGCTCGATGTAGTCGCCATCCTGTAATTTAAATTCCATCACAATTCTGTTTTTTTGCAAAGGTAATAAAAAAGTCGCATAAAATACCTGAATTTGCTTTAACGTTTTTTATAATAAAAAGTATTGTTTATTCAAAAAACATATTTACATTTGTATAAAGTTTTAATTTAAAAAGACCGATATTAATTATGGGCTGTAACGATGTATTTTTTCATTAAAATATTATCGAATAATATTTGCCGTAATTCGCAACTGTTGCGGCAAGGTAGTAATTTGTGCATCTGTCGGTCATTTCTTTTATGCAGTACTTTATTTGAAAGTAAATCTAATTTAAATTTCAGTTTAAAAAACTTCAGAGCAAAAATATTGTTCCTGATTCATAAAATCATCATGTGCAATTATTCTAAAACCGATTATTATTAGCTTGCCTGAGGGCAGGCAAAAATAAAAAAACATAAAGCAATTACCATAAAATTTAACAATCTGACAAACAATTATTTCAAATATAAATTATCTAAATTTTGTTAGTAAGATGAAAAAAAAAGTATTTTTCTTATTGATTATATTGTCTGCAGTAAATTTGAATGCGCAGGAAAAAAAGAATTTTGTACAGAAATTAGTCGATAAAGGAGTTATGTGGTCAGGAGAATTAAGTGCAAGAGGAAGTTTTCTTAATCTTAAAGGTAAAGGGTTTACATCTATGGATTTTACCGTATCTTTCGGATATAATTTCACCAAATTTCTTAATGCCGGTATTCCTTTTGGCGGAGAAACAGCATTGTTTGAAAAGGATGGAGAAAGAGACTGGGCATCAAACGGAACGATAGGATTATGCGTTGGGATTGTTCCTTTCAGATTTACGGAAGATGGCGACAACGGCTTGATAGAGTTACAGCTTGCAGCAGGCAGTACTACATGGCATAAATACGACTGGCAATATACGTATTACGATTGCAGAATTAATTTAGCCTATGGCAAAACCGCAAAACTGCAAGGTGGATTTGGCTTTCGTTATTATGACGCCCGCAAATCGGATAACAGAATGTGCCTTTATGTTTCATTAGGCTATAGGATAAATTAAAATTAATCAACCTTTTGGCAAGTATAAATTTACCAAACGGTTTTTTTATTATGCGAACAATCAATAACTGTATTTTGATTTTTAATATCAGGTGTGCGGAAATTATGAATAAACTAAAGCCTTTTATTCTGTTTATTACTTAACATTTTCATTAAAAAAATTCCTCAAAACAAAGATCTGCTGTTTGAGTTCGGTCTTTCTATTTTCAAATGGCTATAGGCAAGTTCCGTAGCTTCGCGACCGCGAGGCGTGCGCTGTAAAAATCCTTCCTTTATCAAAAACGGCTCGTAAACTTCTTCCACTGTTCCGGCATCTTCGCCTATGGCGGTTGCTATCGTTGTCAATCCTACGGGCCCGCCTTTGAACTTGTTTATTATTGTTGTAAGAATTTTATTATCCATGCTGTCCAAGCCGCGCTTGTCGATATTAAGGGCATCGAGAGCATATTTTGTAATTTCAATATCAATATTTCCGTTTCCCTTCACCTGTGCAAAATCGCGCACGCGGCGCAGCAGGGAATTGCAAATACGTGGCGTTCCGCGACTGCGAAATGCAATTTCTTCGGCTGCATCATTATCGATTGCAACATTCAAAATCACAGCCGAACGTTTTATTATATGCAAAAGCGTAACGTAATCATAATATTCCAAATGGCAGTTTATTCCAAACCGCGCACGCAAAGGGCTTGTAAGCAGTCCGCTGCGTGTTGTTGCGCCGATAAGAGTAAAAGGATTTATTGAAATCTGCACCGAGCGCGCACTTGGTCCCTTGTCGAGCATAATGTCTATTGTATAGTCTTCCATTGCCGAATAAAGATATTCTTCGACTACAGGACTCAAGCGATGAATTTCGTCGATAAACAAAACATCGCCTTCCTCAAGATTTGTCAATAAGCCAGCCAGGTCGCCGGGCTTATCAAGAACCGGTCCCGACGAAATTTTCAATCCAACTTTCATTTCACGGCTTATGATATGTGCAAGCGTAGTTTTCCCAAGTCCCGGAGGTCCGTGAAGCAGAACATGATCAAGCGATTCGCCGCGAAGAAGCGCCGCCTTTACAAATATCTTAAGATTTTCGATAACCTTTTCCTGCCCGAAAAACGATGAAAATTCCTGCGGACGTATCTGATTTTCAAAATCATTATCCTTAAAATCTTTTTCCTTATGCGGATTAAACCTGTCTTCCATGCCACTATTAAAATCAAATGCAAACTTACGCACAAATTATCAAAAAAACGAAAAATATGTTTTATATTATTTAAAAATTAAACTGTCAGAGTTATTTTGATATTTCAAACATTCTCAAAATTGATTTTTTTGCTTTTTTAATCAATTCAATATCAATTAATACTTCGGGGCTTTCGTTTTTCAGCGTATTGTAAACTTTTTCCAAAGTAATCATTTTCATATACTTACAATCATTACAACCGCAAGTGGAATCAACAGGCGGAGCGGGAATGAAAGTTTTTTGAGGACTTGACATCTGCATTTGATGCAAAATCCCAGACTCGGTTGCAACTATAAACCGCATACATTCGTCTTTTTTTGAAAATTCAAGCAAAGCTGCGGTAGAACCAATCATGTCAGCCAAAATCAAAACCGTTTTTTTACATTCGGGATGAGCCAGCACTTTTGCATCCGTATATTTTTTTTTCAATTCAATAATCTTTTCAACCGAAAATTCCTCGTGTACATGGCAAGCTCCATCCCAAATAATCATATCGTTGCGCTTTGTGACCGACTTGATATAAGAGCCGAGATTTCTGTCGGGCAAAAAAACAATTTTTTCATTTTCGGGCAAACTTTCAATTATTTTCACAGCATTGCTAGATGTGCAGCAAATATCGGTAAGAGCTTTAACTCCAACGCTCGTATTTACGTACGAAACAACAGTGTGATCGGGATAATTTTTGAGAAATTCTTTCAAATCATCAACGCTGCACGAATCGGCAAGCGAGCATCCCGCTTCAGGTTCGGGCAAAAGCACTTTTTTGTCGGGCGAAAGAATTTTAGCCGTTTCAGCCATAAAATTTACTCCGCAAAACAATATAATATCAGCTTCGGTTTCGGCTGCGATTTGCGAAAGTTGAAGGCTGTCGCCAACAAAATCGGCTATATTCTGAATATCGGAAGTCTGATAAAAATGCGATAAAATAATGCAGTTCTTTTTCCGTTTTAATCGATATATTTCATCTGAAAAATCCATTTCATACAGTTTTTACAAAATTTTTTATGTGTAAATTAAAAAAACTTTCATCAATAATTTTATTAAATATCTCAAAATAATATCCAAAAGTAATTAAAATTTGCGAGTTTTTAAAATATATTTGCTTATTGCTGTCCGGCATCCTGCGAATAGTAACCGGATAAAATTTAATTTTTTTGCTTTTCAACAATTCTCATTATATCAATAAAAAATTTTTAAAAAATATTTTTAAAAAAATGATATTGTTTGATATAGACTGTTAGTTTTGTTGGAAAATTTACGTAAAAATATTTTTTTTTTCTTATTAATGGATAACTAACAAAAAACATGCAAAAAAGCAGTTGATTTTTACGCATTTGAATGATAAAATGAACAGATGTTGAAAATACGGATACATGTGAAAAGTTAATACTGAACAGCATTTTTTCTGTTGAAAATTTTAATAAAAATTCGTGGCAAAAATTTACTTTGGCAAGAATTTTTTCATATAAGAAACAGTGCATTTAAAATCAAAAAAAAGATTTCATATATAATTTTTTTTATTCAACATTTGTTTCAACAGCTTGTAAACATAAAATCTGTAATTCTGCTCTTCAGTCTCCATTTCCAAAACTCAGGCAAGGCTAATAAACAACTTAAGCAGTTACTGGAATGCGAATATGCGTTCTTATTTTTTAATATGCGCTTACGTATTTCGGACAGCTGTATTAATGTCTCATACATTTGTTGATATAAATCAAACCATCGTATAAACACTGACGCCAGTAGGTCCATGTGTGAGCGCCGTCGCGTACCCGGTATTCGTGATCTATATTCAAATTGCGCATGACGATATGCAGGGTGGAATTTCCCTGATACAGAAAATCGTCATCGCCGCAGTCGATATAAAAGTTTACTGACTTTTTATTGCTTTCGGGCATGTTTTTAACGATGTCGATAATACTGTTTTTACGCCAGTGTTCGCTAAGTTTTTCTGCTGTTCCGCCAAACAGGTTTTGAAATTCGTAAGATTCACCTTCCTTGAAACGCGCCTTCACTTCGTCGTCGGTAAACACCGCCGCGCTCATCGGTACGCAGACAGAGAACAAATCGGGATATTTCAAGGCATACAGCAAGGAGCCGTAGCCTCCCATTGAAAGTCCGCCGATAGCGCGTCCAAGTTTATTGCCGCGTGCGCGATATGTTTTTTCTATGTACGGAATAAATTCGGTAATGTACATGTCTTCATAGCGTTCGGTGTTCGTATGGTCATTGACATACCAGGTTTTTTTAGCGTCGGCAACTACGATAATCATCGGCGTGATTTTGCCTTCGTTTACGAGTTCGTCGGCGATGCGGTTCATTTCGCCGTAATGCATCCAGCCGGTATGGTCGTCGCTATAGCCGTGCAGCAGAAAAAGTACGGGATACTTTCGCGATGAAAGTTCGTAATCGGGCGGAAGATAAACCGTATAATTGACGTCTCTGCCGAGAATTGTACTTTTGAAGACTTTATCATCAAATATCTTTCCGTGCTGCTGTGCAAATAC
>JAISDB010000184.1 GCA_031265155.1 Prevotellaceae bacterium | reverse complement strand
AATGTATAAAGTAACCGGCAACAGGCAATTCGCAACCGACGGCTACGAAACTTTGCAAGCTATGTACCGGCAGTTTGGCTACGGTTTTTATGCCATTCATATTCCTGTCCGTTTGGGATTACAAACGCTCAAAGCGGCAGGAATGACGACAGAGTACAAAGACTTGAAAACCGATTTTCTGCAAACAGGCGATATTTTCATCAAAAACGGATTAAATTATCCCAAACACGAAGTCAATTACGAGCAAAGCGTTGTCGCTCCCGCCGTCAGTTTTCTCGCACAACTGTATCTGGAAACAGGCATACAAAAATATCTCGATGAAGCGCGGCGGCAACTGCCTGTTTTGGAAGCCTTCAACGGACGGCAGCCGGATTATCATCTGAACGGTATTGCCATTCGTCACTGGGACGGCTACTGGTTCGGCAAGTGCGAAATGTTTGGCGACACTTATCCGCATTACTGGTCGGTACTCACAGGCGAAGCGTTTCATTATTACGCACTTTGCACCGGAGATTCGACTTACCAACGCCGCGCCGAAAACATTGTGCAAAACAATCTCTGCCTGTTTTCCGAAAACGGCAAAGCGTCCTGCGCCTATTTATATCCCTCTAAGGTCAATGGGATAAAAGCGCAATTCTACGACCCTTATGCCAATGACCAGGATTGGGCGCTGGTTTCCTGTCTATTGGTCAATAATAATTTATAAACTATTAAAACAGCTATATTTATGAATATAAAAAGAATTTATAAGCCCGTTTTGTTTTGTCTGTTACCGGTAATATTATTGCTTTTTCAAAGCTGTTCAAAAAAAGAAACACTGGAAAATCGTTTACGCCGACAGAGAAGAAGCCGATGCCGCCAACAACATCGCTTTCAATGTGTTCGACTTGCAGGAATCGACCATCTGACATACTTCCTGCTGATACACCACGGCGGCACACCCGACGACGAGACTTTCCCGTTGCGGTATGAAGTTGATTATGTGAGAGTATATCGGAAAGAATGAAAACAACTCCGTTTAAGAAATGAAAAAGAATATTCTCAGCAAAATAGTTTATCTTTGCGCTGTTAATTATATTATTTATATGAATGAAAGATTGGAGATAAACAAAACAAAGATAAATACTTTGATACAGTCATTGCCTCGAGGTACGGTATTATTACCTTCGTGGTTGTTGTCGCAAGGTTATTCGTATGAATTACAGCAATGTTATCGCAAAAGCGGATGGTTGAAATCAATAGGCAAAGGCGCGATGCTTAAATCGAATGACCCGTTTATGTTGGCAGGTGCATTGTCGGCATTGCAAAATTTCGCAAATATCAATATTCATATTGGAGGCCGTTCATCGCTGGAATTACAGGGCGTTGCACATTATTTGCAAATAAATTCCTACGAAACTACTCTTTTTGTAAATGGTAATACCAAACTGCCTCTTTGGTTTACAAATAACGAATGGAATACAAAAATAAGACTTTTCCGTTTGTCGCTGTTTGAAGACGAAATGACAGGCATGTCGGATTTTAATGAAGGCGAACAGACGATGAAAATATCGAACGTTGACCGTGCAATAATGGAATGTATGGCGCTTTGTCCCGCACAGTTTCCATTGTCGGAAGCGTATGAATTAATGGAAGGATTGAGCGGACTGCGACCGGCGAAAGTTCAGGAACTGTTAGAAAAATGCAAATCGGTGAAAGTAAAACGACTGTTCCTTTATTTTGCCGAAAAAACAGAACATAGCTGGTTCAAATATTTAGACGCAAAAAAAATAAATTTAGGTTCCGGTAACCGTTCTCTGACCGAAAACGGCATCCTGATTCCGAAATATAAATTGATTTTACCCAAAGAACTGGTATGATTAAAGATATATGTAAAAAACAGGTTGCATTACTTATTGATATTTTGATTGAAATAGCAAAAGAAGATTCCTTTGCATTACACGGCGGGACGGCAATAAATCTGTTTCACCTTAATATGCCGCGACTTTCGGTTGATATTGACCTTACTTTTATTCCTTTTTCAGATGACAGAATCAATGATTTGAATACAATCCGGCAATCGCTGGAATCGGTTAAAAACAGATTAAAAACGATATTTCCGTCAATTCGTTTCGAGGACGAAAAACGTGCTGGAGAAGAACTGAAGCTGCTTTGCTCAAAAAACAATGTTACCGTAAAAGTTGAGGTAAATCAAATTAATAGAGGGTTGATTGCTAACTCTTGCACAAAAATATTGTGCAGTCGTGCAGAAGAAGAATTTAACCGCTTTTGTGAAATGAAAACGGTATCCGTCGGACAACTGTGGGGCGGAAAAATAAATGCAGCCTTGGAACGACAACATCCGCGAGATATTTTTGATGTGAAAAACATGTTGACTGAAACAGGTTTTACCAAAGAAATAAAACAGGGATTTCTATTTTTTCTGCTTTGCAGTAAACGTCCGATAAGTGAAATCCTGCAACCAAATTATATCGACCAAAGAGTAATTTTTCAAAGTCAGTTTACTGGAATGACCAATGAATATTTCAGTTATGAGGAATTTGAAAAAATCAGGGACAAATTAGTCCCGTTAGTCAATAATTCGTTGTCTGTAAAAGAAAAAGAGTTTATTCTTTCTTTCGTAAAAGGCGAACCTCATTGGGAACAATTTGATTATGGCGATTTCCCCGCAATAAAATGGAAACTGTTGAATATCTCTAATCTAAAACATGACAACTACAATAAATACAGGCAAAATATTGAGAAATTAGAAAAAATATTAGAATAACATAAAAACATGAATTTCAGATTTTAATGAAACATTTATTTTTCCCGATTATCTTTTTGATTGCCTTGTACGGTTGCAAGTCCCAGCAACCCGGCAATAATATTATCAGCGGCATCTCCTGGTTTGACAACAATGGAAATGCAGTCAATGCGCACGGCGCGTGTATAGTAGAAGAGAACGGACGCTATTACCTGTTCGGCGAATACAAGTCGGACACGGCAAACGTTTTTACCGGTTTCAGTTGCTATTCGTCAACCGATTTAGTGAACTGGCAGTTTGAGCGTATCGTTTTACCGCAACAAAAAGACGGTTTGCTGGGACCCAACCGCGTAGGCGAGCGCGTAAAAGTAATGCGTTGCCCCGCGACCGGCGAATACGTCATGTATATGCACTGCGACGATAGCGACTATAATGACCCGCATATCGGTTATGCTACCTGCAATACCGTTAACGGCGACTACGAATTTCAGGGCGCTTTGCTCTATGCAGGACAACCCGTAAAACGCTGGGATATGGGAACGTTTCAGGACGATGACGGCAAAGGCTATTTGCTGATACATCACGGCGATATTTACCGTTTGAACGACAATTACAAATCGGCGGAAAAGTTGCTGCCTCACATTCAGGGAATGGGCGAATCACCTGTCGTGTTCAAAAAAGGCGGCGTATATTTTCTGCTTTCATCCAACCTGACAAGTTGGGAACGCAACGACAATATGTATCACACCGCCTCCAGTATCGAAGGCCCCTGGACAAAACAGGGACTTTTCGCTCCCGAAGGCACGCTTACATATAATTCGCAATGTACATTTGTTTTTCCACAAATTTGTAACGAAAACACAGAGCCGATGTATATGGGCGACCGGTGGAGTTTCCCCAAACAAGGCTCCTGCGCCACCTATGTGTGGTTGCCGTTGCATGTCGAAGGCACAAAGCTGACTTTGCAAAAGCCTGAAAACGTAATGCCCGAAGGGAAAAACCTGCTGGAAAAACCGTTTGTTTCCAATACGGAAGGCGATTTTGCAGAAGTAAAATTTTCGGGCAGACAAATCGCTGTTTACGGCGAAAGCAATGCTCACGGAGGTTACGGGCGCATGACCATTACGGATAAAAACGGCAGGACAGTCGTTTCGTCGCCGGTCGATTTTTACAGTAAAGTTCCCGACAGGGCGGTACGCTATATCAGCCCCCAATTGCCCCAAGGCGATTACACACTGAAAGTGGAAGTAACCGGCGAAAATTCAACATGGTCGGACAAAAAGATGTCTATTTCCTACGGTAGCGACGATTACTTTGTGAACATAGAGAATATTATCCAAATACAA
>JAISDB010000090.1 GCA_031265155.1 Prevotellaceae bacterium | reverse complement strand
TCTCGTCGACTCGCTAACGGCTCAACGGCTAACGGAATTAATGTCTCGCTGCGCTTGACGGAATTCCGTTTTAACGCCCTCTGCGCCGAGCGGGTTCCCCGCCTGCGAAGTCTATGCCGGTTTTATTTGCTAATCAACTTTTGTTCTTGCGTACAGGTAAATTTTTCAAATAGTCAACATGCAGAAAAAATAATAGAACGTTGAGCAGGCGGCGTTCCCACAAGTCACAGTTGTAAATCGGAGTTGGCGTATAGCGTCGGCTGCTCTTGACTTTTTGGTTACTTTTGCGTCAAGGCAAAAGTAACAGAAAAACATCTTTATTATTTCTTATCTCTGAAAGATATACTTTTTAAGGGACGACTAGATAGTCAAAAGTATATTTTTCAGAGCTTGCTCTTAGCGCTTTTTTTGATGGTAAAAGTTAAACCCCGACAGATTTTTCCAGTACTGTCGGGGTTTACTAATGTTTATTGCGCCTTTCGACTTGCAAACCGCTATTGCTTTACTCAAATTTCTGTAACAGCAGTTCTATTATTTTTATAGCGGCAAGCGAAACCGATGTTCCCGGTCCAAAAATAGCCGCTGCGCCTGCATCGTAAAGCGCCTGATAATCCTGAGCCGGAATGACTCCTCCGCAAATCACGATAATATCGCCGCGCCCGAGCTTTTCGAGTTCAGCAATAATTTGCGGCACCAGAGTTTTATGTCCTGCCGCAAGCGAAGAAACGCCGACAACATGCACGTCATTTTCAACGGCTTGCTTTGCCGCTTCTACGGGTGTTTGGAACAATGGTCCCATATCAACATCAAATCCCATATCGGCATAGCCTGTTGCAACAACTTTTGCGCCACGGTCGTGTCCATCCTGTCCTAATTTTGCTATCATAATGCGCGGCTGGCGACCTTCTTTCCTTGCAAACTCTTCGACTAATTTTTTTGCTTTTTCAAAATCATTGTCGTGTTTTGCTTCTGCCGAATAAACTCCTGCATTCATACGTATAACTGCTTTATAACGTCCTACAATTTTTTCGCAGGCATCCGAAATCTCGCCAAGCGATGCGCGTTTTTGCGCGGCATCGACGGCAAGTTCCAAAAGGTTGCCTGTATTTGTTTCTACTGCTTTTGTGATTGCAACAAGCGCCGCCTTGACTTCTTCTTCGTTGCGATTTGCCCGCAGCCATTGCAATCGTTTGATTTGAGCTTCACGTACAGCGGTATTGTCAACATCGAGAATATCAATCGGGTCTTCCTTTTCCAGACGATATTTGTTTATACCGACAATAGTATCCGAACCCGAATCAATACGCGCCTGCTTGCGCGCGGCGGCTTCTTCGATACGTAGCTTCGGTATGCCTGTTTCTATTGCTTTCGACATTCCTCCAAGCTGCTCTACTTCATGAATAAGTTGCCATGCGTTATGTGCAATTTCGTGCGTAAGGCTTTCGACATAATACGAGCCTGCCCACGGGTCGATTGATTTACATACCGAAGTTTCTTCCTGTATGTATATTTGCGTATTGCGGGCAATGCGCGCCGAGAAGTCGGTAGGCAATGCGATTGCTTCGTCGAGAGCGTTTGTATGCAGCGATTGCGTATGTCCGAGAGCCGCTCCCATTGCTTCGATACAGGTACGTGCAACATTGTTGAACGGATCCTGTTCCGTAAGCGACCATCCTGATGTTTGGCAGTGTGTACGCAACGACAGTGATTTTGGATTTTTAGGATCAAACCTGTTTACAATTTTTGCCCAAATCATACGTGCTGCACGCATTTTTGCAATTTCCATGAAATGGTTCATTCCTATAGCCCAGAAAAACGACAGACGCGGAGCAAATTCGTCAACCGTCATTCCTGCCTTTATTCCTGTACGCAGATATTCCAGTCCGTCGGCAAGCGTATATGCCATTTCGATATCGCATGTCGCTCCTGCTTCCTGCATGTGGTATCCCGATATTGATATGGAATTGAACTTAGGCATTTTCCTTGCCGTGAATGCAAATATATCGCCTATGATTCTCATCGAAAATTCCGGTGGATAAATATAAGTATTACGCACCATAAATTCCTTAAGAATATCGTTTTGAATTGTTCCGCTCAACTGTTCGAGAGTACAGCCCTGTTCCAATCCTGCAACAATATAAAACGCAAGAACAGGAAGAACAGCGCCGTTCATTGTCATCGAAACCGACATTTGCTCGAGTGGAATCTGATCGAAAAGGATTTTCATATCTTCCACGCTGCAAATAGACACTCCCGCTTTTCCCACATCTCCTACAACGCGAGGGTGGTCGGCATCGTATCCTCTGTGGGTTGCCAGGTCAAATGCAACCGACAGTCCCTTTTGCCCTGCTGCAAGATTGCGCCGATAAAATGCGTTTGACTCTTCGGCTGTCGAAAAACCTGCATACTGACGAACAGTCCACGGACGCGAAACATACATGCTGCTGTAAGGACCGCGAAGAAACGGCGGAATGCCTGCCGCATAATTCAAATGCTCCATGTCATTCAAATCGTCGATTGAATAAATATCCTTTACGGCGATTTTTTCAGGAGTTAAAAACGATGGCTTATCTTCGCAACTACAATTACATCCGCAAGATTCCGTATCGTCAAATATTATGTCTGTAAATTTTGGTCTCATATTCTTTTTTCATTAAATTCCTAATTCTGTTTGATACTGTTTTAATGTTTCAAGCACATTGTTACGAACCGAAATAAAATGCGTAATTCCTTTTTCACGAAGTTCGTTTTCGCATGCGGGAGCGCCTGCAACTACAAGCATGCTATTGTTTCCGAGCAATTCGGCAATTTGCGGAACGGCTTCTGCATATTCATCATCGGACGAGCAGGCAACAACAATCTCGGCTTTGGATTCCAATGCCGCCTTAACGCCTTCTTCGACAGTTGCGAAACGGTTGTTGTCGATAACCCTGATTCCGGCACATGCAAAAAAGTTTGATGAGAACTGTGCGCGTGCGCGACACATTGCCAGATTTCCGAAAGTAAGCATGAACGCCTTGGGCTGCAGCCCGGAATTTTCGGTTTTCATTCGTAATGCTTCAAAAGCTTCGGATGCGCGATAAATTTTTATCGGCTCTGCAATTCTGTTTTCCGCACTGCAATCGCAGCTGCAATTACAGCTAAGACTGTTACGAATATCCGAAGTTAATGTTTCGTTAAAATTGGGATACTGATTCGTGCCAAGAATTATTTCGCGGCGCGTATCAATATTTGTGTTATGTTTTTGCGCGCTTGCATTTACCTGTTCCTGAATAAATCCTGCCTTGAAAGCTTCGACATATCCGTCTTTTTCTTCAATTGCCCTGAAAAGCTTCCATGCTTCGCCGGCGATAAGGCTTGTAAGCTTTTCGACATAATACGAGCCTGCAGCAGGGTCAACAACCTTATCAAAATACGATTCCTCTTTCAGAATTATTTGAACGTTGTGAGCAATACGGTTTGAAAATTCCGTCGGCTGTTCAAACGGCTTATTGAAAGGCAAGACTTCAAGCGAATCAACGCCTGCTATTGCAGCCGACATCGATTCGGTTGTTCCGCGCAGCATATTCACATACGGATCGTAAACCGTTTGCAGCCAAGCCGAAGTTTTTGCATGTATGTACATTTTTTGCGCACATTCGTCAGTTCCTTCATATGCTTTTACTATGTAAGCCCACAACATGCGGGCTGCGCGAAACTTTGCAATTTCCATAAAATAATTGGAGCTGACGGCAAATGTGAATTTTATATTTTTTGCGGTATTGTCAGCCGATAAACCCAAGTCGGTTAATTTTGCAAGGTATTCATTTCCCATCGCCAAAGCAAACGCCAATTCCTGTACAACAGTCGAACCCGCATTGTGGAAAATATATCCGTTAACGCCGATTGTACGAAAATGCGGTAGAGATTTTGCCGCTATAACGCTTTCTTTCAAAAGCTCCAGATCTTTTTCTTCGCTGTTGCAAAAGCTTCCGCAAAGCGTGAGTCCGGAAAGCGGGCTGTAATCAATGGAACCGTAAATTTCGTCGGGATTTAATGCTTTTGCTTTTTCAACAAACATTCTAACAATTTCTGGAGTTTTGCAACAGCCGCCCGTAAAATTGACTTCTACGGCTTCAAGGCAAATGCTGTGCAGTAAAGCATCGAAATCGTTCTGTGCAATGCCTTTTTTTCCATCTATTTTGAAACCGATGGAATCAACGCCTTTCATCAAGACATCAAGCGATTTTCTGTTTGCATCGTTCACATTTTTTGCGCAAAAATCCTGACGGATTTTCCAGTTATTATCTTTTTTAGTTCCGCGAACAAAAGGAAACTGTCCGGGAGCATAAGAAACATGTTTGAGGTTTTTCAAATCTTCACAGCGATAATACGGGCGAACATTAAAACCTTCCATTGTTCGCCAAACTAATTTTTTTTCGTAATCAGCGCCTTTTAAATCTTTGATTATTACCTCTTCCCAAGTTTGAGTTGAAACTTCGGGAAATTCAGTAAATAATTTTTCTGCCATAAGATTCTGTTTTATTTTGTCAAATCTATCAAAATTAGAGCCGCAAAGATATAAAATTTTAATGGAGCAAGATAATAAACAAATAATTTTTTTGCTTTTAACATAAATATGATTTGTTAAAATAATGAATTGTGTTACAAATTGTGAGAAATTACAATATTTGGCATACAGATTTTAAGTAGCGAATGTAAATTTTGTGCGTTTCATAAAATACATTTTATTTGCAATTAATCCTGTTTGCGTACTTGTAATATGTTGATTCCGATATTTCCAGCATGTTGGAAACCTGAATCGGAGATAGATTGTATGTTATACATAATGCTCTTATTTTTTACTGCAAAAAGTTAATAATTTTTAATGTTTTTTTGTAAATTTTTACTTGACATGAAAATTCTGATGTTGTAATTTTGCAAAAATTTTCATGAAAATTAAAGCACGTTTTACACAGTAAAAGCGACTTTTAAAAATAAGGTCATCGTACACGGGTTGATAAAACCGAATAAAACGTTTTGTCTGAAGATTTCCCGTTAAAAAATCAGTCAGGTTCGGGTTCTGTTCTAAAAAACAGATATTTAACATTGCGTTTTTTGATATTTTAGATTTAAAAATATCGCAACTAAAAATTATTTTAATTAATTAATTAATTTGTAAAAACTTTTTAAATATGAAGAATTTTTTTTATTTGGCAATTACATTATGTATTGCAACAGGTTTAATTTTCGTGTCGTGCGACAAGGCAAATAATGACGACCTTAATGGCTCGTTAAATTTTAATAGTACAGCTTCTTCGCTAAGTGATAATTTTGGGAGGGCTAATGACATTCCTGCCGAATATGACAGTATAGACGCTGAATTTGGAAATTATCTAACAACGGTATCGCTGGCTTTGATTGATAAAGGTATAGAAAATCCGACAACGGATGATATCAAGCATGAGGCAAAAAAATATTATAGAGAAAAGTATGCCGATTTTGATACAACAATGATTGACAATTTTGATGAATCGGCAATTTCTACTGATAACAGTTTTCTTTCGGATGATCAACAAAAAACGCTTGACAAACTGAATGAGCTGATAATCAGCACAGATAAAGATTTATTTGAACAGCAAATACCAACAATGGTATCTCTTATAAATACATTACCTGCAAGTGACAGAGCGTCGTTGTTTATTTATTTGGCAACAATAAAGCACGGGGCAATTGCAGATAGAAATATTAGTATAGCAATTGCTGATGGAAATAGATTTGTAACATCAGGAGAAACTATGGTAACTCAAGGATTTTGGCGTTGGCTAGGCAATGCATTTTGCGGTGCTTGGTATCTTGGACGTTATGCTGCTATTATAACACCAGGGGCTGCTGCTGTTCCTTTTATTGATGGTGCGTGTCTTGCTTATGGACTTTCTCAACTCGTTTAAAGTTTAAAATAGTTTTATGAATTTTAGACTTAAGCATAGAATTACTGTTACTGATAAGATATTTATCACATTGCTTTTGGCTTCTTTTGTAATAGGTACAATACTGAACGAACCTAAAATTATTGCTTTGCTTATAGTTGTATCTACGGTAAGTGTAAATATACGTGATTATATGAGGAAAAAAAAGAGAAAACACTATAAAGATAAATTATGACACTTGAAAAGCTTTAAAAATTGCCTTGCATGAAACAAAAATATGACAAGGCATTTTTTTAACCTCAATATTATATTTGGTTTATTGAGATAAAATATTGTAATCAAAATATATAAACATAAATACATAAAAGCTATGAATAAAAAATTTATTTGGAAATATAAATATAATAAATATGAATGCTTGATTTTTATATTATTGTTTATTATCTCGCTATTTGTAGGAAATGAACTGTTTATAAGTTTTTCAGCAACAGGAATATTCTATGCACTGGCGGGATTGTCTGCACAGCGTATAAGAATGAAAGCGGGTATAAAAGATTATGAATCCTCTTTATCGAAAAAACAAATGCTGTTTGTGTTTCTTCTGTTAGCATTAGTGATATTATCAATAGTTTTAATAAAGCTATTTGTTGCAGACGAATCTTTGACTATAATACTTATTTGTGCATTAGCTTTGGTTAGCGGTGTATTTGCTCTGGTTTATGTGATGAAAGCGATAAGGAATAACAAAAAATAAGATAAATAGATTTTAATTTATTGTGTATATGAATAAAAAATTTGTTTGGACTATTATACAGGGCAAACGCATCTAATTTTTGATCAGTTTCATCAGGTAGCTGTTGTCCCATCCTGCTTTGAGTCTCTTTCCCCTTACGCCCACCTTCGTTGTTTTTTCGTTTTTCAACAGGTTC
>JAISDB010000055.1 GCA_031265155.1 Prevotellaceae bacterium | reverse complement strand
CGGCAAAACGGCAACCTGCGAGGTAACGGTTACGCCACCGCCGGATATAAGTATAGACGTTACTCCGGATGGAACAAACACTTTCGCATTTTACGCTACCGCTACCCGGCTTACTGTTGACTGGGGCGATGGCGCTACCGAAGAATTTACGAATATAGATATTCACACCGACGCTGTTACACATACTTATGCCAATAACGAAAAGCGTTTGGTAACCATTATTGCTGAAGGCTTAACGGAGTTTGGAGATGATACAACGCCTTTAGGTAGCGGCAGCGGCGGAGTAACTACCAATAGAAGCATTGCAGGAAGTATGGAAAAAATAAACTGCTCGCATTGCCCCGATTTAAAAGGCATATATATACTTCATAATGCATTAACAGAAGCCGACATGAGCGGCGCTCCGCAGGTGGAAAATGTATTTTTGGTTGGAAACGGTAATTTAGCCGCCTTGAACTTGACCGGCTGTACGGCTTTATCTTACTTGTGGTGTTCTTATACTCAACTGGCAGCTTTGGATGTAAGCGATTGTACGAATTTAACGCGATTGGATTGTGCCTACAATCAGTTAGAAACTTTGGACGTAAGTGGCTGCCCCAATTTAATAGAATTTTATTGTATTAATAATCAACTGACAAGTTTGGATGTAAGCAACCATACTGCCTTAACACGGCTGTCCTGTGACGAGAATCAACTGGGAAGTTTGAACATAAGCGGCTGTACGGCATTGGTTGAGTTGAATTGCGGCAGAAATCAGCTGACAAGTTTGGATGCAAGCACTAATACTGCCTTAACACGACTGCACTGTTACGTGAATCAACTGGGAAGTTTGGACGTAAGCGGCTGTACGGCGTTAGTCTATTTGGATTGCGGCATAAACCGGCTGACAGGCTTGGATGTAAGCAGCAATACTGCAATAAAGCAATTGTATTGTGATGAAAATCAATTTAGCGCAACAGCCTTGAATAATGTATTTACGGCATTGCCAAGCCGTGTTCCAAGCGATTATGCGAGGATTTATATTACAGAAAATCCCGGCACATCTGCCTGCAACACAAGTATAGCCACCGCTAAAAATTGGACTGTTGTTAACGAGTAAGAGTCAGAAGAAATAAATTTTGATTTCCAACGCTAATGCCTGTGTGAAGCGGAGGCTGTAAGAAAGAAGAACTGCGATTTCTACAGTTCTTCTTTTTTGCAGGATGCGGCGGGTTTTGCAATGCCACATGACTGTTTTACATTCTTTCGGGAACATCAATTCCCAGCAGTTTCATTGATTTTTTAAT
Source organism: Prevotellaceae bacterium (assembly GCA_031265155.1). Lineage (GTDB taxonomy): Bacteria > Bacteroidota > Bacteroidia > Bacteroidales > UBA932 > JAIRKV01. The sequence goes on along the minus strand of JAISDB010000055.1, from coordinate 5,249 downwards.
CATAAGAGCTACCTTTTGAGACAGCATTAATCTGAACAGTTTCAATTCTTCGTTTTTTTCGCGCAAAATCTGATGCTCATGATAAAACTGATTAAATTCCTTAGCGACATCGTATGCGTAATTTGCAATCACGGCAGGCGAAAACTCCTTTGCCGCCAGAGCTAATGTTTCGGGAAAGGCGTCTATTAATTTTATTAGTGATATTTCCTTTTCGCTGATATGCGCATGTGTCGATATTGTCGGAATTTTTATTTGCTGTTCGTCTGCCTTGCGTAAAATTGAGCTTATCCTTGCACAGGTGTATTGTATGAACGGACCTGTATTTCCATTGAAATCTATTGATTCTTTCGGGTCGAAGAGCATTGTTTTTTTTGGGTCGACTTTAAGAATAAAATATTTAAGCGCTCCAAGTCCTGTCATTCGACAAACGCTTTCGGCTTCGTCCCTGCTTAAATCATCGAGCTTTCCGAGTTCTTTCGACATTTCACAGGCAGTTGAAATCATAAGTTTTATCAAATCATCGGCATCAACAACAGTTCCTTCGCGCGATTTCATTTTTCCTTCGGGCAGTTCAACCATTCCATACGAAAGATGATAAATTGAATCAGCCCACGCAAATCCCAATTTTTTAAGTATAAGCTTTAATACCTGAAAATGATAATTTTGCTCATTGCCTACAACGTAAATCATTTGGTCGATACTGTATTCATCGACGCGCTGCCGCGCTGTTCCCAAATCCTGAGTGATATAAACCGACGTTTTGTCGCTGCGCAAAAGCAATTTTTGGTCAAGTCCATCGGCTGTCAGGTCAATCCATACCGAACCATCTTCTTTTTGAAAAAATATGCCTTTATCCAAGCCTTCCCGCACCAGATTTTTTCCGGAGAGATATGTTTGCGATTCATAATAAATTTTATCGAACGAAACTCCCAAATCCCTGTATGTCTTATCGAATCCTGCGTAAACCCACGAGTTCATTTTTTCCCACAGGGCAACGGTTTCGGGATCTCCGGCTTCCCATTTTCGCAGCATTTCCTGTACTTCGAGCAAAACGGGAACACTGCGTTTGGCTTCGTCTTCATCAACGCCGCCTGCCGTGATTTCGGAAAGCTGCTTTTTATATTCGCGGTCGTAAAGAACATAATATTCGCCAACCAGATGATCGCCTTTCTTGCCTGATGATTCCGGCGTTTCGCCGTTTCCGAATTTTTGCCATGCCAGCATTGACTTGCAGATATGTATTCCGCGATCGTTCACCAGATTTACTTTTACAACATCATTACCGCAGGCTTCGAGGATGTTTGCCACGGCATATCCGAGCAAGTTATTGCGAATATGTCCCAAATGCAGTGGCTTGTTCGTATTGGGAGACGAATATTCAATCATCAGTTTTTTCCCGTTTCGGCACGAAAACCCGAAATTTTCGTTTTCTACAGCCGTATTAAGCCTTTGAATCCAGAATTCGGAAGTAAATTTTATATTCAAAAATCCTTTGACAACACTGTACGATTCGATTTCAGCGGACAGGGATTTTAATTTTTTGCCTATTTCGTTTGCTGTTATTTCAGGCGTTTTACGGCTTAACCGCAATAAGGGAAAGACCACCAGAGTATAATCGCCTTCAAAGTCTTTGTTTGTAACCTGTATTTGAATTTGTTCATAAGTAACGGTCATGCCGTATAATTGCTCAACAGCAAGCCTCGCGTACGTTTGCAATAATTTTTCAATAATCATCTCATAGAATTTTGGCTGCAAAGTTAACGAAAAAGTTGCATTTACCGATTGAACTTGCCTTTGATACGGATTTAAATTACAGCAGAGTTTTATTTTCAATGCTGCCAATGTATCCTTCATCTTTCTGCAGGCTTGCCTGCATTGACGCTTCAACAGCCATTTTATCGCACAACTCGTTAAGCTGATTTCCGGCATGACCTTTCACCCATACAAACTTCACTTTATGACGCTTATAAGATTTCAAAAATCTTGTCCACAAGTCAGGATTTTTCCTGTTTTTAAAATATGTTCTTTCCCACGACTTCAGCCAGCCTTCGTTTACGGCATCTACCACGTATTTCGAATCGCTGTAAACCGTTACGCTTGCATTTTCAGATTTTATGTTTTCAAGAGCGACAATCACTGCAAGCAGTTCCATTCTGTTATTGGTTGTGCAGGCAAATCCCTGCGAAATTTCCTTGCGATATTTTCCTGAAATCATGACCACGCCATATCCTCCGTTACCCGGATTTCCTCTTGCCGCGCCATCTGTATAAACAGTAATTTCGGTCATTTATTATCTGTACTTAACTGTTAATAATCATCGTTCGAAATTATTGTAATATCATCATCGTTGTGTTTATTTGTAGCGGATATATCTATTTTCAATGAATTGGCGTTCATTTCTTCATAGCGTTTACGGTTTTTGAAAATATCGCAAGCCATGTATAAAGCGGCGTGAAACGAGTCGGCATTTGCTATTCCCTGTCCCGAAATTTCGTAAGCCGTACCGTGCGCCGGCGATGTCCGCACAAAAGGCAATCCTGCCGTATAATTAACGCCCGTATCGAATGCGCGCGATTTGAATGCAATCATGCCCTGGTCGTGATACATTGCCAAAATGCCATCAAATTTTTTGGATGTTTCCGAGCCTAAAAAGCCGTCGGCAGAATATGGACCAAAAGCTAAAATATTCTTTTCCTGCGCTTCTTTTATTGCCGGACATATTGTTTCTTTTTCTTCGGTTCCTATCAGACCGTTGTCGCCGCAGTGAGGATTAAGACCCAAAACGGCAATGCGCGGCTTTACAATTAAAAAATCTTTTTGCAGCGATTCGTTCAATATGTCAATTTTCTGCAATATCAGATTTTTTGAAATGGACTTTGATACATCCTGCAATGGTATATGCCCTGTTACTATCCCGATTCTCAGGTTGTGATTAGCCATTACCATCATATAATGTTGCGTGTTTGCCGCATCTGCCAGAAATTCGGTATGCCCGACAAATTTTTTACCGGGAATTTGAACGTTATACTTGTTTATCGGAGCTGTAACCAGAACATCTATTTTCTTTTCGCGAATATCACGCACGGCTGACTGCAATGCTTTCAGCGAACCTTCGCCTGCCATTTGGGTAGAATGTCCGACTTCGGCGTGAGCGTTATCGTTCATTATGTTTATGAAATTTACGCATTTGCTTCTGGCATCTTTCGGCGACATGACAAGATTGAGATTTATATTTTCAATCTTGAACAGATTACGGTAAAAGCCCCAAATTTTTGTAGAGCCGTAAACCACAGGCGTGCAAAGGTCGATAATGCGGTTGTCTTCAAACGTTTTAAGCATTATTTCGTACGATATTCCGTTAATATCGCCCTGCGTTATTCCTGCTACTATTTTTCCATCTTTCATCTGAATTTCCTTTTTATACAGGCTTCAAAGGTATAAAAAACTTTTTAAAATCACGGTTTGCCGCAAGTCAAAACTTTTTGAGACGATTGAAATACATGCTAACAGCGGATATTGACAGCGTTTTTAACCGGCATTCATTAAATTTTTATAGTATAGCTTATTTTTGACGGCTCGTCACTTTTGTGTTTAAGAATGTAGGTCAGTTCCTGTTTTTGTATGACTTTATTAAAGTTTATTCGGATTTTTTTTGTTGTCTTCAATCTTACTCCTCTGTTTTTTACTTTTCCGAATTTCAATAATTTTACAACTCTAACGGCTTCTTCATCGCATCCGTAACCCAGTCCTTTCTGTAGCTTTACCGATTCTACAATTCCGTCGTCGGTTACGACATATTGAAGATGCACGCTTCCCGAAATATCGTTTTGCACTGCCTGTTCGGGATAGCGCAAGTTTTTTGAAATAAATTCGCTTATCGCTTTATTTCCGCCCGGATATGCCGGATAAATTAAAAAATGCTTTTGTTTCTTTTCTGTCATTTCATTTCAATTTTAGCAAATACTTTTTGTTGCCCGAATTATAAACCGTGAAAATATCGTGTTTTGATAAAAAATCGTCCAGCGGCAGCGACTGTCGTGAAAATTCGCACAGCAATTCCTGCGGAAGTTTTTTTGGATAATACCTCTGACATGTTTTTACATTCAAATAAAATTTTTGAGGCTCGGTGTATTCAATAAATTTGAATCCGAGCTTTTCGTAACTTTTTCCCATCGACCAGTCAACATCTGCATAACTCATAATGTCATCGGGATTGTGTTCGGCAATAAAATGCGAAATCAGCTTTCCGACGCCGCCATATACAATGAAGTTTTGATAATTGGCAAAACGCACAAGTTCGTACGAGCGATAAATTTTTTCGCCGCGAGCAATAGGTCTTCCGCCGCTGAACGATGCAGCGGCAACCAACTGATGCCTGTAAAACAGTCCGTATTTATGCTTTGCCTGAGGCGAGCCGTACAAATGATTTTGCAGCAAAAATTCATCTGCCTGCGCCTTTGTTATGCGTTTTACTTCGCACAGCCTGCCGTGAATACGCACAAACTTACCCAAATGCGATAAAATGCGCCGGCATATAATATTCCTTTTTGTTATCCACTTATCTTCGTTTATAATTATCAACTGTAAGCCTTGTCGAGATGCCGTTATCGAAAGATTTTGAAAAAACAGTTTTTGCGACTTGTCGAAACTGCCGGCAGGCAACGTAACGGGCAATACGGCAATCTTTTTGTCGGGAACAAGAATATGTTCGTACATATCATTTATAATACGCTCAGTATATGTATTTCCATCATAATTTGCGTCTATAAACGATTTTATTTCACTGCAAAAATTCATTTTCATATATGTGTATGCCTGCAAAAGTATAAAAAAATTGGCTCTATAACGTTTTGTGTGGGTATTACGAACAGAATACATGTTATAACCGCAATGACGAAAAAAATAGATAACCTGACAGGTTTTCAAAACCTGTCAGGTTTACAAATAGGGTTTAAATAAATTTCATCTCTGCGAGACTATAAATCCTTAAATTAAAATCACAAATGTTAAATATTCATAATTTTTAATGATTTCATTTGATATTTTGAAAATGTTTTATATATCTCAAATTTATTTGTACCTTTGTAATACTTTTAAATATTTATTTACAATAAATATTTCGGGCAGGCACAAGTTAACATCAATAATATAAGTAAAATTTAGTATAAAAAATCAAAATGAAATGAAAAAAGAACTTAAATTTATGGCAATCATGCTGCTTGCAGCGGCATTTGCCGCCACAACCATCG
>JAISDB010000026.1 GCA_031265155.1 Prevotellaceae bacterium | reverse complement strand
TGGTCTAATTTTTGATGCTTTTTTTTGTTTTTTTTTTTTTTTTGGTTGTGCCCCCCCCCCCCCCCCCCCCCCAACACTTTAATTCAGCAGTTCCTTAACAGGTATGTTTATCAGAGATAAAAAGGCACTTCGCAGATTTAAATATTGGCATTGCTAATTAGATATAGATTTCATGCAATGTGTAATTATAAATATTTGATTTTCAGGATGTTTTATTTTCCCAAAATATCAAAAACTATATTTAATTAGCAATGCCGAAAAACGATTGAAAGAAGCGGAAATGATATAAAACAAAAAAAAGCGACAGCAAGTTTTCGCCTTTTTTTCATAATCTGCACGCTGTAATTTCTCATTTTTTTGTAGTACCTTTGCACCCTGAAAAAAATCGTTTAATTCGTGGAAAATTTTGAAAAAATAAACATAAAAGATTTAATTCCGCAACAGCCGCCATTCATAATGGTGGAAAAACTGTTGCATTGCGATTTGAAAACGACAAAAACTTCACTGTCAATCAAAAATGATAATATTTTTGTAGAAAACAACTGTCTTTCACACAGCGGAATTGTAGAAAATGTAGCACAAACCTGTGCGGCGCGTTTAGGTTATATCAATATAAATCAGCCTGTTAAAATCGGAATGATTGGTTCTATAAACGATTTTGAATTTTCGAGCGTTTTGCCGAAAGCAGGGCAGGAAATTACAACGGAAATAAGTGTTGAAGCAGAAGTTGGACAGATTATATTACTGAGTGTGAGTGTCTTATGTCGCAAAAATATTATTACAACAGGAAAAATGAAAGTGATATTAACAGATTTGGAAATATGAAATTACAGGCATCGAAACAGTTAGAAATCCGTTTCAGCGAAGTAGATTCGATGAACATTGTTTGGCATGGCTCGTACGCGCTTTATTTTGAAGATGCCCGCGAAGCCTTTGGCGCGAAGTACGGTTTGAGCTATTTGGATATTTTCGGCAACGGATTTTATGCGCCGCTGGTTGATTTGCGTTTCAATTACAAAAAACCGCTGATTTACGGACGTAAAGCCATCATAGAAATCACGTTTCACAATACCGAAGCCGCTAAAATCATTTTTGATTACCAAATTTTTGATGCCGAAGATGGCTCGCTGATTGCTACCGGTGCTTCCGTTCAGGTTTTTTTGGACAAGAAATATCAGTTGGTTTGGACAAATCCGCCGTTTTTTGAAGAATGGAAACGGAAAAACGGGCTTTTGTAACGCAAAATTATACAAATCTGAAGATGAACATAAAGAGCAGGCAATCAGGCAGTTTGATAACAGTTTAAATTTTATTCCGGATTGAGATTGAAGCATTGGCAAATATTTTAGGAACAAATATAATATCTTCACTGGGTTTTACGACCGAAGAAAATTTTCAAACCGTAAAATCAGGCATATCGGGCGTAAAGCATTACGATGCAGGCACATTCGGCTTGCCGGAAGCGTTTATGGCATCTTTGATTGATAAAGAAAAATTGAATGACAGTTTTTCGGAATTATCAATAAAAAACAGTTATACCGGACTCGAAAAAGCCGCCATTTTATCGGTTTTTGATGCAAATAAACAGGCAAATATTGATTTGTCAAGCGGAAAAGTTTTATTTATTTTTTCTTCGACCAAAGGAAATGTGCATTTGTTGGAAAATGCTGTAAGTGAGCAAGTCTGTTTATGGTATTCGGCAAAACAAATATCTCGGTTTTTCGGTAACAGGAACACGCCGGTTGTGGTCTCAAATGCCTGTATTTCGGGTGCATGTGCGCAAATTGCGGCAATACGGGCATTGGAAAGCAGAAAATATGACAATGCCATTGTGGTAGGAGCAGACTTTTTGTCGAAATTTATTATTTCCGGTTTTCAGTCATTTAAGGCATTATCGCCCGAGCTTTGCAAGCCTTTTGACAAAGACCGCAAAGGCTTGAATCTTGGCGAGGCGGCAGCTACAGTTATTTTTGGAAAACAAAATAATTCCCGGATTCAGCTGAAGCGCGGAGCGATTAGAAACGATGCTAACCACATTTCCGCCCCATCGCGCACAGGAGAAGGCAGTTACAGGGCATTGAAAAATATTTTGCAAAATATTGATAAAGGGCAAATTGCATTTATCAATGCGCACGGTACGGCAACGCCTTACAACGATGCAATGGAAACGCAGGCAATTGTTCGCGCAGGCTTGGCAGATGTGCCTGTAAATTCGTTAAAAGCGTTTTTTGGACATACTTTGGGAGCTGCAGGCGTGCTGGAAAGCATTATTTTGATGAAAGCACTGTACGGGAATTTGGTATTAAAATCATTGAATTTTAGCAAGCAAAACTTTGAAAACAAGATAAATATCTCAACTGAAAATCATTTTTCGGATAAAAAGTATTTTATAAAATTGCTGTCCGGTTTCGGTGGAATAAATGCTGCATTGCTGTTTGAAAAAAGATAAAAATGAGCTTCTACATAAAAAAACATATCAATTTGAATTTCAAAAATTCAGCGGAACTAACGGAATTATATCGTTCATTACAAATATATTATCCTAAATTTTTCAAAATGGACAATCTGTCTAAGCTCGGCTTTTTAGCAGCGGAACATATTTTTAATGCCTGCACTGATTTGCAGTCCGCTCCTGACTGCACGCCGATTACAAGTCGGCGCGAGCCGGTAGAGCCGCGCGAAGATATTGCGGTGATTTGCTTTAATCGCTCTGCGAGCTTGGATATCGACACGCAATATCAGAAAACGATACAGGATAACGACAATTATTTTCCATCGCCGTCATTGTTCGTTTATACTCTGCCTAATATTGCAGCAGGTGAAATCGCTATACGCAACAAATTTTTGGGTGAAACTTCGTTTTATGTTACCGAAGAATTTGATGCTGGGCAAATGGTAGAAACGGTTGAAAATGCTTTTTCCGATACATCGATAAATGCCGTTTTGCTGGCTTGGATAGAGTGTTTTGAAAGAAAAGTGGAAGTTTTTATGTGTCTTGTTGATAGAAATTCGAAAAAAAGTTGTATTTTTACCGAAGAAAATTTGAAATATTTAGCTATTAACATCAAATTCGCATGAAAAAAACAGTTTTAATTTCATCCTTGTTGCTTGCGGTTCAGTTGCAGGCGCAAGAGATGGAAATTGTAACAATGCCGCGGCTACGCCTGGGGATTGAGGCGGGCGTGGTAACACTGTTCGGAAAGACGGACAGGCCGGCTATGATTAGGGAAAGTCGATCGTATTATTACGACCATGATTATGATTTTAATTGCGGTTTTATTTTTGACGGACAGTTATTTGACTTTTTTTATTTCGGATTAAAGTCCGAATATTCGTTGAGCGGGCGCTTTGCCGTTGCAGCGGGCATTCGTTTTTCTTATGGAAAAGCTGAACTCGATTCCGACAAAGACTATTTTCTTTGGAAAATCAGAGAAAATGAAACAAGTGCTAATTATGTTAAAATCAACAGTATAACTCAAAAAAGTTATTACATTGGCATTCCATTGGAAGTGAAAATATTTCCGCGCAGGACGGATTATTTTGTACGCCATTATTTTATTATCGGCACAGCGCTGAATTTTCGGCTTTCATCAACCGGCGATGTGTCGTTTCAGAACGTACAAATGGAAAAATATGCTTCCGATATAGTTGCGCAGTTAGGGCAGCCGGGTAATTTTCAGGGATATTTGTATGCGGGATTTGGTTTGAAAATCGGCAGAACAAACCATCCGTTTGGCGACATAGAATTTCATTTTCCGGTTTATCTGTACGGAAGCGACAGGCTAAATTCATTTACAAAAGCAAAAGATACCGTTGGTTTTGGGGCGAGAACGACATTACACATTCCGATTTTCACAAAACGCAGATTGGCATATAAAACTAACAATTAAAGATTTATGGATATGAAAAAAATATGTTTAATATTGTTTGTCGGCGCATTATTGCTATCATCATGCGCAAAGGAAGATGTGATGGATAGAACGATTTTTGTGCCGGACGAAGAAGATAACAACCTGCCCGCATATACGGAATGGGGCTATAATTCTTTTGGCGCAAAATATGAAAGGGATTATTTTCTCGTGTCAAATTCTATTGTACCATGCAAAATACTGTATAATAACAGCCGGTTGCAATTTTCATTGAGCGGAAAAATTGATTACGACGGGAATATGACACTGCTGTTCGATTTTCCATTTGTGCAGATGTCCGGTTATCAGGATTTAATTCAATTGAATAATACGGAAATTGACCTTTCGGATGTTGATTGCACGGTAAAAATTCTGCAAAACGGCGTGGAAAATACGCTGAATGTGTTAGATGGAAAACTGCATTTTAAACGCGCTCAGCTACTGAGCATTGATGACCAGGTAAATCGCGTCATTCTTTCCGGTATTTTTGATTTGCGTTTTCTGCAAGACGGTTTTCCTTTGACGATTTCTAACGGTCGCTTTGATGTGGGAATAACCCAAGATGTATTTCATGCTTATTAATAATTTATTAAATATCAAACTTTTAAAAAATGGAAAATCTGATTTTAAGACTTAAAGAAGAAATTATAGAAGTATTAAATTTGGAAGACGTAAAACCTGCGGATATTGATGAAAACGCACCGCTTTTTGGCGATGGTTTGGGTTTGGATTCCATTGATGCACTTGAACTTATTGTGCTGATGGAAAAAAACTACGGTATCAAACTCAAGGATCCTGCGCTTGGCAGGGAAATTTTCAAGTCCGTAAAGGTTTTGTCAGATTATATTGCAGCAAACAGAACGAAATAAATAAATGAACAGGATTCTCATTACAGGAATGGGGATTGTGTCGGCATTGGGAAACAGTGTTGGCGAAACCCTGCAATCGTTGCGCGAAAACCGCAGCGGTATTGCATCTTTGCGCTACCTCAAAACTGCGCACACAGAATTTCCTGTCGGCGAGGTGAAAATGACTGACGGAGAAATGACGGCATTGCTGAATATCCCTGAAAATGTGCCGACAACGCGTACAGCTTTAATGGGAATGCTGGCAGTACGCGAGGCGCTTGCAAGTGCAGGGCTTGCTTTTTCCATTGACCGGCGAGGACAGCTGCAATCAATAATGCAATCGAAAGAGTCGCCTTTACGAATTGCGCTGGTGTCCGGAACAACAGTCGGCGGAATGGATAAAAGCGAGCGGTTTTACCTTGATTTTTTGGAGAACGATACAAAAAATGCCTACATCTCCACTCACGATTGTGGAGCTTGCACGGAAAAAATAGCCGATTATTTCGATATTTTTTCGCAGGTTGATACTGTCTCTACGTCTTGTTCTTCTGCTGCCAACGCCATCCTGCTGGGCGCGGAACTGCTGAAAAATGATCGCGCCGATATTGTCGTGGCGGGCGGAAGCGAGTGCATTACAAAATTTCATTTGAACGGCTTTAATACGCTGATGATTTTGGACAAAGCCATGTGCCGACCGTTTGATGCGACCCGAGCAGGTTTGAATTTGGGCGAAGGTGCGGCATATGTGGTAATGCAGCGCGGCAGAGACGTATTGAATACGTCCGAACCGAAACCGCTTTGCGAACTTTCGGGTTATGCCAACACCTGTGATGCTTTTCATCAAACCGCCTCTTCGCCCGATGGCGAAGGCGCATATCTGGCAATGAAATGCGCGCTCGAAAATGCCGGACTGCAACCCGCTGACATTGATTACATCAATGCGCACGGCACCGGTACGCAAAACAATGATATGAGTGAAGGCAGAGCTATTATGCGGCTTTTTGGTCACAAAATTCCACCGGTTTCTTCCACAAAAGCCTTTACAGGACACACTACGAGCGCATCGGGCGGCGTGGAAGCGGTAATTTCCATTTTGGCATTGCAGCATGATTTTATTCCCATCAATCTGAATTTTTCGGAAAAGATGGCGGAATTGCCGTTTACGCCTTATATCAAAATGGAAAACTCTGACAGAGTTCAAAAATCTGTCAGAACTGTACTTTCCAATTCATTTGGTTTTGGAGGGAATGATACGAGTTTGATTTTTAGCAAAACATTATAAAATACTATGAAAATAAAAAAATCAAAAATTTCCGCAGATTCGCTTACCAAAAAATATTTGCCTTCCGATTATAACGAGGCTTATGAAATAATTGTCAAAGCAAATAACCGGTTGACGCCTGATAATATGCTTATTGTGTTTTGGACAGATTTTCCAGCTTGGGTGCGTTGGTTACTTTATTTGCGCGATATGTTGGTAAAACCTTTTGGGCTGAAAGGCACAGACGATAATTATAATTCCTTTCGGCAAAATTTTACGGAAATGGTGTGCACAAGCGGAAATTACAAACAAATGAGCATTCCAGCAAAGCGCGAAAACGAAACAGTTATACAACTTGCAGACAGGCATTTAACGACTGAATTGTCTTGCCGTATAGAAAATATTTTAGATAATAAATTGAAAATAAGTATTATTACTCTTGTTCATTATCATAATACTTTTGGGAAAGTTTATTTTAATGTTATCAAACCGTTTCATAAAATTATTGTTAAAACAATGATGAAAAGAACTGTTGCAAATCTCAAATAAAAATGAACTCGATCTATATAAATTCCATAAAACATATTTCCGCCCAAAAACCGCTTTCGGATGAGTGGTTTGACGAGCCTGTACAAAATTCCGAAAATTATGTGCGGGCAACAGACCCTGATTTCAAACAGTATTTCGCGCCTAATACGGCTCGGCGTTTGGGAAAAATTCTCAAACGCGCTTTGCTCGTGTCACAGGCTGCAATGAAAAACGATGATGTATCGCAACCTGATGCCATTATCACAGGTACAGGCTTGGGTTGTATCGAAAATACGGAACTTTTCCTTGATAAAATGGTGCGCGAGGGCGAGGAATTGCTCAATCCCACGCAATTTATGCAATCTACGCACAACACAGTAAGTTCGCTTGTGGCGATTGAGGCGAAATGCCATAATTACAACATGACTTATTCGCACAAAGGCATTTCGTTTGAATGTGCTTTGCAGGATGCCTTTTTGCAAATGCAGTCCGGCAAAATTCAAAATGCATTGGTTGGCGCGCACGACGAAATGACGCCTGCTTATTTCACTCTGTTGAAAAAAGTCGGTTATCTCGGACAATCCAATCAAACTTTTGCCGGTGAATCGGCAGTGGCTATGATGCTGTCAAATAGGAAAGCGAAAAATACATTTTGCAAGATAGATGCAATAGAAAAGGTTTATAATGGATTCGGATTGCCTGTCAAGCCGGCAATGACATATACCGGCATTGATTTTGTAATGGTTGGCACAAACGGCGTTGCCGAAAACGACAATATTTATTTTGAAAATTGCGTCAGATTATTTCCAAATGTTCCGCTTTTGCAGTACAAGCATATTTTCGGTGAAAGTTACACTGCGCCAGCGTTTGGAGTGTATGCAGCGGCGTTGTGTTTGAAAAACGGAAAGATTCCCGGATTTTTGTTTGCTGAAAAAGGCGCTGACTGCAAACTCGCATCTGCAAAGATATTGTGTTATAATCAATTTGAAGGGAAAAATCATACATTTATATTATTGTCTAATGTCTGAATGAAAGTCATTTTATTAACCATATTGCAATGTTTTTTGCTGGCAAGCGGGCAGGTTTGCTTTAAGCTTGCTGTCGAAAAAATTACGAAATTTCAATTTTCATGGGCTTATTTTATTGATATACTAACGAACTGGTGCTTGCTGGCAAGTGGCGTTTGCCTGATTTCGGCAACGGTGCTGTGGGGCTTTATTTTGAAACATTTTGAATTTTCGGTTGCTTATCCGATTACGGCTTTTGCTTATGTTTTCGGCGTTTTGGCGGCGATTTTTATTTTCCACGAAACGGTGTCGCTTACACGCTGGCTGGGCGTTGTGTTGATAATTTTGGGCGTAATTTTAATTGCTAAATGATATGAGAAAAATAATTTGTATAATAATTTTACTGTCAACGCTTTGTGGAAATATTTTTTCACAAGTCGGAAAAAAATTAAGCGAAAGCGAAAAGCAGGCGTTTGAGCAAAAAATGATTGATCAATCGAAGAAAATCGAAACTCTGCAATGCAATTTTATGCAGGAAAAAACTTCGGCGCTTGTGGCGGAAAAAGCCGTTGCACATGGCGTTTTGCTGTATCAGTCACCGTTAATGCTGCATTGGGAATATACAGCGCCGACGCCATCAACGCTGATTTTGAATGGCAACAATGCCGCGCTGTTCACCAAAGATGGTAAAAAAGCAGGCAACGACAAAATGATTAAACAACTCGGAGGACTGATAATCAGCATAATAAATGGCGATGGAATTAAAAACAGAAAGCAGTTTTCAACCGAAGTGCATGGAGAAGACAATCAAATGTGCATGGTTTTAATACCTGTGCAAAAGCGATTGAAAGAATATTACAAGTCCATTGAATTGAAAATTGATAAAAATACTTTTCTTGCATCCGAAATTATAATGAATGAAAAATCCGGCGATAAAATGATTATTAGCTTGAATGATAAAAAGTTAAACGAAAAAATTGATGATAAAAAATTTGAAATAAATGATTTTAAAAGATAATTTTTTTACCATACAATCACAAAATATTTTGGAAAATAAAGCCGATTTTCGTGTAGCGCTTGATGTGGAAAATTTCATTTACAAAGCGCATTTTCCGAACAGACCCATATCTCCGGGCGTGTGCCTTATTCAAATGGTGGTCGAACTTTTCAATACATTGCAGGGTAAAAATTTTAGCATAAAAACGCTGAAAAATGTAAAATTTACCGCACCGATTTCGCCTTTGGAATTTCCGCAAATTGATGTTTTGCTTGATTTTGCAAGAAATGATAATTATTATCAGATAAAAGCAATTATCAAAGAAAAAGAAACGGTTTTTGCAAAAATAAGTTTGATTTTGTTATGAAGACCTGCATAGTAATACCTGTTTATAATTCTGAAAATCATATTGCAAATGTGATTGAAAATGTTTTTAAGTATGCTTATAATCTGATAGTTATAAATGATGGCTCGACAGACGGAACGCTGAAAAAAATAATAGAAATACAATGTATTGCGTCTCTACCCAAAACGATGGAGCTTGTCTCATACAAACAAAACAGAGGCAAAGGCTACGCACTGAAACAGGGTTTTCGGCGGGCTTTGGAACTCGGTTTTACACATGCCGTTACGATGGATGCAGACGGGCAGCATTTGCCGGCGGATATTGCACTTTTGACCGAAAAATCACAGGAAAATCCTGATGCGCTGATTGTCGGCTCGCGTAAATTTGACAATCCTGATATGCCCGAAGGCAGTAAGTTTGCTAACAATTTTTCAAATTTCTGGTTTAAAATTCAAACAGGAATTTCATTGCCTGACACGCAAACAGGTTTTAGAATTTACCCGTTGGGAAAAACAGAAAAAATACGTGCATTTACAGATCGTTATGAGGCTGAACTTGAAATTTTGGTGCGTTGCGCATGGAAGAATATCAAACTTGTTCCGCAACCGATAAATGTATATTATCCGCCTCAAAATGAGCGACTTTCTCATTTCAGAAAAGGCAAAGACTTTTTCAGAATTTCTGTTCTGAACACGGTTTTGTGCTTTTTGGCTGTAATTTACGGATACCCGAGTATGTTTTTTAGAAAGGTTTTTAAGAAATAATGAGTGATTTTTTTATTAAAATATTCGAGTTTTTCGCGCACCGCAAAATGTTTTTATGGCTGTTGCTGGCAGGTCTTGCTGGTTTATTGGCGCTGTCCGCCTTACAGATTTCGTTTGTAGAAGATATTTCATCATTTTTGACGAATAATACTGAAGACAGGCGAATCAATGAGGCGTATCAGCATGTTGGGGCGGCGAATAAAATCATTGTTACAGTTTCACCCGACGCCAAAAATGCAGACGAGGATTTGCTGATCGATGCAGCCGTGCATTTTGCTGAAATATTGCAGGAGAGCGATTCGGCAGGACATATAAAAGAATTGATTTATGATATTGATAATGAAAAAATTAACGAAGTATCCGGTTTCATTATCCAAAACCTGCCGTTTTTTCTCGAAGAAGAAGATTACATGCGAATAGACAGCCTTATTCTGCCGCAAAACATTGAAAAACAACTGAAAGCAGCCAAAGAACTGTTGATGTCGCCGATAGGCGGCTTTGTGCGCGGGACAATTTTGAGCGACCCGCTGTATTTTTCGCAAAGCGCACTGGAACGCCTCAAAGTTTTTAAACAAAACGGTAATTATAACATTGATAACGGCTTTATCTTCAATAAAAAAGGCGAATGTATTGTTACAATAGTTTCTAATTATCCTGTTTCGGAAACCACTAATAACAAGCTGCTCGCCAATGAGATTTACAATGCTGTCAATCAGACTGTAAGCGAGTTTAACAATGAAATAAAAATTGTGCCGTTTGGAGCAGCATTGGTATCAATTACCAACTCCGACCAAATCAAAAGCGATTCTGTTTTTGCGGTTTCCATTGCGCTGGTATTGATTTTGGTGTTGCTGTTTTATTTTTTCCGTCATTTGAAACCTTTGTTTTTTATTGCCGTTTCGGTGATGTTCGGGGCGCTGTTTTCGCTGGGCGTGATGGTGCTGTTTAATTCTACTGTTTCTATTATTGCCATCGGTATTTCGTCTATTATTTTAGGTATTGCGATTAATTATCCGCTGCATTTTCTGGCGCACAATCAACACTCTGCAAGCGTTAAACGCACATTGCGCGAAATAGTTAATCCTCTGTTAATCGGAAATATAACTACGGTTGGCGCGTTTCTTTCATTAATGTTTATATCTTCATCGGCAATGCGCGATTTAGGGCTGTTTTCGTCTTTGCTGTTGGTGGGGACAATACTTTTTGTTCTGATATTTTTACCGTATTTTATTTCTGACACGAGCAGTCATGCACGCGACAAACAACTGATTTTTGGAAAATTAGCAGAATTTTCGCCCGAAAGGAATAAATGGACTGTGTTTATGTTTTTGATTTTTACGGTAGCGCTGTTCTTTTTTAGTTTTGGAACGAAATTTGAAACAAATTTACATGCAATCAATTATATGACGCCTGAACAGCAGGTGGAGATGAATAAATTGATAACGGAAAATTCGGAAAAAGGGAAAATACTGTATGTGGTTGCAGAGGGAAAAACTGCTGAAGAGGCGTTGCGGAATTATGAAAAAAACGTGCTAACGGAGATTGTAAGTCAAGTTTGCAATGGAGTTACAATTTCGGGTATCGGTAATTTTTTTCCTTCAGAAGAATTGCAAAAACAGAAAATTGAGCGTTGGAACAGGTTTTGGGAATGGAATGATAATATCAGTCACGAATGTTCAAAAAGAGATTTGTTTAACGGCAATTTGATGTATTTATCTAATAAACAGGGATTTAATAACGGTGTTTTCGATGATTTTACCGAAATGATAAACAAAAGTCATGAAACACGGGAATTTGATTACTTCGCACCGATTTATAAGAATATGGGCGAAAATTATTTTTCAATATGTAATAATAAAACACTTATTTACACAATTATACAGGCAAAATCATCAGATGACATCTTAATTTCCTCTAACATTTTGGCTTCTGAAAATATTTTCACTTTCGACGATACTTCAATTATTCAAAAAATGGTTAATGTCCTTTCGGATGATTTTAATAATGTATTGTATATCTGTGCTTTTATCGTATTTTTATTTTTGTTTTTTTCATTCGGACGCATTGAATTGGCTCTTTTGGCTTTTGTTCCGCTTACAATCGGTTGGGTGTGGATTTTGGGACTGATGAACATTTTTGATTTGAAATTTAACATTGTCAATATTATCTTGGCGACATTTATTTTCGGACAGGGAGATGATTACACTATTTTCGTTACCGAGGGACTGATTTACGAATACGCCTGCCGCAAAAAAATGCTTGCCTCATTCAAAAATTCGATAATTCTATCTGCCACAATACTTTTTATTGCTATCGGAATGCTGATTTTTGCCAAACACCCTGCAATGCGTTCTTTGGCGGAACTGACTGTTGTAGGTATGATTTCGGTAGTGATGTGCGCTTATTTGTTTCCGCCGCTTATTTTCAGGTTTTTGACTGTTAAAAAGGGAAAACAGCGCGAAGCGCCTTGGACTTTATGGCGTTTTTTTAAAATGACTTATTCTTTTACGGCTTTTTTGGCAGGCAGTTTAGTGATAGCAATTTACGGCTTTATTCTTTTTGGATTTAGAAAAAATCCGAGCGAAAAAAATAAGCTTCGCTACCACCGATTGCTGCATAAGACAGCTGATTTTGTCATACGGCGCGTACCGGGCGTGAAGTTTCATTATGAGAATCTGCCGGGCGAAACTTTTGACAAACCGGCTGTAATTATTAGCAATCACCAATCGCACCTTGATTTGATGTGCCTGATGATGCTTACTCCGAAACTGATAATTTTAACCAACGATTGGGCATGGCACAGTCCGTTTTATGGACGGATTATCCGTTATGCCGATTTTTATCCTGTGTCGCATGGTATCGAAAGCAGCATCGAGCGACTTGCCGGCGCAGTACAGCGCGGTTATTCGATTGTGATTTTCCCTGAAGGTACGCGCTCTGCGAATGGCGGCATCGGGCGTTTTCATCGCGGAGCATTTTATCTGGCGGAAAAAT
Organism: Prevotellaceae bacterium; assembly: GCA_031265155.1. Lineage (GTDB taxonomy): Bacteria > Bacteroidota > Bacteroidia > Bacteroidales > UBA932 > JAIRKV01. The sequence continues at coordinate 5,404 of JAISDB010000026.1, read as the reverse complement.
TGCAACTTGATATTGTGCCGGTATTCCTGCACGGAGCAGGATCTGTGTTGCCGAAAAACGACTTTCTGCTGCGTAGAGGACAAATTACGGTGCAGGTGCGTGAGCGCATTAAGCCAAATAAAACCTTTGATTATGCATTAAATGCCAAGCAAATAAGAAAATATTATGCCGAAACTTATGTGGAAATTTCACAAAAAATAGAAACGTTGGATTATTTTAAAAGCTTTGTGATGAATAATTATATATATAAAGGTGTTGAAGTCTGGCGCAGAGTGAAAAAGGAATTAACGGAAACGAAAATGCCCGAACAAATAAATGAAAATACGGTTTTGTTCAAAAATAATGGCTACGGTGTGCAAAGTTTTATGTTTGCGTTGGCAAATAAAAATATGCAGGTAATTGCGGTTGAAGAAAATGAGGAAAAAACAGCAATTGCCAAAAATTGTGCGGGAATTCCGCACAATTTAAAAATATATCATACAGCGGAATGGAAACACACATCATCATTATAGGCAGCGGCTTAGGCGGATTGACATGCGGTTATATTATGGCAAAAAACGGTTACAAAGTAACAGTATTAGAGAAAAACGTGCAGTTGGGCGGCTGTCTGCAAACTTTTGCAAGACGCGGCGTAAAATTTGAAACAGGCGTACACTACATCGGCAGTATGGAGAAGGGACAATTACTTCATCATTTTTTCAAATACCTGAACTTGCTGCCTGATGTGAAACTGCGCCAACTCAACTGCGAGGCTTACGACTTGATTTCCATCGGCGGCGAGCGTTTTCCCTTTGCCAATGGCATCGAAAATTTTACGGAAAAGTTAGCACAGTATTTTCCTGCCGAAAAAGATAATTTGCGCCGGTATTGGCAGGCAATCCGCGAGGTAGTAGAAAGTTCGCCGTTACATTCGTTGCGCACGACTGGCGAACCGGTTATTCTCAACCCAAACCATGTGAAACAGAGTTACGACCATTTTTTGGAAAGCGTAACCGGTGATGAACAGCTGCGTCTTGTGCTGGCTGGCAATTTGCCGTTGTATGCAGGCGAGCGCGGTAAAACGCCGATGTACATCTCGGCGTTTATCAACGATTTTTACAATCGTAGCGCCTGTCGCATTGTGGGAGGCGGCGAAACAGTTGCGTTTTCGCTGGTAAAATCTATTCGGGCAATGGGCGGCAATGTTTTGCCATCTGCGGAAGTTGTTAAAATTAATTGCAATGATAAACAGGCTGTTAGCGTGTCATTGAAAAACGGCGAAACCATTGATGGCGATTATTTTATTTCTAATATGCATCCCGCGCGAATGGTGGAAATTGTAGAAAGCAATATTTTGCGTAAATCATACCGCGATAGAATTGTTCATTTGAATAATACGGTTTCCAATTTCACGGTGTATATCGCATTCAAAAAAGATTCTGTGCCGTATTTCAACAGTAATTTTTACCATTACGACACGCCTGCCGATGTGTGGCGCGGAAAAAATTATGAACAGGCGTCTTATCCGTGCAGTTTTTTGTATATGCACCTTTGTTCATCTGAAAATCAGCAATTTGCCGATGCGGCAGTATTAATTTCGTATATGAATTTTGAAGACGTTTCACAGTGGGCAGGAACAAAAGTCGGTCGGCGTGGTGCAGACTATGAAAATTTCAAAAAAGAAACGGCAGAAAAACTGCTGGATTTATTAGAAAAGCAAATTCCTGATACACAGCAGAATATTGAGTATTATTATACTTCTTCGCCACTTACGTATTTGGATTATACCGGCACGGAACGCGGTTCAATGTACGGCGTGCTGCCCGATTGCAACGAATCGATACATTCGCTCGTGTCGCAACGCACGCGTATCCCGAATTTGTTTCAGACAGGGCAAAATGTTAATTCGCATGGCATTTTGGGAGTCATTATCGGTTCAATTATAACTTGCGGCGAGCTTTTGGGCGTAAATAACATTGTGGAACAGATAAAAAACACAGATTAAAGGAAGTTTATTTCTGTAAACACTATAAATATTGTACTCTTGCGGAAAAAATGGAATAGATGAAAAACAAACAGACGATTATTATCATTGGCGGCGGTATTAGCGGGCTTTTTTGCGGCGCTATTTTGAGCAAAGAAGGCTATGATGTACAGGTGTTTGAGCAGCATTATAAGATAGGCGGCGGTCTTCATAACTTTAAGCGCGAAGGCGTGGATTTTGAAACAGGCATGCACATTATCGGCACTTTTCACGAGGGCGGCGTGATGAACAAAATTTGTTCGTGGCTTGGTATTATGGACAAACTGTCGATTTTGCCGAGTAATGATGACTGTTTTGAACTTTTCCAAATCGGCAGCGATGGCAAAACATATCGCTATGCTAAAGGGCGCGAGCGGTTTGAGGAAACACTGTCAGCGGATTTTCCGGAAGAGCGGGCTAACATAAAGCGTTATGTACAGGCGATATACGATATTGTGAAAGAGGCAAAACAGTTTAATTTGGAAGCTGGCGATCTGTCGATACGGCATTCGCCGAATTTTATGTCCAGCGTAGGCGATTTTATCAATTCTTTCACCGAAAATGAAAAATTACGCGCCGTTTTGGCGCTGTCAAATCCGCTTTACGGCGGCGACCAATATCATACGCCTGCTTATATTCACTCCATTATCAGCACTTTGTACATTGATAGCGCAGCGCGTTTTGTTGGCGGTAGCCAGCAATTGGCAGACGCTTTGGTAGAGGTTATTCTACAGTCAGGCGGAAAAGTATTTATCCGCAACGGCGTGAAGCGCATTGAAATAAAGGATAAAGCTATTGCGTATATCGAAACGGCAGACAACAGGCAGCATACTGCCGACTGGTATATTTCGACGATACATCCATCTTCGCTTTTTAAATTGATGGATACTTCAAAAATACAGCGCTCATACTGGAAGCGGCTTGACAGTATTCCGAACAGCTATTCGGCTTTTACGGTCTATATTATTTTCAATCAGGGAATGTTTCCATATTTGAATTATACCGGTTATTACATAAACGATTACAGCCAAGTGTGGCAACTCTGCGAGTATCAGGCTGAAACTTTTCCCGGAGGAATGATGTATCTCACGCCTCCGGTAACGGCAACCGACCGTTTTGCGCAAAAAATGATTGTGAATTGCATCATGCCTTTTTCCGCAGTAAAAAAATGGGAAAATACCACAGTAGGCAAGCGCGGCGAGGAGTATAATGAATTCAAAAAGCGCTGCGAACAGCAGATTATTGATAAAATGGAAAAACTGTATCCGGATATTCGTTCCTGTATTAAGAGCGTTTATAGTGCCAGTCCGCTGACTATCAGAGATTTTTATAATCAGAAGGAAGGTGCGCTCTATGGCGTCAAAAAAGACTGTGAAAATATGATGCGGTCATATATTTCAGTGCGTACCAAATTGAAAAACCTGCTAATGAGCGGGCAAAATATTAATTTGCACGGCATTGTAGGCACGCCGCTCACTGCTTTGAATACTTGCGGCGAATTATTGGGCATGGAATATTTACTGAATAAAATAAATAAAAAACAGATATGAAATTATTATTGATTTATCCGAAATGGAAAAAGCTTCCGGGACAGACGACTTTCAACCTGCCGCCTCATGGACCGGTGGCGTTTGCTGCTGCTTTGCCCGAATATGTTGATATAGAATTTATCGATGAAAATGTAGAAGAAATCAATTTTGATTGCGAATGCGATTTGGTGGCAATTTCAATGATGCTTTCAACACAGGTAAAGCGCGGATGGGAAATTGCCGACAGGTTCTGCGCATGCGGTAAAAAAGTGATGTTCGGCGGTATTTCTACGATGCTGCATGCCGAAGATACGCTCAATCACGCCGATGCTGTTTTCTTGGGCGAAGCGGAAGGCAGAATGGAAAGCGTTTTGGAAGATTTTCGTAAGGGAGAATTGAAAAAAGTGTATAACTTTATGTTGCAGCATCCTCCCATTGAAAATGTTATGCCCGCGCGCCGCGATCTGTACAAAAAACATTTGTACAACCACAAAGGCGTGCAGATGGTCGATTTGTTTCATGCTTCGCGCGGTTGCCGTTTCAGCTGCTATCCGTGCGCGGTAACGTATCTGGGTGGACGCGCTTTCCGCCCGCGTCCGATGGAAAGAGTGATTGAAGAATTGGCAGCGATTGAAAACAATCGCCTTTTTATAGTGGACAATTCGCTGGCACAGAATAAGGAATGGGAAAAAGAACTGTTCCGCGAAATGATACCTTTCAAAAAGAAATGGATTAGCCATACGATTGAGGACGATCCCGAAATTCTTGATTTGGCAGCGCAGGCGGGCGCTTGGTATGTTTATCAGGCGGTTTATGATACATCGAATTACATCAAAGAACGCGTGAAACGCTACCACGATCACGGTATTGGTGTTGAAGGAACGATTTTACTCGGGCTTGATAACCAGACCGAAGACGACATTAAGCGCCTGATTGATTTCCTTCTGGAAATAGACCTTGATTTGGCTGAATTTACAGTGATGACGCCTTTCCCGCATACCAAAGGCTATGATGATTACCTGCGTCAGGGCAGAATTTTTGACTTTGACTGGAATCATTACAACGCCGGACAGGTAGTTTATCATCCGAAGCACATGAGCGCGGAACGTTTGCAGGAACTTTACGATTATGCATGGGACACTTTCTACAAAGACGAAACGCAGGAATCAAAAATGTTCCGTTTGTTCTGCAATGTCGCTTTACGGGAAATGAACGAGGGTACTTACCGCCCGCGCAATCGGACATTGGCGAATAAATCGTTTGGAAAAGAAGTAATGAGAAAAATATGAAAGTTTCCGAAAAATATTACGACGAAATTTTTGACTTCAAGGGTCAATGGGAAATGCCCTCCAAATGTGGTTTGAAAATCATAAAAAAAAGCGGCAAAACTTTTGTGATTGTTACCGAACTGTATCAGGAAAATCCCGGAACTTCGGTAACTTACGCAGGAAAATCGTTGAAAAAGCAGATTTGTCAGGAAAAAAACATTGATTCCGACAGCGTCGTCTATATTGAATGCAATCCCGATACAAAGTCGGTTTTGTCATTCTACGATGAGGAATTTTTTGAAGTAACATTCAACGATACTGCACAGCAAGCGAATTACAGAAAATTGGAAAGAGAAGAAGTGGAAAATTTTCAAACTCAATAGACCGAACAATTAAAGGATACAGTTTGTAGCATAAATTAAAAATCATGCTGAAATTATAAGCTTATCTGTTATGAATTTTGGATAAATAAGTTTATTTAGTCGTTCCTTAAAAATATATCTTTCAGAGATAAGAGATAATAAAGATGTTTTTCTGTTACTTTTGCCTTGACGCAAAAGTAACCAAAAAGTCAAGAGCAGCCGACGCTATACGCCAACTCCGAT
>JAISDB010000211.1 GCA_031265155.1 Prevotellaceae bacterium | reverse complement strand
TGGTATTCATATTAATGTATGTTTAGTCACTACAATAATAATGAAATACCAGCTATTTTTTTACATCAGAAGAAAAATAAACTTATACCTTCACTGCAAAAATCGGATGAACCTTTTATATTCGCTCTATGGCAACTTGAAGTTTCCCGAAAATAAGCTGGTCGATTTGGAACGCAGGGGATTTATTATCAAAATAAAACGCAGCTTGTATGTTGTTTCCGGAAAGATTCATAATCAGGAAATTTCAAGCGAACTTGTAGCAAATCATCTGTATGGACCTTCATACGTTTCGCTCGAATCGGCTCTTGCATATTACGGTTTGATCCCCGAAAGGGTATATTCCATGCGTTCCGTTTGTATAAAAATGCACAAAAATTACGACACGCCGCTCGGACAGTTTGAGTATGTAAAAATGCCTGTACAGTATTTTCAAGTGGGTATTAATCAGGAATTTATTGATAAATCATATTATTTTTTGATTGCTTCGCCCGAAAAGGCATTATGCGATTTGATTCTGGCAACGCCGAGTTTACGTTTGCAGTCGATGAAGGCAATGAACGAGTATTTGGAGGAAGATTTAAGATTTGAAATGTCGGCATTGACTTCGTTTAATGTTCATATTATCGAAGAATGCATCAAATATGGCAGAAAAAAAACGGAATTATCACAACTCTTAAAATTGTTGTCAAATGGAAAATAATATTTTTGATAAAATGTATGCGCGTTATTTGCCAACGACAAAAGTGGAAAAACAAAATGCTATTCATGAAGTAATGCAGGACATAGCGCTTGCAGGACTTTACAGAGCCGGTTTTTTCGACCGTACAGCGTTTTATGGCGGTACTTGTCTGCGAATTTTCCACGGTTTGCAACGGTTTTCCGAAGATATGGACTTTTCGCTTTTGCAGGCAGATGAAGATTTCCGGCTGGAAAATTATTTTGAAGCTGTAATTGCTGAATTTAAGTCGCTTGGGCGAGACGTTATTATCACGAGGAAGGAAAAGAAAAGACAAAGCAATGTCGAATCGGCGTTTTTGAAAGACACAACCGAAATTTACAGTCTGCAGTTTTCGACCGAAAAAAGTGTGAAAATCAAGATTGAAGTCGATACGCAACCACCTGCTGGTTTCGCCACCGAACACAAACTGTTGATGTTACCGTTTTCGTTTATGGTGCGCTGTTACACACTGTCCGATTTGTATGCCGGAGAAAAATGCACGCTTTACTGTTCCGAAACTGGAAAAATCGCGTAAAAGGACGTGACTGGTATGATTTTGAATGGTATGTACGGAATAATATCAAACTGAATTTCGGACATTTACAAAAACGCGCCGCACAAATAAATTCTATTAAAAATGAAGAATTTACGCCTGAAATATTTAAGAATCTTTTGAAAGAAAGAATTTTGAAAACAGATATACATCTTGTAAAAAATGATGTCCGCCCGTTTCTGAAATATCCGCAGGAGATGGAAATTTGGAGTACGGAATATTTTTTGCAATTGCTTGAAATGATAAAACTTTGACTGTCTATGAAAAAAATCCTCTTCATATTCCTTATTTTTTCGTTCCTTACGGCAAGTGCGCAGGACGAAAAACTCGAAATCTTTGAATTAAACGGCTATATCAAAGAAATGCCCTCATTTTATTTTATGCAAAATGAAATTCCGATTTCGACTGCCGAAACAATGCAGCGGACTTGGTATAACCTTGTACATAATCGTTTAAATTTCAAGATTAACGTCACAAAGAACCTGAATTTTAATATCGGAATGAGAAACCGTTTTTTGTGTGGCGGTTTTATCAGGAAAATTCCGCAGTATGCCGATGTCCTTTCCGTTGATAACGGACTTGCAGGTTTGTCGTGGAACATTCTCGATAAAAACGGATTTGTTTTCAATACCTCTTTCGACCGTGCCTGCATTGATTATACCGTAAAAAATATACAGGTAAAACTCGGCAGGCAGCGCGTAAATTGGGGTATAGGATTAGTGTGGAATCCCAACGATATTTTCAACGCCTTTTCGTACATAGATTTCGATTACGAAGAGCGTCCCGGCAGCGACGCCATTTTGCTAACCTGGTATAGTTCAGCTGTCTCCTCACTTGATGTGGTGGGGAAAGTGGATAAAAATCCTCTTGATTCTTCGTATCAATATACTGCGGCTACGCGTTATCTTTTTAATGCAAGAAATTACGATTTTCAGTTTATTGCGGGCAAAAGCAATAATGATATTGTCGGCGGTTTCGGCTGGAGTGGCGCTATAAAGAATATATCGTTCCGTGGCGAAATGTCGGTTTTTGTTCCTGTTTTGAAACGGAATATCGACAATAAAACCGCCGCTATCGCCACCATAGAAGCCGATTATACCTTTGAAAATCAAATCTATTTACATGGCGCGGCATTGTTTAACTCGTACGGACAGTTAAAATCCACCGACCGCATGACTCTCTTTGCCATGCAAAATGATTTAAGTGCCAAAAAGTTATCTTACGGCATGTTTGAGATTTTCACTCAAATACGCTATCCTGTCAGCCCGATTTTCAATGCCGGCTTGGCGGCAATGCTCAATCCCGCCGATGTTTCGGCATATCTCTCGCCCAACTGCACTCTTTCGCTTGCCGACAACCTCGAATTGATGCTCAACGCGCAACTTTTACTCGGCAAATCCAACACCGAATATGCCGCTAACGGAAATATCTATGCCGCATTTGCACGGCTAAAATGGAGTTTTTAAAACAGAAACAAGCATATCATCTTGAAAAAGAAAACTCAAATCTTCGGTTTCCGCTTGAATACAAGGCCTTTCATTCTTGACATCAGGCGTCGCGATGTTTTGAAGACTACCTTTTTCACGCGGATGGATTCGGCGCGAATATCGTACTCGTCCTGTGCCGGGCGGATGGTCTCGGCGCTCAGGGAAAACGTGCCGAAATCATCCAGACAGACATTGTTGCCATCGCTCAACTGATCGACAATTTCCCTGATTAACAACCGCCCACCGCTTTCCAGTTCAAAGGCATTGAACGTCGTACCTTCAGCCGCCAGCTCGCATAGTTCCCGTAACGAGACGGTTTTCTTTCTGATGATGCGCGGAAACAACCCTCGCTTCTTACTCCCTTCCGGGTTCAGATTGTCCGTCTGCCCGTCCATTCGATAATAAATGTTCATACTATCCATTTCTTTTATATCATTTTATACTATCTATTACTTCGTTCTACAGTAGAAATTAACCTGTTCTTCACTTTCAATTATAAATGAGACCTACATCCTACTCAAGCGAGACCTACATCTTATGTTAATGAGATCTACATCTCATAATAGTGTGATGTAGGTCACAAAATTAAATCTTCATTTGTAATTTACCAAATCCTGCTGTTACTTTAACTAAAAGATAGTATCCGCCGGATTAAACGGTCGGTATGATCTTTGATCTCTATACTTTGAATTGAAAGTTAAACATGAAAATATTCAATTGTAAAGAAGAGTTGCCTTTTTATCCGGCAGCTTTAAATTTCGTGCGTTTGCCTTGTGTTAAATAGTTTATGTCTGTGATTTTTTATATCTTTGCGCGATTTTTATAATGATTCGGTTGCTATGCAATTATCTATTGACAATAAAGAACTTGATAAATTCCTGATGATTGGGGAAAAGGTGCTC
>JAISDB010000116.1 GCA_031265155.1 Prevotellaceae bacterium | reverse complement strand
GTATCAAGACAAAAGAAGAGAAAATAAGATTTTATTTGCAGGGTTTTATGTCTGTATTGATTAAAACCCTGCAAGTTTTTCATCTGATTTTCATTTATAATTATTTGTTAATAAATGATTTATACCCTTTTTAAGGAGCGACTATTTAATAAAATATCATACTGCCTGAAAGGCAGGACTTTTGTACGCTCCGTCTGTCCTGCGTAATATGAGTTAAGAATTCTAAATTTAATGTTTGACTTGGCGCAAATCTGTCCGCACGGAGCAAAATTTCTTTCCGCATGCGGCAAATGCTGCGTGCGCATCGCGCTGAAGCTGCATGCGCATCCGTCAAAACTTCCGTGCGCATGGAAATTTTGCCGCGTCCGCATGAAAACACAGCGGCTTCGGCAAGGGCTGTTTTTAACATATATTTGGGGCAGACGAGACTTAATGACAGTCATGAAACTGCAAAAAAACTCCTCGCATCAGGAATCCGTTATGATCGTATCTGTACGGATAATTGGGAAATCTTTATCAGTGCATTTCAGGCAGATAATAATATAACCGGAAAGAAAAACACGGTGGGTATTGGGGGAAATAATTGCCTTTTAAGACATCGTATCAGACAGACTTTCAGAAAAACCTGCTGCTTCTCCAAAATAATACGAAACCACTTAAAAGCATTCAACCAGGCTTTCTTTTATATTAAGTTTGGATATGTATAAGGACGTTAGCATATTTTTAAACCGCCTTCAAATTTTTAGCGCTGTATCAATTTATGTCCGATATTCTACATTTTTTAGCTGACCGGCACACGTAAGTAAATACGGCATATTATGGCTGCCGCAAAAAAATATGCAGATAATATTTGGAAATTATTGCAGAATAATATAATTTTGCATTGCGTTTGCTCTATAATTTAGAATATAAGGTATAAAAATATAAACAGAAAAAACAGGTTTGGAAACTTAATTGAATAAAATGCTCAAAGACGCTACATGCAGAACACATATAAGAAACAGAAAGCACTCGCCGGCGCGAAGCTCTGCCTTGTCAGGGCGGGTGGATAACCGACAATTTAAAGATTTAATAAATCGTCAATAATAAATATGAAAACAGTAAGTAAAAAATCCCTTACATTAGGGTTTAATGCAGATAAAAATTTAATAAAAATTTCTAAAAAGATGAAAAAAATTCAAAACATGGCTATTTTAGCCTTTGCTGCAATGGCAGTATTATTCACATCATGTGGTAGTGATGATGACAATAATTCGGGTCTCGAAAATGAGTATTTTACTATTCAGAACGCGACAGTGCATAAGGGATCCATCCCTAACGCTTCATCGGGAAATTCCATAGGCGATGTTACGGTCAACCGTAACGTGCTGCCCGGAGGCTCTTCTTTTGTATCAATAAATTCCGTAACGCAAATTCAGGAAATTTACGTAAGCGTAGAAGGCGTGAACGAATATTACAGAGTTGTTGCAAGCACTGAAACGCAGTTTGTAATACTGTTCAGCCAAAATCTGAACCGGTCGTTCACCATCCAAATGAGCGCGCTGCTGATCGATGGCTCGCAGACTCAGCTTTACACGGCGCAGTTGCAATTCATAAAGGTAGGCACGGGAGCGCTGCAGGTAAGCCTGTCGTTCGACAACGACAAGGATGTGGATTTGTTCGTAGTAGAACCAAACGGCAATGTTATTTACTACAGCAACCCGGGAGGAAAAATATGGGATGAAGAAGCAAGAAAATACGTATCCATTTGGGGCTTGGATCTGGACTCGAACGCACTTTGTAACATTGATGGAGTTAACAACGAAAACATATACTATCCCACCGAATATATACAGTCGGGCACATACGAAGTATGGGTAAACATGTTTATAAACTGCGATCCTTCAATTCCTACCAATTGGGTAATTGCCGCAACCAAGCATGGCAGCCTTGTTTCTGTAACCGACGGGCAAAATCCCGCCGGCGGAGTATTTCCGGCAGGAACACCGGGCAATCCATCCGGATATCCGCGCAACGGCGCGCTGAAAGTCATGGAATTTACGATGGAAGGCTCATACAATCCGAGCGCAAGCGTCAGACCCGCATATCAGCCGGAAGAATCTGCTGTTATGAAAATGCAGATGGCAGGAGAATTAATGACAAAATGAAAATCAAAAACATAAGTATTAAAATATCTTTAATAAAATAATAAATTTAAAAATGAAAGTATTAAAAAAAGCAGCAATTATGCTTGTTGTAGCAACAGCATTTGCAATGAATGTTTCGGCGCAGGAACAGGGAGATATGGCGCTGGGGGTTAATTTAGCGCTGGGTTCCGGCGACGGCGTTACCAATTACGGTATAGGCGCTAAATTTCAGTACAGCATAACGGATCCCATTCGTTTGGAAGGTGCATTTACTTATTTTCTTCCAAAAACGTACGGAAAAGGTATTGTCGAATCAAAGCTGAACATGTGGGATATTAGCGTGAACGGACAGTATCTGTTCAGCCTGAACGAAACTCTGACTGTTTATCCCTTAGCCGGACTGGGCGTTTTGGGTACCAGCTACAAATCAGATGTCATAAACAGTGCCAGCGTTTCTTCAACCGACTTCGGCTTAAATGTCGGCGGTGGTATAGATTTTAAACTGACGGAAAAGCTTGTTCTCTGCGGTCAGGTGAAATATATGATTGCCGGCGACTGGAGCAGACCGATAGCAACGGCAGGTGTGACATACAAATTTAATTGAGTCCTGTTCTATCTGTAGAGATCACAGTATTTTGCTCTTTTGCCGCCCTGTTTCAAATACAGCGCACGGCAATGAATGATGAACAGGCAATGACCGGTAAAGAATGAGGCAGGCTGTTGACAGCAGCGCCGTTTTGCCGAATTGCAAGTATTAACCCGACAGAGTTTCAAAACCTGTCGGGTTTTTTCACAGTCTTTAATCTGTCAATAGCGTTATTATGTATTTTTTATGTAACTTTGCGTAATAATAATTTGTAATAATGTCTATAAAATATAAAATAATAATAATTTCGCTCCTATCGTTTTGTTTAATGCTGCTGCCCTTGTCTGTCTGCTCGCAAAGCGTCGGTCTGGTAATGAGCGGAGGCGGCGCAAGAGGATTATCGCATATCGGAGTAATAAAGGCTTTGGAAGAAAATGGTATTCCTGTTGATTATGTAGCAGGAACTTCAATGGGAGCAATAGTCGGCGGACTTTACGCATCGGGATATTCTGTCGATGAAATGATAGAAGTTTTTAAGTCAAATGACTTTGAAAACTGGCTTTCGGGAAATATTGATGACAGATACAGGTATTATTCACTATCAAAAGAATCTGCATCCGAATTGTTTCTGGTGAAATTTAACATAAAAAAAGGAGAAAAAACTCATTTAAAAATCACCTTGCCCACCAGTCTAATATCGCCGTATCCCATGGATATAGCTTTTTTTGAACTTTTTTCGGGAGCTACGGTTGCAAGCAAAGGCAACTTTGACAGGCTTTTTATTCCTTTTCGCTGTGTGTCTGCCGATATTAATTCGCACAGGCAGTTTATTTCGCGCAATGGCGATTTGGGCATGTCGATAAGGGCATCAATGACTTTTCCGTTTGCATTCAAGGCTATTTCAATTGATTCGGCTCTGCTTTTTGATGGCGGCATTTACAATAATTTCCCGTGGGATGTTATGGAAAAAGATTTTAATCCCGACTTTATCATAGGAAGCAAATGCTCGGATAACGACACCGTTGCCGACGAAGATAATATTATCGGTCAGCTAAGAAGAATGTTTACAAACGACACCGATTATTCAATGCCAAAAGGCAAAAGCATCCGTATCGACACAAAATTCACGAATGTAGATATATTTGAGTTTGCCGAAATGGATGACATTATTGAAGCAGGTTACCGGAATACATTGAAAATGATAGATTCCATACGGCAGACGGTTCATGTGCGGCGTTCGGCAGATGAAGTTGCAGCGCGCCGTGAAATATTCAAGGCAACCGTTCCTCAGCGCAAATTCAGAAATATAGAAGTTACGGGTAAACTTTCGGACATGGAAAAGTCTTTTGTTCGAAGAATGATAGGGCAGGGCAAAAAAAACGAAGATGGCACAATGTCGATGAATCTTTTTAAGGACAGATACTTCAAAGTTGTAGAAACGGGAATAGTGTCATCTATTTTTCCGATAGCCGTTTACGATTCGATTTCCGGAAGTTTTGACGCCAAGCTTCAAGTATCGCCGGCGTCAAGTAACAGGCTTGCATTTGGAGTGAATATTTCATCATCGCTGCTAAATCAGGCATATCTGGGATTTGAACATAAATACTGGGCAAAAGCATATTCGCGTTACAGCGTGAATTTTCATTACGGAAAACTGTATTCGGCAGCGCAGTTAGGACTTCGCCGCGATTATCCTTTCAGTCTGCCCATATTTTGGGAGCATCACTTGCGCTACAATAACTATGATTATTATGAAAGCAGAACCGATTTTTTTATAGAAGACAAAAAACCGAGCTACCTTAAGCAGAAAGATGTGCACTATCAGGCAAGCGGCGGTTATATTGTAAATCGAAATACGGTTTTCAAGATAGATGCAACTGCCGGGATACACAGAAATGAATATTATCAAACTCGCGATTTCTTGGTAAGCGATACTCCCGACATTCACCGGCTTAACTATTTTGCAACAAGCGCCGGAACCGTAAAAAACAATTTGAATTATAATGAATTTCCAACCAAAGGGCGAAAATGGGAAATCAGATTTCAGTTTGTAACCGGCAATGGAAAATATACGCCGGGCAATACATCATCATTTACCAGGGAAAGCAAAGTTCAAAATATTTTTTCGGTAAAACTTTATGAAGAAAAGTATTTTAATCTTTTCAGTCATTTTTCTCTCGGTTATCTGGTTGAGGGCGTTTTTTCGCAAAAGGTATCTTCCGGAGGCTACTACCCTACTCTGTTTATGACACCTGCATTTCAGCCTACGCAGCACAGCCGTACCCTGTTTCTTGAAAATTTCAGGGCAAATTCGTATGTTGCGGCAGGCGTAATGCCGATATTTTCGTTATCAAAAAGCGTGTATTTGAAAAGCGGATTGTATGTCTTTCAACCGTACCGCGAATTGAAAAAAGGCGAGAACAATGAGATAATTTATGGCGATAAGTTGAAAAACCGTTCCTTCATGGGATATACAGCCTTTGTCTGGCAATCACCTATAGGTCCTTTAAGCGCAAGCCTGTATTATTACGATGGATACAAAAATAAGTTTATATTTTCAATTAATTTCGGACATTTGATATTTAACAAGAGAGGCATAGAATACTGATATATTCACAGCGAAACGCAAGTCGGGTTTTTCAAAATAGCTTAAAATATAGGGATGTACGGTAATAAATAAAATTTTGCACAAAGCCGTAAAGAGCAATTTGAATTAACTAATTCTCAATAAATTCATTTTACCGGACATCTGTTTATAAAAATATGAATGTATATTCGGTTCGAGAATTTGATGTAAATTTGCAGTTTAAATTTTTTAATTTGAACTGATCGGACAGATAATGGGAAATCTGAAAAAACTTGCAGGCGAAACTGCTATTTACGGCATGACAACAATAGTTGCCCGTATTATAAATTTCTTTTTTGTGCCGCTTTACACCCGTGTAATCGATACGGATGCTTTCGGCGTTTATTCCGAAATTATTTCGTATATTGCCATATTGCAGGCGCTTTTCGCGTTCGGCATGGAAACGGCGTTTTTTCGTTTTGCAAATAAGCAGGGAAACAATCCCGACCGTATTTTTTCTACCATACTTGTCTTTTTGCTGTCAACATCGATGGCTGTACTTGCTGCGGGAATTATATTTTCGAGCGATATTGCAAACCTTTTCGGATATGTCGGGCGCGGAGAACTTATCTGGTGTTCGGCTGCAATTCTGGCAATCGACAGTTTCACTTCGGTAATCTTTGCACGGTTAAGGTATCAGCAGAAAGCCTTGAAGTTCGGAATATTGAAAATAATTAAAATCCTGTCCGAAACATCGTTTAATCTTATTTTTTTTCTTGGATTTCCGACTTATGCGGCAGCGCATCCCGATTCGTTTCTGTTGAAATTTCTTTCGCCTGCGCCCGATGGAGGATATATTCTATTTGCAATTCTCGGAAGCTGCATCATTTCGTCAATACTTTTTTTACCAACACTGTTGCGGACAAAATTCGTCTTCTCTCCTGCTTTGTGGAAACAGTTGATGATATACGCAATTCCTGTGGTGCTTTCGCAGCTGCCCGGAGTTTTAAACGACGTTACCGACCGTATTCTGTTCAGGTTTTTTTCGCCAGCAGGAGAATCAAGCAGCGATTTGGTAGGCATATTCAGCGCTAACGTAAAGCTGGCTGTGTTTATGACTTTGTTTGTTCAGATGTTTCGCTTTGCCGCCGAGCCTTTCTTTTTCAGTCAAGGCAACAAAGACGATCAAAAGAAAATATATGCCGATGTAATGAAATATTTTGTCATTTTTTGCGTTTTTATTTTCCTTTTTGTAGCGCTTTATCTTGATATTTTCAAATTATTTATAGGTTCCGATTTTCGCGTCGGCATTGGAGTTGTGCCGATTATGCTTCTGGCGAATATTTTTCTTGGCATTAACTTTAATTTATCGATGTGGTACAAAATATCCGGACAGACAAAATATGCAATAAACATTACGCTTTCGGGACTGCTCGTAACGATTGTCGTAAATGCCGTGTTTATGCCATATTTCGGATATTATGCGGCGGCTTTCGGGCATTTTTTCTCATATCTGGCAATGATAATCGTAAGCTGGCAGCTATGCAGAAAATATTATTTCATTCCATACGACTGGAAATCGGCGATAATTTACATTTCATTCGGAATAGCATTATTTATTTTGTCGCGCATTGTTGCAACGACGAACGGATGGATTAATTTTGCAATTAACAGCGTATTTATTCTTGCATATTTATATTTTGTAATCAGAAAGGAAAAAATTGATTTAAAAAACATAAAGCATCTATAGGCGCATGGCAAAAAACAAAGCTCAGGCAAAAGAATGTTTTTGTTGGAGTTTCTGTTTGTGCACTTGGCGAAAGTGCGTTGTGCCAAATAGACAAACTGAGGATAAAAAATCACGCGGAAGCCGACGATTGCGCCGCGATAGGCGGAACGGCAGAAATAGGAATGGTAGTCCCGGTAGCCGCCGCGTAATATGATGAGCGTACCAACTGTACACAGCGGATCTGTCGCCGGTAAGCCTGCATAATTGTCTGTAAAATCCCAACGGTCTAAACACCATTCAAATACATTGCCGT
>JAISDB010000156.1 GCA_031265155.1 Prevotellaceae bacterium | reverse complement strand
ATAATTTAACATTAATCATTTGTTTGCTGGTGCAACTGTTACTTTTACTGGTTGCAAATCAATAATTGGCATTATACTTTTAAATAAATCATTTATTTCACTGTTATTATCAATCATCATTCTCTGGTATGTTATCAAATAGTTCATATCGTAACTTTTTAGTTCCATTCCTGAAATATTACTGTATTATTTTTATCTACTTCATAAAATAATTGCACTGTTTTTTTATAATTAATACCCATAAATCTCATTTCTATGGCATTCCTTTTCACGTCATTATGATTAATATTATCATGAATAAATACATCTATACATATTATGGATAAAACATAATTTGTTGCTTTGTTAGAATATTCTTTCTCAAATGTTTCATTGTATAAATTTATTAAATATTGAGTTGTGGGGAATTCATCTTCTATGTTAGGAAAAACAGCGTTAATAATTTCTTTTTTATCCATTACCATAGCAAAAGGATAAAACTCACCCATATCTTCTATAAAAGATTTTAGATATATAAGAGATTCCTTTACTAATTGATTCTCGTATACAGTTAAATCATTATTATATATTTTTTTATTCATAACATTTAATTAGTTGGTGGAGATGTAACAATAGAAATGTTAATTTTAGTATTATCTTGAATCCCTATTGGTGAAGTAACATTATAGTTTGTTATTTCAAAATCTGCATTTTGTAGAGGCTTTGATAAATTAGCTTCTTTATTTATATGTAATTGTGGCTTTTCTCCGTTAGAATTAGAGATTTCTTTTTGAATTCTAAGTTGTCTTGTCAGTGATTGTGTTTTTCCTGTTTCTAGATTTTTTATTTCCACTATTTTACCATTTTTAATAGCATCAGGTATTGTAGTCGCTTCCTTGCCTGTTTTAGTATCTATGCGAGTAAAAGATTCTGTGTTTTTTTCTAATCCTAATTTTTGTAATTGTTCTGTTTCTGCTTGTTTTCCTGCATTTATTCTTTCGAAATTTATTCGTTGGCTTTGATTTTTAGCAGCCTCAACAGTAGGTCCATGTCTTGTAACTCCTTTACCTGCTTGGTTTATAATTCTTGCCGTTTGAGATACCGTACCTGTCGTTACAGGCTTAGTTCCCAAAAGAATAGGATTTGATGTTCCCATCACAACAGGATTCGTTCCCATAACAATAGGAGGCGTATATCCAAAGAAAAAAAATGGCTGTTGCCCATCCGGGTCTATCAACTTTACAGGATTACCCATACAGTAATTATACGAACTCCAACTGTAAAATTTCTCTTGCAGCGGGTCTTGTGTTGTCCATCTGCAAATGAAGTCATCATACATCCTGTTGCTAAAATCAAGAAAATTCACTCCGCCAACTACCTGTTTTTCTTTGCCTGAAAATGTATATCTGTTGGTAGAAGTAATCAAATCAGGATTTTCATGTTCCTTGCCGAATGGGTAAAAATCTTTCTGTTCCTTTATAATTCCATTATTATCTACAATTACTCGCGTGCTGCCCAAGTGGTCTGTAATAAAATAGTTTACATCATACGCATTTGTGCCTGTTCTGTTTATTCGCCCGCCGCCAAACGAGGTACTTTCCAATGTAAAAACATAATAATACATTACCGTTTCCTTTAAAATAATTTACATCGGACCATCAAAATCAAACCAATTGTCTTCATCGAAATCTGCTATATATACAATCTCATTTACTATTGTATCATTTTTATAATTTTTAATTTTAGCGATTTCTCCATTTTCTGTATAATATTCATATTTACCTTCAACTTTTCCATTAATCATCATTCCTTTTTGCCTGATATTCCCATTCATATAATAAAAAATTTTTTCTCCATTCATAGTATCATTTATATAGTTATCTTCAATAAATTTTTGTCCTGCAACATAAAATATGAAAGTGCCATTGAGCTTACCATCAATCAAAATACCATCTGATCTTATTACTCCATATTCATCAAAAAAAGCAAAATATCCTTGTTTTGTTGAATCAACATAACTTGTAACGGATTCTATTTTTCCATTAGGATGATATGTTCTTTTTATAATTATATCACTTTGTTTCTCATTTGCAACTCTGTTGCATGCATACATAGCAAAAAATGACAATATCAACAATAAAAATCTACTTACCAAAAGCATCTTTTCTGTATTTTTCATAATATTTTCCTCCTTTATATTTCAAATCCAACTGTTTTGAAAATGTTTCATATCTCTTTATTAAACCATTACGTAAATTACTATGATCTCTATCTGCTCTATATATCATATCTTTCATATCTCCTCTATATGCATCAAGATTATTAAAATATTTACCCGACCTGCCTATATTTAGTTCTCTTTCAATATTACTTAATTCGTTACTTCTTCTATCGGTATGAACAAAGGCTTCGTGTCCTAATGTATTTGTAGCTTGTTTATCATCTATCTTAGTATCTAACATAATGACTTGATATGTTCCGTCTGTTATGTTAATGTTTTCTAAATTCATTACGTTTCTCATTTTTGAACCTTTTGTTCCATCTTCATTTTTTGTAAATATTTCACTCTTTCCTAAAGTATTCTTATCCAAATCGGCAGATTCTAAACTAAGAATATCTTTTGCTCTATCACCCGACTTACTAAATGAATACGCGTTGTCTCCAATTTTTAAGGTTTCTCCCTTGTTCATAAATCTATTTATAAAATTATAACCTTCTGTTGTATTTATAAATCGTTCAAGTGCAACAACATGATTTTGATTTGTTAATTTAGATATATCAACATCCCTGCCATCTGGATCTATAAAAAGTAAGGGATTATTCATACAATACGCATAAGGACTTATAGAATAATATTTCTCAGCCAGAGGGTCAGGCACAAGCCACCTGCCAAATTCTGTTTCTAACATTCTCGCAGAAAAATCAAGCCAGCCCAAATCTTTTATGGTTTGCTTTTCCTTGCCGCTAAATGTATACCTGTTTGTAGAAGCAATCAAATCCGGGTTTTCATGTTCCTTGCCGAATGGATAGTAATCTTTCTGTTCCTTTATCTCGCCGTTATTATCTACAATTACTCTCGTGCTTCCCAAATGGTCTGTTATAAAGTAATTTATATCATACGCATTTGTGCCTGTTCTGTTTATTCGCCCACCGCCAAAATTTGTGCTTTCGAGAGTTTTTGTTAAAAGTTCCTTTGAATAAACCATAGTCCCCAAATATATAAATCCTTTGCCTGCACTGTTCGTAATATTAAACTTTTTTTCTGAAAAAATTATACAATAAAAAGCATATAAATATAAGTATTGAATTGATTAAAAGTAGTATTAAATCAAATTCAATATTATTAAATATTTTTTTCATCGCTATCCAGTATTGTTCATTATATTCATTGTTACCTTGAACCGATATTGTTTTAAGTGTATTGAAATATCCGTAGTACCAATCCATATACCAGCCTAATAATGATAATATGATGACTATAATATTTAATAAAGTTATTGAAATGATAATAATTTTAAGTGAAATTAATATTTTTTGTTTTCTATTGTTTTCCATATCATTTAAATAATTCTTGTAATTTTTTTATAAATTCTTGTGGATTTTCAATTTTTACAATATCTGTATTTGATTTGGGCATATTATCAAGATATTGTTTTAACCTGCTCGGCGAATTAATATTGACATTTTGATAATATGTTATCCCATCGTACGTTGTACCTGCCACTCGTCTGTCTGTATAATCAAGTATATTATCTTTGTTGTTAATGCCGTCTATTGATTTTGTTACACAATTATTGTCGAATAAATTATATGTATCTACAACTTTTGCATTTTCATCAGTATAGGATACTTTATTTTCGTCCGTTGGTCTTGTGCCATTATTCCATTGTTCATCATAAAAATTTGCTACAGCATGATCATCTGCGCCATTTATCGTATATATTGAAAATTTTCCTTCGGATTGAACCTCAGATAAATATTTTTGTGCCTCGTCTCCCGTTTTTCTATATAAAACACCTTCTCCCATAGGAGTAAATCTTCCTGATGTTATACCTGAACTTCCAACAGAACCATATCTTCCGTAAGAATAAATTATAGTGTTTTTCCCTTTGTTTACAGTTACAAATACGTGTCCTAAACCTTTAGATTGTACGTATATTCTTGGTTGTTTCCCATCTGGGTCAATAAATCTCAACGGATTATTCATACAATAAACATACGGACTGATAGAATAATACTTTTCAGCCAACGGATCAGGCACAAGCCATCTGCCAAATTCTGTTTCTAACATTCTCGCAGAAAAATCAAGCCAGCCCAAATCTTTTATCGTTTGCTTTTCCTTGCCGTTGAAGCTCCAGCGGTTGGTAGAAGTAATCAAATCAGGATTTTCATGTTCCTTGCCAAACGGGTAAAAGTCTTTCTGTTCTTTTATCTCGCCGTTATTATCTACAATTACCCGCGTGCTTCCCAAATGGTCTGTTATAAAATAGTTTATATCATACGAATTAGTGCCTGTTCTGTTTATTCGCCCGCCGCCAAATGAAGCGCTTTCGAGAGTTTTTGTTAAAAGTTCCTTTGCATAAACCATAGTTCCCAAGTATATAAATCCCTTGCCTGCGCTGTCTATGGCGCTTGCCTTTGTGCCATCTGCTATGTATGTAAATGTGGCTTTGGCTTGGCTGTTTTGAATAACCTGATAAGGCAAATTCAGCAAATTATAGTTTATATTTACATTTCGCCTGCCGTCGTAGTTCATATTTCCGTTGCTGTCGTACGTATAACCTGCCGTTGTGGTACCTGTAAGCGCAGTCAGCTGATTGCCGTTGTAGCCGTATTCGAGATTGTCAACAATGATTGTGTCGTTTGCGCCGTAACGTTTCAGCGTTTTTATATTGCCGTTGCGGTCGTAGGTAAAGCCCAGCTCGGTAAAAGCCATCAGGTCGTATTCCTCTGTTGTTCTTCCTACGAAGCTGCTGTTTATTGCTCGCGAAGCAAGCCTGTTGAGTTTGTCGTATGTAAAGTTAAATGTCTTGGGCTTATTCTCGTAATGCTGCCATGTCCATTCGGTAATATTTCCGGTATAGCTCGGAGTATGATTTGCCGTTGCGGGGTCGTAATATTTCAGTTGGCTGTTGAATATAAATTCTTTAACACCACTGCCTTTGTATGCTGCCTGCTTTTCGGTTATCCAGCCCTGTATGTTGTATTTTACGCTCTCGTGTACTGTATCTGCATAAATCTGTTTTACAGGCTGCCCTATATCGTCGTATTCGTATATTACCAGTGCCGTGTCGCTGTCGTTTACTGTTGTTTTTTCGGCAAGCAGGCGCCCTCGGTGGTCGTAATCAAATTCCGTAATTTTAACATCCGCCGTCCCGGTTGCGCCTGTCGTATGGCTTTCTTGCAGGGCAAGCGCATTCCCGGTAAAATCGTATTTATAACTCATGCGGCTTATTCCTCCCAAATGGTTTTTTTCTACCGTCTGTATAGGTCTGTTCATGTAGTCGTAATAAAACGCCCGCTCCACATATTGCGTTATGCCTGCGCCGGCGCTGCCCAAAATGCCTGTCTTTTCGTAAGTTTTATTTCCTGTTACACGACTGTCACACGTTTCAGCCGTAATTCCGCTTATCTGTTCAAATGCAAGCACGGCAGGAAGACTGTTTGCATAACTGTCGTATCGCGTTTCCCTAAGCAACTGTTTTGTCGTACTGCTGTAAATAGAATTCGGCGAGTTGTCGTTGTTTACGGCATTGTCAAACAGGCTTTGAAACGTGCTGCGACTGCGGTTGTCGGTAATAAGATATTCGTGCGTTACCCTGTTCGGGTTATCGTATTTGTATATAATCCATTTGCCTGCCTGCCGCAGTGCGCCGTCCTGCATCATGACAGGACGATTTGCGCGGTCGTAAACAGCATATTCCACGCTTTTGCCCGGCATTTGTTTGCTTATCTGCCTGCCAAGTCCATCGTAAGCATATACGTAGCAGTATTTTTTTGCAATATCGCTTGTTTTATAAAGCGTAGTGTTCGCCATCAGTTGCGCAGAACCTTCGGGGCTAATAACCCAGCGGCGCTGCCCGTAATCGTCGTAAGCGTAGTAAGTATCTATATTTTCGGTTACGGTTGCATTTATGCTGTTTATTGTCCGCTGCAGTACTAAGTTTCCGCTTTTGTCGGTAAATGTTATTGATGTTTGTCCGTCTTCATTTGTTATCACATTTTCATACAGAGTTCCCTGAGGATAATATCCCTGAACGTTAAGAGGCGAAGATTCCGCATTGCCAACATAAAGTTTAAAAACTTCATTTGCCGAATTTGTAAGATAATCGAATGTTTTGTGTTTATCAGTCTTTTGTTTCAAAGCACTACCTATAAGTCCATTTCCTTTTGAATAGCGGAATATGCTACCCGCATTGTATTCTTTCAGCACTCTGTTAAGCGCCGAAGACTCGTATTGCTTTTCGATATATGCATAACTTGCATCGTCTGCATCGTATTTACCCCAGTAATATGCGTACTGTTTCATTAAGATTTGCATTTCTCTTTCAGCAGTCATTTTGTTAGACACATAAGGCAGATATGACTTTGCATCGTCACGCATCATATTGTCGTAAACTACAGGCGTTACAATATTCCGCCTGTTTGGCGAACCCTGTACCTGTATTATCTGTTCGGGATAACCCAAACCGTCGAAAAATGTTATGTCTTCGTTATAGTCTGCGCTGTCGGATGTATACGTGTATGTAAGTTTCCAGTTGCCGGGAATAGATAACGGGTCTTTCTCATTAGCAGCACAGGATTGATTTATAATAATAGTTTTACTGTTTGGCAGTGCTCCCGTCAATGTAATTTTTCTATTTGTATTTGTTGTATTTTTTCCTATTTTAAAACAGATTGTTACAGATCCTGTTATCGCATCAAGTTCATTATTTATGGGTAAAAGTATTTGCCTTACCGAAATCAAGCTTGTATCCTGACTTTGATTGCGAATAAAACTGTTCATCAACGGCATATACACGTCTTTATAAACTATAACAACATCAACCGCTCTTACATCAAAAACATTTGTATTACTCCCCATACTGTAAATATTATATGTTCTTGTATCTTGAAATGATATGTAAGGTACAGTTATGTTATAATTTGTTTGGCACAAGCATATTGTTGTTTTAAACAACAATGCTGATAAAAATAATATTAACGTTATACTTTTTTTCATTTTCATAGTTTTTTAATGATCTGTTGAATAATAATATTTTTTACGTAAATCGTTATTGTCGTCAATAACAGATCTTAATTTACCTGTATTATTATAATTATATTCGGTTATTTTTCCCGAATGGTCTGTTATTCTTGTTAATCCGACAAATGGTTCGTAATCGAATCTGGTTATGTTCACTGCCGGACTTATTGATTTTAAGGCAGAATATGTTTGTTCCGTTAATCCTCCCGATAATGGCCAGCGGGATAAGTTATTGAAAATTGATATTACATCGTCTATAGAGGTATTCTCGCATATTGCAGCAGGGTGCAAACCGTCGAATCCCCAAACATAACTTGTTTTTACACCGTTCCTGTTTTCACTTTCAAGTAGATTTCCGAATCCGTCATACTTATATTTTTTATCAGCAATCCATGCATTTTTAACATTGTCGTATATTTCTATCTGTGATATTCGCACCAGCGCTTTATAAATTACATTTGGTTGTGTATATGTGTATTTTCTGCCTCCGATAAGCGTTTTTATATTGGTTCCGTACTTTATCCTGTATATTCTTTCCTCAAGCGGATAATTCAACACATTCTTGTCAATCATGTTTTTATATATACCGGCAGGATTGGTTAAATCGGTTACATATTCAAATTCTGTTATTATAAGATCGCCTTTACTGTCAACAGTTGTTTGACTTGCAATCTGCCCGTGTGAATTATAAGTATATGAAGTATTTTCGCCGACAGCAACGCTGTCAAGATATTGAATTTTTGATGTTGACGATAAATCATAATTTTCAATATTAACGGGAATATGCGTTATCGCTTTAATCAAATGTGCAGGCAAAGCATCTGTTGCCAATATTTTTGTTGTATCATAAGAGTTTATTTCCGAATATAATAATTTTGGAGAGGCGTCGACATTAAAAATATCCTTTTTGTATAGTTTGCCACGCTCTGCTTGCAGTGATTTCCCCGGATTTACAAGATTATTTAATTTCGGATTATTAATGCTCCAGCCCTCAAATGAAATTTCTAATCTATTCGGAATAGGTAAGAAAGGAAGTATTATAATATCCTCATAGTGTCTTGACATTGAATAATTAGTAAAACTGTATTCTATTTTCGATCCATCACTTCTCTTTTCTGTAACTTTACTGTATTCTATGTTAGCTCTATTATATGAGAAAAGATTAGATGAATACAATTCCATATTTTTTTCATGTATTCTATCTGGATATGTTGCTGAATATTTAATTCTATATCGAGGCATATTCAGTAATATTCCACTGCTTGTGTTCTCGTTTTTATATTCAAATTCCTTTGCACTTGCAAGGCTGTTGTCAGACAAGTAATTTTTAATGGATTTTATTCTTACACCTCCGCAAATACCGCTCTCATTCATTAAAATGGGTTTGAAACTGTTTGCAGATATTCGTTTAACAGCTTTTGAAAAATCATGACTTTCATAATCAAATTCAGAATAACCTCCTGTGGGGTAAGTAATCTTATTTAAAACTCCATATTTTGCAGAAGCATAGTTTGAGTCTCTATGACCATAGTTTATAATTTCATCATCATAATTGTTTAATGTTGATACATAGAAGAAATTGCTTGATGTATTAGCGTGACCACCATTATAGTATCCCCAATGATCAAGACCATACGTATCTCTCGGAGGAAAAGTCGATGTCCAATTATGATAATCCATAATATATTTACCTTCGCCTGAAATATTTATCCCTGCTAAATAAGTATATTTTGTTCCATAAGGATTCTGCTTGTATTCTAATGAACATTTCTTTATTTCATTCATTCTATTGTTAACAACAATACCTGTCAATCTTTTAATACTGTCAGTGTAATATCCTAATGGAACATCTTCATATTGAAATAATATTTCATTCTTTTCTGAAGTAGTTATATCTGATATTACGGATGTTATAATATCGGCATAGCTTAGATCGACTGCATGTCTATATCTTATATTATCATCCACTCCGTATCCTAGAGTACAAAGGCAGTCATTGTACTCTCCCTCAATTCTCAAGAATCCGGGTTTAACATTTTTTACTTTATAGTCTTGATATGAAAAGCGTATCCATCTGCTATTTGGTGCAATTATTTGCGTCAATTTATAGACGGATGTATTACGTATTCCGAATTTTTGGATATATTCTTTAGGTTCAAATGAATATTGATAGCCATCGGCAGTTATTATTTTTATAAAGCTCGTATTACTCGAGCTTGTTATTTCAATTTTAAAATCTTTATTATTTGTATTAGTATTATAAACATATACACTGCCGTCGTAATCACGATGAAAAGTACCGGTATATCCCATAAAGTTAAAATGATAAATATCAGGTTCGGCATCATATATTGTTTTGCAACAATAAGCCAAATCATTATCAGGGCAATAATATATGTTTGTAGCTGGCAATGATGGTATAAATTGCCATGGACAGCAGCTGGTATATGACCAGTCATTACAATCAGAATGATCAGCATTATCATAATAAAATCTGCCGTCTATAAGAAATGTACCTGTTGCTTTTGCATAATTATTTTTGAGTAAATAATTAAAATTTTCTACTATAGAACTCCCGTTATTTGCTTGATGAATATTATCGTCAAAATCTTCAAGTCCTTTTATTTCCACGGCTATGCTTCCTCCAACATTCAATATCCAATCTGCGCCTAATGTTCCGGGCGGAGTATTGGGAATGAATCCGTTAGATGCATAATCAAACGAAATTGGAACCTCAAAATCGTTATCCTTATACGTATAAAAAGGTATGGATACATTTACTGTTCCCGTGTACAAACTTGGAGTTATTTCTCCATATTTGATAAAGTTCCACACATCCGTAGATGGCTGTTCTACCTGATTTCCAAGAACAAAATTCGATTGTGCCGTTAAACTTATATTACAAATGAACGTTGATAATATAAAAAACAGTGTTTTACTCAATTGCTTCTTCATAGTGCATATTGTTTTAATAATTAATGCCGCAAATTTAATGTTTTTTATGAAATTTGAAAAATAATCTTAAAATTATTTTCAAGCATGTCAGTTAAAACTATGCACTTTAATGCAAGACTTTAATTTCTATAATGTTGAGCTTGGTTTCAGCCTGATTGCCACTTTATATAAGATTGATTCGGATTGTTGATCATTTTCCGAAATAATTTTAAAATGCATTAACTGTTTTTATGATTTACTGATAATGGTTAATTTAAACATTTACCGGTTTGAAGATTAAAGACTGCAAAGCGAAAAACAATATTACTGCAATTTTTAAAAATATGTTTCAACATAAAAAAACAGGCAGACTGCATAAAAGCATTTAAGCAAAATACAATGACGCAATTAAGGAAACTGCGTCACTGTAAGAGTTTTATTGAACCTTAATTTTTATGCTTTTCCTGCGCTTCCAAGCACGCTTTCACATTTGTGCTTATAAAGTTCCTTGAGAGCATCGCGCGCCGGTCCCAAATATTTGCGCGGGTCAAATTCTGCCGGCTTTGTTGCAAATACTTCGCGAACAGCAGCAGTCATAGCCAGACGCCCGTCGCTGTCGATATTGATTTTGCAGACAGCCGAAGTTGCCGCTTTACGCAGCTGGTCTTCGGGAATACCGATAGCATCTTTCAACGCTCCTCCGTATTTGTTGATAATTGCGACTTTCTCCTGAGGAACCGACGACGAGCCATGAAGCACGATAGGAAAACCCGGAATGCGCTTTTCTATTTCTTCGAGAATATCAAAACGCAGCGGCGGCGGCACTAATATTCCATCTGCATTGCGTGTGCACTGTTCGGGTTTAAACTTGTTGGCGCCGTGAGATGTTCCGATTGAGATGGCCAATGAATCGACTCCCGTTTTTTTTACAAAATCCTCAACCTGTGCAGGTTCGGTATAAGTATGATGCTCTGCTGCAACATCATCTTCGATGCCGGCAAGCACTCCAAGCTCACCTTCGACAGTTACGTCGTGTTTGTGTGCAAGTTCGACAACTGCTTTTGTAAGTACGATATTTTCGTAGTAAGGAAGATGAGAGCCATCAATCATCACCGACGAAAAACCTGTATTAATACACGATTCGCAAAGTTCGAAAGTATCGCCGTGATCCAAATGCAACACAACAGGAATAGCGTAACCCAGCTCTTTTGCATATTCAACAGCGCCTTGAGCCATATATCGCAAAAGAGTTTGATTTGCATATTTGCGCGCTCCGCTCGAAACCTGCAAAATCACAGGCGATTTTGTTTCTACGCAGGCAGCAATTATAGCCTGCATTTGTTCCATGTTGTTAAAATTAAATGCAGGTATCGCATACCCGCCTGTAATTGCTTTTTCAAATAATTTTTTAGAATTTACCAATCCTAATTCTTTGTAACTTACCATATTTTTGTAATTTTGTGAGTTTTTTCATTGCGCAAAAATACGAAAAATAATGATAACACAAATATTACATGTAACAATACATTAATACATAGCATATAATACATTTTAATATATATAAAAATAAAAAGATGAACGAACAAAAATCAATTCTTATTCTGTGTGGCGGAGGTCCCGCTCCCGGAATAAACACTGTTATCAGCGCAGTGTCGAAACAGTTTATTGCAGCAGGCTACAGAGTGATAGGTCTGCATGAAGGTTACCGAAATCTGTTCAATGGAAAAGCCGAAACCGTTGATATTAATTTCGAATTTGCCGATAAAATTTTCAGCATTGGAGGTTCTACGCTGCAAATGAGCAGATACAAACCTAAAGACGAAGAATTTAATCCCGACTTTTTTGTTAAAAACAATGTTAAGCTTTTAGTTACGGTCGGAGGAGATGATACTGCGTCCACAGCAACGCGAATATCGGGTTACCTGGCGGAACACAATGTAAAAATTCAAAATATTCATGTTCCCAAAACCATCGACAACGATCTTCCATTGCCTGAAGGAATTTCTACATTCGGCTACCAGTCGGCAAAAGACGAGGGCGCTCGAATTACGGCTGCCGTATATGAAGATTCGCGCACAAGCGGCGTTTGGTTTGTGCTTTGCGCAATGGGACGCGAAGCAGGGCATTTGGCATTTGGAATTGGCGCGGCAAGTCATTCGCCAATGATTATAATTCCCGAAATGTTTAGTGAAGAAAATCCTGTAACTCTTGATAAAATAGTTAAACTGATTATTTCGTCAATCATAAAACGCAAAATTATGGGCGTGCCTTATGGCGTGGCAATAGTGAGCGAAGGCGTTTTTCACAATCTTCCCGGCGAAGAGCTGAAAAATTCGGGAGTAACATTCAGTTATGACGAGCACGGGCATCCCGAACTCGGAACTTTGAGCAAGGCGCATATTTTTAACGTACTGGTGCAAAATCAGCTAAAAGAACTGAATTTAAATGTAAAAACACGACCTGTGGAACTTGGCTACGAATTACGCTGTATTGCGCCCAAGGCATTCGACCTGTTCTATTGTAACTTGCTTGGAATGGGCGTCAAAATTCTTTACGACCGGGGATATACCGGCTGTATGGTTACCGGAAATCCTCGCGGCGACATAAAAGGCGTTTTTCTGAAAGATATGATTGACCCTACAACCGGAAAAATTGCAACACGTCTTGTAAATATGAAAGGCAATAAATGCCAGATGATATATCGTTACGGATTGCAGTACATTACCGAAAGCGATTATGAAGCGGCGCGTACATACCTGAAAAATCCCGAAGAATACGATTTCAACAGGCTGGTGAATATTCCCGAATAAAATAATATTTTTCACTGTTTTTCGGCTCTGTTTGCAATAATATAATAAATATGCCATTCATTTCGGAAATATTAAAATACGGCAGTGTTGCTATTGTCGGCACGGAAAAAAACACAGGCAAAACGGAATGCCTCAACTATATTCTGTCGCAGTTACACAATGGCAACACTTCCGTTGCAGTAACATCAATCGGCATCGATGGCGAAAGCCTCGATCAGGTTACAGGTACGGCAAAACCCGAAATTACGGTATTTGAAAATATGATTTTTGTAACTTCCGAAAAGCATTATTTTGCAAAACGCCTGACTGCCGAAATTTTGAACATAAGCGCAGAGCGCACTTCGCTCGGACGTCTGATAACGGCAAAAGCGAAAAGCACGGGAAAAGTTATACTGTCGGGACCGGCAAATACTGCGCTTTTGCAAAAAATAATAGCTCAAAATGCAGATTTTGGAACAGATATTACAATTGTTGACGGAGCGCTTTCGCGAATGAGTCCCGCATCGCCGGGCGTGGTACAGGCAATGATTCTTGCAACGGGAGCGGCGTATTCGGCAAATATTCGTCAATTGGTGCAGAAAACGAAATTTTTGTGCGAACTTATTTCGCTGAATCTGGCAGATGAACATCTACAGAGCATGCTTACACGTATCGACAA
Source organism: Prevotellaceae bacterium (assembly GCA_031265155.1). Lineage (GTDB taxonomy): Bacteria > Bacteroidota > Bacteroidia > Bacteroidales > UBA932 > JAIRKV01. The sequence continues at coordinate 5,449 of JAISDB010000156.1, read as the reverse complement.
AGGCATGTACGGAATCGATGCAAACGGAACACTGCACGGTTTGCAAACAGAATCGTCGTTTATGCCGGCTTCAATAGAAACCGATAAAACAGAATTGCTGCGCAAATGTAAAATACTTTTTGTTGCAGGCGTTGTAACCGACAAGCTGCTCTCTTTTCTTCGCATGCAGGGCAATATTGATGGATTCACATTAATAGCAAAAGATTTCACAAAGCTGTTTGTTTCGCCCGAAATTTATAGTTCGTTTCTCAAAAAAGGCGGCTGCATAAAAGTTTTGCACAAAACCAAACTTATTGCGATTACAGTAAATCCTGTTTCGCCGCAAGGCTACGTTTTGGATACTAAGATGCTGCAGGAGTCGCTACGCCGGAATTTGAATTTCCCCGTTTATGATTTGAGAGACCGTTTGCAGAATTTGCCGTGATTTACTGTTTGCTGCCGCACTGAGCTGCCATAAACAGAATTTATAAAAAATACAGCGACAATCTTTTGACTGCCGCTGTAAAAAATAAAATGTAATATTATGAAATGTAAAGTAATATTATATGGTTGTGTCATGAAAAATGTCAATATCGTTTTTCCACAACTTTCCAGTCAATAATTTTCCATAATTCTTTCAAATGGTCGGCACGCCTGTTTTGATAGTCAATATAATAGGCATGTTCCCAAACGTCGAAACCGAGAAGCGGCTTCAATCCTTTAGTTAAAGGATTTCCGGCATTAGCTTCCTTTACTATCGACAGTTTACCGTTTTCATCTTCGGCAAGCCATACCCAGCCTGCACCGAATAAGCTTACACCCGCATTTTCAAATTCTTTTTGAAAATTTTCGAACGAACCCCAAACGGCGTCAATTGCTGCCGACAGTTTGCCTGAAGGCTGTCTGCAACCATCCGGCGAAAATTGGGTAAAATATAAATTATGGTTCAACACCTGACCGGCATTGTTGAACACTGTTCCATCCGATTTTTTTACAATAGTTTCCAAATCGGCGTTTTCAAATTCCGTTTCCTGAATCAGATTATTCAGGTTATTCACATACCCCTGCAAATGTTTGCCATGATGCAATTCTATTGTTTGCCTGCTTATTACCGGTGCCAAGGCATCGGCATCATAAGCCGGTTTTATTAATTCAAATTTCATTTTTTTTTCTTATTATTGGTTTGATTTTCCTGTATTTGCTGTTAACAGTACAGGATTTAATATTAATTGTTAGCATAAAAGTTTTTCTGCTTCGCTATTCCTGTGAATAAGCGCCAAGCATCCAGATTTTCTTTTCAAAACTTTTTATTCCATGATTAGCCAGCGAAACCGTTCCGTGATCGCCCGATTTTATTCCTGCTGCATGAAGCTCACGCAACTTTCCTGTAAAAAACTGTAATGTTTCTACTACATGATTTATTCCTGTTTTCCAGTCGAAAACATGTGAAATTTCCTTTACTTCCGCAATTTTCAGATATTCCGAAAAATTATTTTCCGGCGTTCCGCCCAATATCACTATCCGTTCGGCGACTTCGTCGATTTTTTCGGCAATTTCGTTGTAATATTCTTCATAAATTCCATGCAGATCGTAAAATTTGTCGCCTTTGATATTCCAGTGCAATCCTCTTAAGTTTGTATAAAATATCTGATAATTTGCAAGCAGTTCGCCCAATTTTGCAATAACCTGATTTGCTGCTGTAATATCAAGTCCTACCTTGTTTATGTTATTTGTATTCATAATGACTTTTTATGATTAATAATAAAGTTATATTTTTTTTACAAAGATATGCTAAAAATTCATATAAGTCAAATCAATAATAACTATACGGTTATAAGTTTTATTTATTTAAGTTTGTTTTGTTCCTGCTAACATCAGAATATCCGTGTAAAAACTTCTTTCAAAATATATAAAGAAAAATTACAAATTCAGCCAAACAAATAATGTTATTCGAAAAGCCATCTGCCCGTGCTGCTGTCGTACATTCGCGCGCCGCCTGCAATATCTGTTCTCGCCGCAAGCGCGCTCGCAGCAAAAGCAAATATCAATATCATGCAAACCTTTTTCATATAGCCTTATTTACAGCAACTTAATGCAACCATCACTTACATACGTATGTAGCAAAATTTTCATCCGTATGAAAATAAATTTATATACGGACGGAAATAAATTTTCATCAGTATGTAATTTTACTCGGATACGGACGGAGATTTATGCGGATACGGATGTAAATTTTATGCCTTCTCGAAGCGTATCCCGTCTATTTGCTTTTTCAATTCCACGCTCGGCGTGAAGATGATTTTTACGCCCGTAATCATTGACGTATTGAAATCTGCGGCGCTTGCAACGCCCTCGCTCGAAAACGAGATGCGCAGAGTGCCGAGCTCGCCGAGGCTCACGCTCCTGCCCATTAGCAGATACTTTGGCACGGTATCTATAAGGCTGTCTATTACGTTGGCAACATCGCCGCGAGCAAGCGAAGACAAGCCTACAATGTATGCCGCAATTTCCCTTTGCGACACCTTGCCTTCGTTTACAGGCGCGGCATAAAGCTTTGATGCTGCCTGCGGATTTTGCGGATTCCTCCGCTCTGTCAGTTTGTACTTCATAATTGTACTCCTTTTTTTAATTGTTAATTTAATCTGTTAATTTATACATTAATTTTATTCTTTCTCTGCACAAGGCAGAGCCTTGTTTTTATATCCGGCGTAGCGAGACGCTACGCCGAACGTAGATCTGCTACTACGAGGCTTTGTGTCGATTATAAATCAGGAAATTTTATGAGTTTTCCAAAATCTGTTTTCCAAATATCAAGTTCAAACAAATTTCCATCACTATCGACATTCAAAGAAGCTATTACTTCTATTCCATCTATATCTGTAAATTGAAACTCACTAACTTGTTTTCCGAACATCCTATTTTCAAATATTTTACCTTGAGGGAACAAATACAAACTTCCCATTGCTCCATCATCCATATTGCGTACTAATAACCCATTTTTCCAATCTTTAGGTATCAAGAGGGAAGACTTTTTAATTAAGAGTTCAAGAAGTCGCTCCTCTTGTATGGTAGGTATTCTATTTAATTCCATGTATCCTCCCTATATTAAATACACCATTAGGTAGCTTATAAACAGTATATTGTATTCTTTTACCGCCAATCTCAATAATTTGATTAAATGGCTTCCCTGATATTACTTGTGAAGATATGGTTTTAAAGTGATCTTGTATTGTAGATTGAACTAATGATCTATCCAATCCTAATGCATCTGTATGGCGGAATGCATGATATATTTGATTTTTAGTTTTTCCAAATTGCACAGCAAGTTTACTTCCATCCTTAATTCCCTCTTTCACCATCTGCTTTGCTAAGAACTTTGCGCCTGTGCGTATCAGGCCGCCTATTAATGAAACGCCTTCGCCTATCGGAGTAATCAGCGAGAGATAGGTTATCGCTCTTTGCGTTACAGGACTTGCAAAAAAATCTTTATGCCCTTTGTGAACAATAGCTCCGCCTATTCTTGACAGTTCGCCACGGGTAAACCTGGTGGGTGTTAAATAACCCCACCTGTTGTTTTGCACATTAGATATGGAATATCCAGTTGCAGATGCAATTTTACTTACAGCATTTACATTTACTGCAAACACAAACAGTGATATTATTATGAATAAGTGTTTTTTCATTATTATTTTTACAAAATTCTACTAAAACGGGCATTGTTCTTTTAATTTCTCTTCCAACTCTATCTTTCGTCTGAAATATATTCTACAAGCATTTTCTTCAACATCTATAAGTTTTTCATAATGAGTATTATCAAAAACTAACTCATAATATCCCAAAACAGCCTCTTGATAAGGATAATTTGCATCTGTATTTTTTAATGATTTAAAAAACCAACTTGAAGGAAGCTTGTTATCAATAACTTCAAAAAGTGGATATGGGTATGCAGAAATATATCCTCCGTCGTCTATTAGATAATCCAATGTTCCTTCACCAAATATTATTCCCATTACTAAATATTCCTTACCAATTGGTAATCCGAATTCAGTATATCCTGTAGATCCAAATCTACCTAATTCATTGTTTTTAAACGACTTATTTTCATAAACCCTTAATGCCGCTCCTGTATTACTTAAACATTTAATTTTCATAATTTATTTAAATTTAAAATCATCTACGGCCTTTAAAACACCGTTCACCCATTTACCTACATAATGTACATTTATTTTAGTTCCATCCTGTCCGTAATGTATATATTGCATTTTACTCCAATCAAACCAATGGAGTTATAACATCAACTCATTAACTAATTCTGCTAAATTTTGCAGTTTAATTACTTCTTCTGGTAACGTCTTTACACCAAAGCTATCTATATATTTATTAATAGTAGGTAATTTGGGGCTTATAGAATTTATTAAATGTTCAAGTTCAGTCTTGTTAGATTCTTTTATTTTTATTTCTCGTTCCAAATCATCAGAAATAATCCAGTCCGAATAATTATTAATAATAGTCTGAAATTTTTGAGGCATTGTATTTTTATTTTTGCTGCCCACTTGTTCCGGACATGCTATTTCAATTTTATTTTTTATCATTTTTATTATTTTAAGAAGGTAATTAATTTCTTTTTCAAAATTTATAATAACCTGTAATGCATTATTATACACGATTACTCCTTCATCGTAACTTAAGTTTAAAACCTTTAAATCTTCTTGTATTGCAATAATACATTTAATTATGTTGTCATTATGCAAATTATTTGTATATAATTTTCCTATATCTGTGATTTCCATTAAAAATAGATTGGAAAAACATACAACATCCTTAATATTAATCGAAAATAACAGTGTCGTTTTTAATGATGTTTCAATCAGTATTTTACTGCTGAAAATATATAAATTAACAACATATCCGTTTTTATCTTTCAGTTTGATAAGTTTGTTTGAATATTCATTGATATTAGGATTAAATATATTCGTATCGTAGATTTTTTGTGAAAAATCTATAATTTGTTCTTTTATTTTTTTATATAATTGCATAATTTTTATTTTTAAAAAGGATAGCCGAATGGTAATGGGAATTGTTTATAAACTTGCTCCATTATTTGTTTTCTTTGTATTTCATTAATGGGAGCTTTCCCATATGACCAAACGTGCCTGAATGCGTTGGTTATTTGCTGATGATAAGCTCCGTCTAACGGGACAAGCGGTCCATTCTTCGTTCCACCTAAATATTTTGGAGTAATATGATGCATTTCTATTTTACCTGCTTTTTTAGGATATAATTTTTGTGCAGCTTTTACTAAATCATCAGAATATTTCCCTCCACTCTTCACCGCCTGCTTTGCTAAGAATTTTGCGCCTGTGCGTATTATGTTGCCTATTACTGAAACGCCTTTAGCTACAGGGGCAATCAGAGAGAGATATGTTATTGCTCTTTGTGTTTCGGGGCTTTCAAAAAACTTTTGATGTCC
>JAISDB010000115.1 GCA_031265155.1 Prevotellaceae bacterium | reverse complement strand
ACGTTCCGCTTAAAGACGAACTCAATACTCTAAAAGAGTAAAACATTCTGTTCCGAACATCAAATTCGATGCTTTTAGCTCCGATTTCAGAGTTCCGAACTTCAATGTCGATGCTTTTTACTCCGATTTCAGAGTTCCGAACTTCAACGTCGATGCTTTTAACTCCGATTTCGGAGTTCCGAACTTCAACGTCGATGCTTTTAGCTCAGATTTTGGAGTTCCAAACTTCAACGACGATATTTTTAACTCCGATTTCCGAGTTCAGAACCTCAACTTCGATGCTTTTAGCTCCGATTTTGGAGTTCCAAACTTCAACGACGATATTTTTAACTCCGATTTCGGAGTTCCGAACTTCAACGTCGATGCTTTTAACTCCGATTTCCGAGTTCAGAACTTCAACGTCGATGCTTTTATCATTTCATTTACTGTACATTTAGCCATAGTTGTAAATTTTAAGAATTAAACATTTAGTTTTGAAAACTTAATTTCAACTAACAAACGCAAAAGTATAAAAAATATTTTGAATTATGCAAAAAAAATGTCAAGAAACCGTACATTTTTAAAAACATGACCATATTTTTAATTATAATATCAAATATTCCATTAAATTATTATCTTTGCATATTTAACAAACATCAAAAAGAGCAAAATACAGTAAAGATGCCTGTTAATTTATAATAAAACAAACAGATACGGTTATGAATAATTTTTTGAATTTAAACGAAACAGTCAAAACGGCTATCAGGATTGCCAAATCCTTAGCGCGTGAATATTACAACGGAACGTATACTCCGGCTCATTTGTTAAAAGCCCTGCTGCATAAGGAAATCGGTTTAACGGGCTTTTTGAGGGATATGGGAAAAGACGTTAATTACCTGGAAGAGTGGTCTGAAATGCGGATAGACGCCTGCCCCAAAGCGGCGATTACTTCGGAAATTGTTCCCGATGACAGGATTCCTTCGGTTTTTGAAGAAGCCGATAATGTGCGTTTGAAATTAGGCTTGCTCGAAATCAATCCTGTCTGTGTTTTGACGGCGCTGGCAAAGCCCGGCGCGGGCTTTTCTGCCGATCAGTTAAAATCGTTCCCGCTTCGCGAAAACGAGATTTACGAACTGTATACGACAGGACTTCAAAGCCGCAGTAATGCCGGAGCTTTCGGATCAGTCGCGCAGAACCCGGGTCTGGTAAGTGATGGTTCGGGCGTTCCAATGGTAAGCCTGTCAAAATACTGCATCGACAAAACCGCTTTGGCTATGGATTTGAAAATACACAATATTGTCAGCCGTGATAAGGAAACCCGTATGATGATTGAAATTCTCGGGCGGCACAGTAAGCCCAATGTCATGATTATCGGAGATTCGGGAGTAGGCAAAACAGCGCTGGTTGATGGTTTGGCATACAATATTGTCAACCGTCAAACGCCTTCCTATCTTTCGGGTTCGATTGTTTACGAGCTTGATACGGGCGCGCTGATAGCAGGAGCGACCTACAAGGGAGAAATTGAAGACCGACTGAAAAATCTTATCAGGGAAATCCGCAGCATGGATAAGGCGATTTTATTTATTGACGAAATACATGTTTTATTAGATCCCAAACAGGGCAATTCAGGGGCAGCCAATATCCTGAAACCTGAACTGTCCAAAGGCGATTTAACTGTTATAGGCGCAACAACTGTCGATGAATATCGCAAACTGATAGAACCGGATCATGCGTTCAACCGCCGTTTTGAAGTGTTACAGGTAAACGAGCCTGATATGATTTCAGCCATTCAAATGGTAAGCTCCGTTTTGCCCCGTTATAAGGAATTTCATAAAATAGAAGTGTCCAAAGAAGCGGTTGAAGAATGCGTGCGTCTGGCAAAGCGCTATGACAAAGACCGCAAGTTGCCCGACTCGGCGATTGATTTGCTGGACAGGACACTGTCGGCAGTAAAGATGGTAAACGAAACTGCGCAAGGCGATATTCAGCATTTTACAAATGAACTTGCTGAAATCGAAGGCGATTTCGACAAATCCGCTGAAGAAAAGATTGAAGATTTGCGTTTTCTGTACTTTTCGATGCAAAACCGCTTAAGCCCTGTTTTATCAGGCATTATCACAGACGAAACGGATATAAGGGAAATCACGGATTATCAAAAACTTTTCGACTGCATATATCGTATGCTGGAAACCATGCGCGAATTTATCAGGGAAAAAATAACGACAGTTCGGGAGCATGAACTGGCGGCGGTTATTTCCGCCAAGACCGGCATTCCTATCGGCAAAGTGCAGGCTCAGGAAAAGGAACGACTTTTGAATATGGAAGATTTGCTTCGCCGCCGCGTGGTTGGGCAGGACGGCGCATTAAAATCGCTGGTTGACGCTATTCTGGAATCGCGAAGCGGAATGAACAAAGCGGGACAGCCTGTAGGTTCATTCTTCCTGTTGGGACCCACAGGAACAGGAAAAACCGAACTTGCAAAATCGCTGGCAGAAGTTCTTTTCAACGACGAAAAGGCAATGATACGCTTTGACATGTCGGAATTTAAGGAAGAACATTCGGCGGCACTGCTGTACGGAGCGCCTCCGGGATACGTAGGTTACGAAGAAGGCGGACTTCTGGTGAATAAAATCCGCCGGCAGCCTTACGCAGTAGTTTTATTCGATGAAATAGAAAAAGCGCATTCATCCCTTTATGACATATTCCTTCAAATTATGGACGAAGGCAAGCTGCACGACCGTTTAGGCAAGGAAGGCGATTTTTCAAATGCCATTATCCTTTTTACGTCAAACGTGGGAAGCGAATGGTTGAGCAAGCAAATGGAACATGGCGTTAAACCTTCGACAGCCCAACTTATGGAAGTAATGGGGCAGTATTTCCGTCCCGAATTTTTAGCCCGTCTGTCCGAGATTGTGCCTTTTGCTCCGATTGACGAAAGCATGTTGCTGAAAATATTTGAAATACAGTTGAAGAGTTTGCATGAAGCCCTGAAAAAGCATGGCATTACATTGAAAATTGATGACGCTACGAAAAAAATGCTTGCCGAACGCGGATTTACACCCAAATACGGTGCAAGGCAGGTTGCAGGAACAATACGCAATTATCTGCGGCGTCCGATTTCGCGCCTGATTGTTGGAGGCAAACTGCAAAGCGGACATGCCTTAACGGTAAGTAAAGATGAAAATAACGAATTAATTTGGAATATTAACTGATTAAAAATCAAAAAATATGTTTGAACATAAAACTTATTTGAAACTCGGCGACAACACAGATACGGATTTTATGTCGCTGGCAAAAAGCGGTTATGAACTTACCGACTTTGAATACTCGTTCCAGCAGGGAACGGATGATTCGGGAAAGGCTTCGACGGAAGTATTTGGCGGAACAATGTCGATGACATTGCCCATGCTGCCGCCGAAAGCCATTATCGAATGGGCAATGAACTCACACAAATTCAACAGTGGGGTGATTGTTATTCTCGACGAACACAATGTTCCACAGGAAAAACTTGTGTTCGAAAATGCTGCCTGCATAAGTATGAATATAGATTACACACAAAAAGGCGAATCGTATGTAAATACTTTATTAACCATTCAGGCAGAACGGCTGATATTTGATAACGGTATGGATTTTGATAATTTTTGGACAAATTAAAAACAAAAAATTATGATAACAAATTTTTCAGGGCTGACGAATATGTTTACGCAGACCGACACGCATATCGAAGCAATATTCGTACTTGACGGCAAAGAATACGATATTGCACATTTCAATATCGGGTTTACGCAGGAAATTGACCATAAGGGCAAACCGCAGCACGAAACCGGAGGCGGGCGTATCTCAATTGTACTTTCCCGGTCTGTTGAATACAGCGTTATTGACTGGGCAAAAAGGGAATATAAACGCAAGGATGGACAGATTCTTTTCCGTTCGCAAACTGAGGGAACCGTGCTTGACATTAGTTTCTTCAATGCCTATTGCATTAAATTTACAAAAAGCGTAAGCGCATTTTCGGGAACGCAGACAAGCCTTACAATATCGTCCGAAAAGGTATCATTGAACGGAATTACGCACAGTAAGAGATGGAGGGAATAGATTATGCCCGGTATAACGTATGCGCATTTCATGGCTCTTTGCCGTAACGGAGCAAGATACGAAGGATATGTTGACGGACTCGGCTATGTGTACTGGCATCCCGTATATTTAAATTCGCCCGTATCGGGAATGCCTTCACAAACCCCGTACAACACGCCGCGAGGCTCTAAGTTTACAACTGTTTTTTACGAAATGGTGGTGATAAGGGAAGAAGACAAGATTGAAAAACTGCTGAACATTGGAGCTGTTGGCGCAACTGTTGCGGGTATTGAAAAAACGGCGGAAACAATGTCTGAAAAAAAGGTAACCGTTGGCGGCGGAAAGTACGTTAAGGATGCAAAAGGAACGGTAAGGCGCAACCCGAACAGAAAAACAATGCTTAAATCTGATTTGGCAAGGAAAGCGAGTACTAAAATTTTATTGTTGGGAATTGGTATAGACTGGCTAATGTTTGCAACCGGCAATAAAAAATTTACAGATGCACTGATAAATACATCCGTCAACGGAGGCATTTTTACCGCAGGATATTTTGTGCCTGAAGCTGGTGTTGCTTTGGGTATTGCCTGGCTTCTTACGTCATGGGGCAATCCTCCCGACAATTATATCCCCGCAAGGTATGAAGACATGCACGGACTTGCGCCGCAGGACAACACGCGGGTTTTTATTCCCGACTATCAACTGATGTATTATTTAAAAACCAGGAAAAAAGATGTCATCGAGACGAAGCAGTACTTCTTTAAGCAGGGGCAAAGGTAAGCGCAGGGTTTCGTTCCTTGAAAACATACTCTACTGGCAGTGGTATTATAATAAAAAGATTGGAGCAGTATTTCCCTGGGGCGCAGCAATGATCATTACTTGGACATTTTCATTTTTGAATTTGGCATTTATACCGTTTATTGTTTTAAGAATACTGGGTCATGCAGGTTATGAGGTAATGTTTATTTATCCTGTTGTTGGTTTTATTTATATTATAAAATATGATAATGGCAAGTATTGCTTTGACAATGATGAACGCAAAGATGCTTTCGACCAGCGTGAAAAATACTGTATTTTAACTGAAATATACGACAGTATGACAAGAGAGCGGGTGAGCATGCATAAAAAAATATTTTGCATTTACATTGCCGGTACACTGCTTGTAACTGCGGTTACCTTATGGATTTTTTAATAAATGAAAAAAGATGTCATCGAGACGAAGCAGTATTTCTTTAAGCAGGGGCAAAGGTAAGCGCAGGATTTCATTCATCGAATATCCCGGTTATTACTGTTCCTTTATAATTATTTTATACCTGTAATTTTCAGGCGATCGATTCTCCAGCCTCAAGCGCAAATCTTTCAATATATTATTGTTTTTTATGAATTCAATATGTTCTGCATACGGCAGGATATGTATTTCAATGACATTAACCGTTCCCTCATGATATTCAGGGCTTATCCTCGCATTGTGAACTGCCTTTATATCCCTGACATATCCGCCGAGTTCAATCCGGCAAAAGTTTTCAATATCATTTTTAGTAAGTATCCTGTCTTTTGCAGTCAGGTAATACATTAGAATATTTGTCCTGCTTTCAGAATCCAGAAAACTGCGACCTCCGGAAACAGGAGTGATAAAAACCGCTTCCGTTTTATTCAACTCCTGCACTTTATGAGCCATAAGCGCAGTTTGGGCAGGCAGTCCGTTTAGCAAGTGAGCATGAGTGTTCCAGTAATAAATACTCATGGCAGTAACCTTTTCCGCCGGCGGAACGACGAGCCGCGCTACTTCGGCATTCGCACTCAGGCGGTTGTGTTCAAGTTCGAATGTGTCGCTGTTTTGAACGGATAAAACGGAATTGAAAACTTCAATCAGCTTGTCATTGTCAATACCTGATGGAAAAGAGGTCTTTTCGTCCCTGAGTACATCAATCAGTTTTTCCAGTTTGTCGGACAGTCCGAATATTTCCGCAGAATCTTTTTTAATTGCATCAACATCGTAATGTTTTACCGGGTATGATTCTTCGCCGGTATGATGAATAACCGAATCTATTTCCAAAAATTCTTCACCGATGCCGGAAGACAGGGAAATTACTTTCGTTAAATCTTCCTGCATTGATACGCGGTATTCGTTGTAATACCGGTTAATAACCGGAAAAGCATTAAGTAAAATACGTATCTGTTCAATGTCATCTTCCCTGAAATGCGGCGGAAAGGTAATAGAAAACCAGTACAGAGGCGTCAGCGAAGCGGTTATCTCATCAGGAACTGTTTCTGTCAGTTCATCAGGCAATTTTTGTTTGGATATTTTGTCAAGATTGAGTTTCGGTAAAGTCTGGTAATGATCTTTGTAAAAATTCATTATATCTTTTTCCGTCCTGTTTGGCTGCATGTCTGCCGGGACAGGCAAACCGCGCTTCATTTTAACCGGTTGCCCCTGTACATGCCACTGGATTTTCGACAGCAGGTCAAAATACGAATGGGAGTCGTCCAAATATGGAAAATCAAGGTAAAACGGCAAATCATTCAACACTCGGACAGATGCTGCTACTTCCATTCCAAACCATAATGTATTGTATTTAGCTTTCTTTTCCGATTGAAACAGCATGGTTCGATTGCCGACAGTGTCTGTTTCCCACATGGTATCCTTGCAAAACAGGCGGGTTATTGAAGCATCTGTCAGCCTCGTGTCTGTTACGGGTGTAAATAACAGCGAACTCATATTCTGTTCCTTAAAATCCAAAGGAGGCGTTTTTACATAAAAACTTACAGTTCTGTCCAAACGGAATTCAGGCAGGCTGGCATCTGCTTTGATGTGCAACACTGCATGTCCCGGACGTACATAATTAAAAACGGACGGCGACAGATTTTTTACCAGCTTTTCCAGAATATCCAAATTCGTATCGTCAAGCTTGTCATACAGTAAATGCAGTTCGCTGCATATTCCTTCCATCATAAACCGTATGAACGGACTTAACCTCTGTATGTTCGGAGTGTTCCATGCGAAACGTGCATAGCTAACCATATCGTTGAAAAGAGATTCTTTCGTCTTCATGTGACTGTCTTTTTATGGTAAATATTTCCTGTCAAGCCAGTAATATATTTCGCCGCCGGATTCAAACTGTTCCGCTTTTTCCAAATCAGGCAGTTTTTCCTTGAAGTAATTGACCAAATCGTCTAATGCCCTGTCCGGCAATATCTTTTCATTTTTTATATCTTTCAGTATGATACGGTTCAACATTTCGGTAGAAACAGGACAGCCTGTAATGCGGAATTGAGCCTGAGCGAGCGTCAGTAATTTCAGTTTGCCTGTTTGTTCATTACAGAGTTTGCAGTATTTTATCGTTTTCATGTATTGCCTGTAAAGATGTTTGCGTACTTTGCCTGTACTTGCATATTCGGGCGGCATGTTACCCGTTGCAGTTTTCGTGCTTTCCTGTTCTGCAAACAAATCATCTTCGGGACAGTTGCAGGCTTTTTTCTTCGCTTTTTTTGTTTCCGCCTGATATTTCAAATCTACTTCAACAGCAGACAGCGATTTGATAAAATCTTTCAATTCCTGCATTTCATTTTCTGAAAGCAAAAGATAATAATTCAACCTGTCGTTTACGCTGTCGTTCAAAATAACGGTTTTAGAAGGCAAATACCATGCAGGTACCGTATTGTTGAATTTGGAAAGTAAAGGTTTCGCCGGAGCCGGCATGCCTGTTAATCCGAAATTGCGTACATAGAGGCTGTCGAACAGAGTGCGGTTGTTGCCGAAAGAATAAAAGGCTTTTGACATGCGCATGATAATCTCTCTGTTGTCCGCTTTGATTTGCTGCACTATCGTATCTATATCGTTAACCATGTATTCCAACGGCAGGGTTTCCATTTTTTGCGGGAAAAATAAAAAACCCTGAGTAATACTGTTTTCGGGAAAGTCAAGCTGGAACATATTTTTACCGGCGCCCGTTTCTCTGTAATAATTACTGCGCTTAACCTGTTCGGGAGATACAAAAATATTTTTCCGTTTGTTTAGCAAACCATCGGCATAGGAAGTTATCATATTTTCGACAGCCAATACGAAATTATTATAAATATCTTCATTGCCTGCATAAACCTGAAAACCGCACAGCCTGCAATTATTTTGCAGAAGCTTACGGGTCAATGTCGAATCGGCGCGTTCCGAAGCATAGCCTTTTTCGCCGATAAGTATAATCAGATTGGTTGCATTGCGCTCCCTGTCAAACTGATTTACTGCTGCGCGTAATCCCGACCACGGCTGACTGAGTTTGACCGGGCGCAGCCTGTCTTTTTGACCGGCTTTACCGGAAAGGTAATTTATTAGCTGGTCGAAATCGGGATGCAATTCTGTTCCCGTTAGCTTTGAAGTCTGCTTATCGTCGAAAGCCAGTATGCAGTTAAACCGATATTCGGCGGTATTGTCATGTTCAAACAGAGGTTGGAGGCTCTGAATGGCATTGACGATTTGTGGAAACTGTTCAACAGTTTGTTCCTGTCCTTCAAAAACAAAGGAAATATTGATTTTTCTCAGTTCTTTGGTAACAGTTCTGAAATCTTTTCGAGTTATATGACCGCCGTTGACATTTAAGATGTAATTGTTGCTGTAATCGAACAGAGGAACGGCGATGCGCGTTTTAAAAGCAATAAAGCCGTTTCGCGTCGAGTAGGAAGATACGGGACTGTACTGTAAAGTCTTATATTGATCGGACAGAAAACGCGCACTTTCCGAAAAATCTTCCGTCAAGAGAATATCCTGTCCTTTTTTTGCGACAAACTGCAGCGAATCGCGGGGAACAGTGAATAAATCGACATGCAGCCCCGTTCCTATATCTTTGACGAGTGAATTGTCTATCCAGCCCAAAATGTCGTTTTTCGCTTCTTCGGCTTTGATGTAGGTTTTTTTGGAGATGAGAGTCCTGTTTCCATTATCCGACACTTTCAACTGATAAACAATATCGCATGGAGCGACACCTGTCGCTACGGAATTAAATTCCAAATCCCTGTACGTTTTCACAGAATCAATAACGAAATATCTGTCGGGATCAGTAATTGCAATGGTATCGGCAACAAGCGACAGCATTTTTGTTTTTCTGCCGCTGGCAATGTCGGTTACCGATTGCTGATTGAGCAACAAATGCGATTTGTGAATCCACCCGTAATATTCGGCCTTTTTATGTACCAGTTTACCGTTTTTCAGTACATCGGGCGTATATTTTATTAAGCGCAAGTATTCGCCTTTCTTTTTGATGACTAAAAAAGGATCAAGAAAGTCAACATCCCTGGCTTTGACTTTGCCGCCCGCATTGTTGAGTGTGAAATTCTTTTCGCGATCCGAATAAACTATCCACGGTTCTTTGTTCAAATCGGTTTTCGGAGCTTTTACCTCGCCGATGCAATAGTTCATAGAGTATTCACGGGGAACTTTTTTGATGCGCGTGAAGCGATGCACGGGTCCGCAGGAGATTAGCAGGACAACCGCAACAATAAAGATATTGAGTTTATGTAAAGTGTTCATAATTATATTGAATAATAAAAAACGTTCGCTTATAAATTTTTCAATTCTCCAAATCCGTTTGTAAAACAATCAATTTTGTTATACAGTAATCTCCTTCTTCATCCATATCAATCAACACTTTGTCAATCTGCGTTTTTTTTCGCCCGATAATCCGCAAACCCTGACAGTAGGAATAAAAGTCGTTCTTTTTTCTGTTGTTGATAACGACAGGGGTGTTGGGATTATTGCATAGATATGTTTTCAGAATATAATTGTAATTAAGGTTGAACGGCTTTTGATCAACTATTGCCTGCAGTTTTGCCTTTATTTCGTTGCCTATCATGCTTGCAATATCCAGAGTGTCGTCATCGTTATACCGGCGTTCAATAACAATTATGTGGCGGACGGGATATTCTGTGTCTTCCGTTTCGAGCAGCACTTCGTATGCGCCGTAGTGTTCGTAACGGTATATCGCCGTTTTTTCACGAGAATCAATCATTCCCGTTTCTCCAAATTCCCACCTCCATTCTTTAGAGTTGCCTTCACCTCTGAAAATGATATATTCGCCTTCAATTCCTGTAACGGGCGCTTTTATGCGTACCAGCGATTCCATTGCTGCCTGTTTTTGTTTCTGCATTACATTTACAATGAATTTCTTTTCCAGTTTTCCATCAACCTGTAACCGAATCTGATAATGTTGTGGAACGGTATCGGCGGGATAGAAAAATTTACCCGTGCGATCAGTGGAATAATCGCCATTTCCGAAATCCCAGCGCCAACTGTCTGCGCTTTTTGTACTGTCGGCGTATTCAACAAGCGTACCTTCCGGCGTTTGTGTCGAAATTGCTACTGCCTGTATTTCACGTTCCTGAAAAGAACTGCGAACAATCAAGACTAAAACGATGCAGGCAAGCAAAACGATGATTACAATATAGAGCCTGCTGTTTAATATTTTTCCCATGCTATTTTCTGTTTTTCAGTTCATCTTTCTTCTTTTGCAAGCCAATGCCGCAATCTTCCAGATTTTTACTTAACGTAATAATATTTTGCTGCTTGCTCCACAACTCTTTTTTGTCGGCAAACCATGCGCTGTAAAAATCCGATATTTGCAAAAATATTTTATAACGACTGTCAAGTTTATTATTTTCGTACAGGCTTCTGATGTCATTTAAATAATATTTGATGTCGCTTTCCTCGTAACTGGCTTTGATGCCGGGATTGAAATTGCGGATTTTACTGTAAATAGAATCCACAATGACTATCTGTTCATTTTGCGCGGACTGAAATTTGCTAATGCGTTTCATCTTGGAAATGGCAAAGGCTTTCTGTATTTGAGGCGTGCCTGTATCGGTATAATAAACAAGACACAGGCAACATATTACAGTGGTTGCCATAAACAAAACTCCAACATACAGAAAACCGAAAAAGCGTTCGCGCCGATTTTTAGTGTCTTTGATTAGATCGTCCATATTCACCGGTTTTATTTGATTTCTTTTCCTCCGACAGTAATTGTACGGGTGGTCTGTCTGTTTTCTTCAATACACTTCCTCAATTCGTTTTTAATCATGTCTTCTTCATTTTTCAGACTGCGTATGGAGTCTTTGACGTTAAGGAAAGTGATGAGCTGGTTGAGCAATGTACGATGGAGACGCATGTCATGTTCGCTGAATTTGTCAATATCGGACAAAATTTCCTGCTTTCGCCGGTTAACTGTGTTTTGAAGCCTGTCATCGTTAAGATTGGAGTTGAACAGACCCGAATAGTAATAAAGGGTATCAATATGAGCGGTAATATCCGTCTGGTATTGATGGATGGCATCATATTCTCCTGTTTTGCTTATTATGCGTTTCACTTCAACAACAGAAGTGCGCAGATAGCAGAAATAGGCGAATACGGCAACAATTACGCATGCTGCCAGATACAGAGAAAAAATCCCGTATCCGCGAGTGATGTCTTTACTGTTTTTTGCTTTCATATTCTTTATTTTTAATTTTTCAATTTTCTAATGTGGTATTGATTCCAAGCCATGCCTTATGCGATTTGCCTGAAAGTCGAAATTTAGCTTCCTCTTTTGATATTTTATATTTTATCGATACATGACGTTCAAAGGGAACAGTCATATCTATTAATTCTTTAAGAATACGATCGTTTATTGCATTATGCTCAAATGTACGCATTTGTGCAGGGCTGACCGGTTCAACTGTGATTTCAATATTAACGCAGTCGTTTTCGACTGTGTTTCCTAAAACGGAACGAATGCCTAATTTCCATTTTCCCAAAGGAGTGCGGTCTTCCGGTTCCAGACCGGAAACAGTTTTTCTGCCTTCACGTATGCTGACAGAACAGTTCAGAATGATTGAAATTAATTGAGAGATTTGCACAAGACTGCGTGATACTTCACTGATTACCGGTATCAGCTTTATAAAAAGCAGCGCCTGACGGGTGGACAGGTATTGCAAAATGCGCCAGCGATCTTTTAAGATGCCGGGCAAATTTTCATACAGGTGTGTTTTGTGGTATTTCCACTCGCGCAGTTGGACTTCAATGCCGATTTGATCCAGCATAATTTCAAAAGCCTGGAAAAATAGGCGAGTGTCGGATTCTCTTTTTTGATGTATCACTATATCGTTGATAATCTCTTCTTTGCTTCCCGGTTTAAGGTGGTCGGATGATCGGTGAAATATTCCTTCGGGCAGCGAATCGTAAATGCTTTCCCTGTTTGCATTGATCTGCAGGCAATCCATCAAATCGTTGCCGTATTCGTAGTCGCACACTGGTTTGATACTGTCGATGTCTTTGGAAATTTCTTTGCGATTACCTTTGTTGCGAACAATCAATACACGGTCGGCAATCTTCCCGCTTTCTATCAGGCATGCAGCAGCTATTTCAGACTGATAATCCGTTTCGACGGTATTAACTGTAAAAGAATTATTCATAATTTTAAGCTAATCCAAAATTGTCCAGCCGCTGCCTTTTTTAGGCGATTCCGATTGCCGGGCGCGTTCGGATACAACAATATTTTCCTTATGCTGCCCGATGTATTCCAAAGTACTCAGTTTTATCCACAGTTCAGACATGGTATTCAAAAAAGATTCTACCTGAACCATCGCTGCCCGGATAGCGTTATGATTGTATATCATGCTCATCGTTTCCGACAGAAGTTCTTCAAATGACCCCGGATTGACATCGCTCCATTCGTAAAAATAACGCAGCATCTCTTCCCTGTCCATCTTGCAAATGCACCGTAGACTGACATAAACGATATGAGCCAGAGTAGCAAAGTAATTGACCGTTTCAACAGGAGCGGATTCGCGTCCCGTATTGCGGTATGGAAAATAAATAATGGCAACGTAACGCATTATGTTTTCGCATGTCGCGGCAATATGCTGCGCCATTGACGAATTATGCGCCCGGTTGCGGACTTTGGAAACAATACTGTTTGATGCGCGTTCAATGTTGCTTATATAATTGTCAAAACGTTCGTAATACGACAGCAATTCGGAATGGCTGCTCATTTGTGTGCAGGGCGGAATGTAATTGGTATCCACTTCGTAACGTCCTGAATTTTGACGGACGCGTCCGATAACCAAATGAAACAGTCCTAACTGATCGTAGTTTGTATGCCCCTGCGGAATAATGGACAGCCGATAGGTTTCTGTTATGTCAGGGTGGCGCGGAGGCGTTTCTTCTTCATTAGGAATACCCGACGGAATACGCAGGAAAGGTTCTATCGAAAGAATTACGTCCCAAAATTTTGTAGCGCCGGCATCGGATTTTTTGTCCTGTTGAAATGTATGAGTATACAGGATATAATCATTTTGTCCGGGATTGTATGAAATGCGGCAACCGCCGGCAGTGAGAGCGTTACAGCGCCGCAACCTGATTTCTACCTTGCCTGTTACACGCTCGCTGATGTCGAATTCGCTTGAAGCGGCACGTCCATCAAAAGAAGGAAGCAAGCCGTAATTATATCGCGTGAGGCGAGTGGCGAGGTTGTCGTACAGACGCTCAATAAAGTAATTTTCGGTCTGTTGAAAGTGTACGGATGAAACATCCATCCCTTCTACCCAGTTCACTAATTTATGTATAATCTCTTGCATATTATTTTGTGTTTTATTTTTTATTTTAACGCTATTTATTAAACTGTCCTTTAAGATTTTATTTTTTCTTGGCATTAATCGCCTGCAATCTTTCGTATTTCCGGTTCGGCGAAGTCTGCCGACTTCATCGTATTGAAAGCAAAACGCCTGCCTTACAGCAAATACGGCTATCTGCTTTTACCTCCGATGCTGCTAAAAACGCTAACGCCGAACAGAGAATACTCTTTTCGTTACTTTTACATCGCAAAGTTAATATTTCTTATTGAATAAACAATTTTTTTTTCTTTATTATTGCCATAATTTTGATTATTTCTTGCCTCTGCTTGTGATTTTTCTGCAATTATCTGTATCCTGTTTATAGTTTTGAGTGTCATTTTTTTATAACTTATCCCATTCCTTATTTGTCTGAACTGTCTTTTTGTTTATTCGTTTATATTAAATCCAAAATATTTAAATCATTAAATTGTTAATCATTAAATTGTTAATTATTAAATTGTTAATTATTCATTGTTAATCATCAATCACAAAGCGTCCATTTGCCCTTATCGCGGTATTCCTTTATTCGGATTTTGTAAACAAAGCCGCGAAGTCCCGCTTCCGTTTCTACTACGCACCAGTTTGTCGGCAGTTCCCAGTAACGAAATACTTCGTCTTTTTTGATTTGCCCTGCAATTTCAGACTGTGCGTTTTGCCCTTTGCGGATATTCACGTAGCCGTCTGGGTCATCGATAATTCCGAGCTTGCTTTTTGTTGTGTCGTGCATGGTTTCCCATTGAAGAATATCGGCGTCTGTCAGCGCTTTTACCTGCTGTTTTGGGATATATCCGTAAACAGTTTCTGTTCTGTCAAGTATTGTGGCGTAGCCGTACATGTCAGCTACAGGACTTTCAACAGGCTTTTCCACCTCTACAAACCAGTAATCATCATGACCCATTTCGTAGGCTTTTAGAAATTCCGTTGGTTGAACGGTATCAATATCGTAACTGTCGACAAAGGGTTCGAGAAGCAGCAGCGTGTTGTTTCCCTTTACGCAGGCGCGGAACGATGAACCTATTTTTTCCAGCGTGGGCATTTCACGCATGGGGTTTTCGAAGAACTCACGGAGTACGGAGTAACCGTAATAATTATTTTCTTTGATATCCTTACGGATAGCATTACCATCTCCATAATCAGAAAGAAGGTGATACTTATCAAACTGACCCGACATGTATTTAATAACCTGTTTGTCTGTGAATTTATTCTGCAACTGTAACAAAAACGCTAAATACGAACTTACACCTTTTCCTAACGAGTAGTTATGCCACGGATTACAAAAATGATAGCGAGGGTCGCTGTTATAGTAAAGCGATGGTAAAAATCCCATTCCATTGTCCTGAAAAAGATTTTGTCCAAGAAAAATCGTATTTTCGCTATAGGAAGGATTGTCGATTAGTATCCTTCCTTTGGACAGTTCTTGCCTGATGTAAAGAGATAACAAGTCACAGCGCATGTCCGAAATTCTTTGTATCATCCGCAATTCTCCATCAAACCCCAAATTAATTTCAAGCAATCCACTGTCCGAATATTTTGCCGAAATCAGATTTATTTCAGAAAACAATGGGCCATCTTCCATAAGCAAACCCATATAACTTGGATTTTTATCGTTATATTCAATCAGACCGACATCCTGACTGAAAGGCATACTGTGATACATCATTATTAAAAAATCGGCGCTGATAACTACCTCATACTCCCGTCCATACCATTGTTCATTATAATCCAGCAATGTGCGCCTGGCATCGTCATCTCCGAAAAAAACAAATTTCCTCACATGTTCATAGATAAAATCGTGATGTTCGATAAAAGCGGGACCATCATCCATATCAACTGGCGGAAGAGGATAGTGGTGTCCACTTAACAGTTGATAACGTTTTGATAATGTAATAATATCATAACCTGTTTGTCCAATCGGAAAAATGGCATCGGCAGGATAATCGTTAATGTCAATTCCCCAAAGCATTTTAACCTTGCGGCGAAAACGCTCGGGACGAAGCGGCGGACAGTTTCTGTACTGTTCCACGGCTAACAGTTTTCCTTTTGCAGTATCAGGGTCAATTATATAAGGCAGCAACTCGTTGGCTGCATATTGCTTTTGAGCCTGAACTGCTGTTTGTTGCGGCTCACCAGCGGCAAATGCCATTTCAATGAGTCCAAGCGCAGCTACACATAAAACCGTAATAATTACAATTATAATAACAGTCATTTTCTTCATTTGAATGATTTGATGATTTGGATTGCTTCCTGCTTCGCTACACTCGCAGTTCGCAATGACGTTCTTTTTAATT
>JAISDB010000072.1 GCA_031265155.1 Prevotellaceae bacterium | reverse complement strand
TCCTGCAATTTTGTACAGGTAGATTCAATAATTTGCCTCACTTTTGCCTGTGTTAAACTGGGATTAACAGAAAGAACAAGCGCTGCAATGCCCGCTACATGCGGACAGGCAGCAGAAGTGCCGTTGAACCAAACTGTATAATCTTGATTAGGATAGTCGCTTGTTATTTTATTTCCACCGTTATTGGGATGGATTGGCAAATTAGGATTATATCCTGCGCTTCCCTGAATATCGGTTGTCGGAATAAGTACACCCGGAGCCACAACATCTAAATTTGTACCGTAATTGCTTCCCCATGTAGTTTCTCCATCGCAAGAAGATGGTGATTTTCGTTCACCACAAGGAGAGATTGCTCCAACTGCTAATACATTTGATAAACTTGCCGGGTACGGAACAGAAGATGCGTTATCGTTACCCGAAGCAAACGCTACAATACAACCTTTACCATTTCTACCTTGTGTCACAGCATTATTGATAGCATCTGTAATATATGAACCCTGAAGTGCATTACTTCCCCATGAGTTGCTGATAACATCCGCTCCATTTTGCCAAGCCCAATTAATTCCAGCGGCTAAGTCTGATTGTACATTAATATAAGTTGTAAGTCTATTACTTATAGATATTAATTTACAATTAGGAGCAATTCCTAATATACCATCTGTATTTTGTATAGCACCTACAATACCGGCACAAGCAGTTCCATGCGATCCTCGAACGATACTTGGGGATGATCTGTTTTCTGTATCATAACTTTGCGAATGTATATTACTTGCCATACCAGGATGATTTAATTCAATACCATGGTCAATAATTGCTACTTTAACATTATTACCTTTTGATATTGCCCATGCATCTACAACGTTGATATCAATGCCTGATGTACCTCCATATTGACCTGTATTTTTAAGTCCCCATTGATGAAGATAATAAGGATAGTTGGCAGCTAATATTTTGCTTGGCATCAAATTTGGTTCTGCCGCGACAAATTGACCGGATTCGTAGAAAGCATTAGCCGTTTCCATTGCATTAAGTTCAGACAATTCTGTTGTACTCAATACAAACCATAAGGGCATAAATTGATCCTGTTCAATGATAGTACATTTCTTCTGTGTTGCCATTTTTTCAAGTAAGACCGTATCAGACTCCGATTTCAACTTCACATAAAAGAAGTTGGACAAACCGATTTTGTCGTCATTACCCATTTTGAAATAAGGCGATATAATTGCTTTAGGGTGTAATCGTTTAATATCTGCTATTTTTGTCAAATACTGCTCTTTTGTAAGGTTTCTATGCAATTTCAATTCTGTATAAAACCTGTTCTTTCCTCGCTTTGAACGATACTGTTTGTTCGTAACATTATCAGAGCGTAATTCTTTAATATCAACTGCAAATTGATTGATGCTATCAAAAATGCTGGTCTCTGCTAAAGATAAAAAAGCATATTCCGTATTTAATGTTAAATATTGCTTTTTACCTTCATAATAATAATAATGTGCATCTTGTGCTTTAATAAGTGTACACATTAATACAAATCCAATAAATAATAATATTTTTTTCATAATATTCTTTGTTTTAAAGGTTAAAAGATATCCATAAGTTGAGCATTCAAGTTTATTTGTACGTTTTCAGATAACTTTGGGACGACAATTTTTATTGACCATCCTTGCGCTACTGTAGCAATCCCAACAAAGACAGTTATTTTTAATTCATATTCTGTTTTAGAGCATTTGAGTAAAACTATATTGATATAATCCACATTAGTTGTTGTTCCTCCACGTGCTAATAATAAGGTATTTTTAGTAAAGTCTATCTCAGGAAAACTGCCTTCCATACATGTTACATATTTTTCCATCTCTGCATTGCTATTGATTACAGTTACACTGTCAAAAGGTCCAAAACTATTCCAATGACAGTAAGTATCAATCAGAGAATATTCCGTAAAAGGAATTTCTATGGGTTCGTTTTCTTTGTCTTTCCCGCAGGCAACCATCATTCCTGCCAATAGCAGCAATATTGCTGCAAATTTTAATGTGTGTATTATTTTTTTCATGATTTTATATATTTAATTGTTAATATTATAGTCTGAAAATATTGTTTCATCATTATGTAAATAACCTAACAGGTTTTCGGAAACCTGTTAGGTTGATTGAATCTTGTCTCTGACGGACAAGATGTTGGTAGAAATATAACCACCCCCGAAACATCCGCGCGGAGCGCTGTCGATGACATGAAACACTGTCGGTAACTCGCGCGACATGCACGACGTGCTTCTTTGTCCCCAAGCTGCGCCTGCGGCTTGTATGGAGTTATTCATATTCAGTCCCTTTCGGGACATTTCAATTGACAACTTACAATTATTTAATATGTTTCTTATTCGTTTAATCATTAAATTATTAAATCTTTAAATAGTCAATCATTGTTCGCGTAAATATTTAAAGTATTCTTCCATAAGAAGCAATTTGTCTTTGTTAGGCAAGTCAATTCGTTGCGGGATGTCTTTAAGCAGCATCACAAAAGGATTGTCGGCGGTATAGTTTTCCCATTTAGGCAAGTCTTCGCCGTTAGGATCGCCGTATTTTGCAAAGTTTGTCCAGTATTTAATCATAATGTCCGCTAATCTCATATCGCTTTCAGTTGCCTGACCTGTTAAATGATGAAAAACATAATTCATTTCGGAAGCATGAGCAGAGCCGCGTATTTTTGCAGGAAAAAACGGCGAAGGCGGCTGCAGCTGGTCGAAATAATACAAAAAGACATTTGATTTTCCTGTTGCCGATTGAAGATTAGCCCAAGCGTATGCAGGCCATGCAAAAGCCGTTTCTCTGAATATGTCGGCTGCCGAAGAATAGGTCTCGTCGACTGTATTTGCGGGATAAGCATCAAGAATACGGTCGGCAAACGTTCCGAAACGCTCGCGAATGCCCTTTTGATATTCGGCTACGCTTGCAGCAGGACGCGCAAACATTGAGCCTTCGTCCGAATTGGTGCCTATCAATACGTTTACATCGTTGTATTTTCCCTGTTCGTACAGTTTATACTGGTCGTCGGGAATAACATAACCATCAACTACGGGCCAGAATCCGCCCATTTGTGCGCTTGCATCATTCAGCCAGTGTTCGGGTTTTAATTTTCGCAGTTCATCTATTGAGTTTGTTCCCATGCGTTGAGCAAAATTTAATCCATCATGCTCGGCTGCTTCCAGGGGCTGAATGCCATCAGAACCGCGAACAGGACGAACAGTACCAAATGAGCCGCCGCTCTCGCTTATTGCACCGCAGAAAAGTCCTTTTGTCAAAGGCGAAGCGCAAAGCATACTGACAGAAATCGCTCCTGCCGATTCACCGAAAATGGTAACCTTGGCAGGATCGCCGCCAAAGGCTCCGATATTCTTTTGCACCCATTTCAAAGCGGCTATCTGATCAAGCAAGCCATAATTCCCCGAAACCTTATCGGGCGATTCGGCTGTCAGTTCGGGATGCGCAAGAAATCCCAGCGCTCCTACGCGATAATTAACAGTTACGAGGATAACTCCGTGTTTTGCCAGTTCGTCGCCGCTGTAAAGCTGTAATGATGCCGAACCCATGGCAAAGCCGCCGCCGTAAATCCAAACCATAACAGGCAGTTTTTCGTTTGCCTTTTTTGCAGGAGTCCATACATTAAGGTAAAGGCAGTCTTCCGACAGTTCCAATTGATCGGTACCCGGAATCATTGTTATTTGCGGACAGGATGGAGCAAATTTACCGGCTTTCAATATTCCATCCCAAGGTTGAACAGGCTGTGGCGCTTTCCATCGTAAATCGCCAACCGGAGGAGCTGCAAAAGGTATTCCCCTGAAAACGCAAATATCGTTTTCCAATGTTCCTTCAATTTGTCCGCTATCAATCTTTACTGTTGAAAGATCGTTGTTGCTGCACGAGATAAAAGGAACAGCTGCAAAGAGCATTAATAAGATAAATAGATTTTTTTTCATGTTTTATTGATTAATTTCGTTATATGACCGTAATAATAACCCTGTGGTAGCATGTCAACGCCGGCGAGCCGTTATCCGTCGCTTCAAGTATCAAATGAATCGTATCCCCGGGCTTTGCATCGCCGGGAACGGTGAATGAAGCTAATGCGGATTGCGGGTTTTCAATGACAACATTCCCATTATAAGTGCCGACTTTGAATTGCCACCATCTTACCGATACGGCGTCATTGTCAGGATCGGTAACAGTCGCCTTGATATTGACCTTTTCACCCGAAGCTGCCGAAATGCTAAGCGGAGCATCGATTTCCGGATGATGGTTGGCGTCTTCGTAACGGGGCGTTACAGACCATTTGAAACGGGCTGCAAGTTCATTTTGCGCAGCGGGAAAGAAATTGTCGGGCATTGCTTCGTCCGCTCTTCCGAATCCCATCATGAATCCTTCGGAAGCGACGGTTTCTCTGTGGCGCCCGCTCCATCCGCCGTAGGTTGGATCTTCATGTGCACGCAAGCCGTTGTCAAGTAAATTCAGGAAGGTATGCGTATCGCCTTCCGCCAGCCACGAACCTTTTTCCCGTGGCGGAGTCCAAACGATATATCCCATTTCCCGCAGCTCATCGGCAGTATAGCCCGACAAATGGAAATAGTCGAAAATATCTCCTTCAACCATTTGCTTGCCGTCTCCCCAAACCCGAAATAAAGCGCCCAGCGTTCCTCTTTGGGATATATTTTCCCTTATCCACTCGGGTTCGTAATAAAAAGCATGTTCCGGCCTGGCGAAAACCTGGGCATTATACGCCAATCCCACGCCCCCTCCGGCGGGTTGATGCAAAGCAATATCGGGCCAGTTGGGCTTTATATAACCGGCATAAGTATCGTCCTGATCGCCCGACAGGCATAAAATCACCTTATTTGAAACTTTTTCCCTTATGCCAGCCCAGTCGGAGGCGTTTTCATATTCTTCCCGTATGGACTTGAGCGCACGGGCAATTGTGCCGGCTCCTCCCCATGCCGTAATAAACAGCGTGCCGGGCACATCGTCCAGTATTACGGATTTGATCAGTTCCGATCCTGGAGTAACTTTGGAAATATCGCCGTCAAATTCAATATTGCCATAGCGGATTTTTGATTTGAGATATTCGGGCGTCGGATACCCGTGATGATGTACTTTCAGGTTGGGATATGCTTCTTCGTATGCTTCTACCGCATCGTGGATAAAGCGTTCATCCTTTGCCCAGCGCCAGGACTCCATAGAGTCAAGGTGCAGTCCATTGCGCGTGTATTCCCTTCCGGGCACAAACGATACGGTGCCTTTGCCGTCGCCTTTCCAGTGAAACTGGCTGCTGGCATAAACAAGCCCCTCAATCCTGAAATCCGTGCTGTGGAGCAAAAAACGGATGAGTGAATTCAGGTCGTCAAGCTCGGGGTCGCAAGTTACTATGATGCGCGGTTTTTCCTGCATTTGCGCGGATGCCTTACCCGTACAGTTGATGAACGGCAACAGCATTATAAATCCTGCTGCCATAAGATATATCGCCCTCGCAAACTGTGTGCGTACTTTTATGTTGATTTTCCTTTTCATCCTTAATAATTATTGACTTCATTCATACAATACAATTGTTTTCAGAAAGGCAACGGCACGACTTTCACTTCGTCTCCAAGTTCGAGCAGTTCAGGCTTGTCGCCGGAAAAAGCAGGCCACAGTGGCAAGCCTTCGCCATTGGGATTGCCTGTTTTGGCAAAATTCACCCAGATGGACGACATCCCGCTTTCCAGCTTATAGTCCGCTTCGGTAAAAGGCTTGTCCCAAAGGTGCAGCGTGTGCAGCGCATAGCCAAATTCGGCGGAATGAAATGCGCCGAAATTCTGTTTGCCTTCCTTTACGGGCGGCACATGGATAAAGAAATAAAGATACGCAGGACTTTTGCCTGTTTTGTTCTGCAAACTTGCCCAGGTGCGGCTGTTATCGCCAAAGACAGAGCCGCCCGAAGAGGCTCCGAACATGGCGTCATCGTCCCTGTTCCAGCCTGTGATGAGCGGCACATCGTTTTGCTTGCCGTCTTCAAATGTTTGAAGCGGATTGGGCAACACATAGCCGTCTTCCACCGGCATACAGCGCACCGGAAGGTTGAGCAGCGAATCGGCGGGCAGGTTGCGCAACTGCGTAATGGTTAAACCCATTTTGTCGAGCATTTCGACGGCTGCCTTTTCGGCGTCTGCCAGCTTCACCGGCGCCATGGCGGGCGTCATCATGGCGCCGCTTTGACCGATACAGCGGTGAAAAAGTCCTTTTGCCAGAGGCGAAGTCATCAGGCAGTGCACGCTCATAGCGCCTGCCGACTGTCCGGCAATGGTTATGCAGTCGGGATCTCCGCCAAAAGCGGCGATATTTTCCTTCACCCACTTCAGTGCGAAAATCTGGTCTAAAATGCCCAGATTGCCCGAATGACCTTCGTTGTCGTAAGCCAGTCCGGGATGCGCAAGGAAGCCCAAAGCGCCGAGGCGGTAGTTGATAGTAACGAACAGTACGCCTTTGCGCGCCATTTGTTCGCCATCGTAAAGCGGAACCGTTCCCGAGCCGCCGCTAAAGCCGCCTCCGTGAATCCACACAATAACCGGCAGTTTATCGCTGTCCGTTTTTGCCGAAGTCCATATATTAAGGTATAGACAATCTTCGCTGATGGGTTCGTCGGGAATCAGAAATTCTTTCGACCAGCAGAAAAACGGCACAGGCTTGCGCTGCATGGCAGAAGCCGGGGGGGCAGTGCACTCGCGCACACCTTCCCATTCGGCTGCAGCCTGCGGGGCTTTCCAGCGCAGTTCGCCGACAGGCGGCGCAGCAAAGGGAACACCCATGAATATTTTCACCGTACCGTCGGCGGTGGTTTTACCGGCTACGACGCCGGCGCCGGTACTTACATGGCACACATCTATCTCGTTGCTTCTTTGTCCGCACGACGTTACGAAAGACAGCGTCAATAACAGTAAGGTAATTCTTTTCATATTTTTAATATTAGAGTTTGTAAAGTCATAAAGTTTATAATGTTATAAAGTTTGTTATTTCTCTTGATTCTTAATTGATAGCCAGGATTGCTTCGTCGCTACGCTCCTCGCAATGACGTTGCTTTTTTGTTTCGTTCTTTTTGTTCGTCATTGTAAACCTAACAGGTTTTTGAAACCTGTCAGGTTTTGTTTCTGTTTCGTTCCATAGGAACGAAATGTTGGTAGAAGCATAATCACATCTGTACCTTTCGCGCGGAGCGCTGTTGATGACATGAAACACCTTCGGTAACCCGCGCGATATACACGTCGTACCGCTTTCTACCAACATTTTGTCCCTGACGGGACATTTCAATTGACAATTATTTGTTTTGCTTAATATGTTATGTCTTCTTTCCAACTTTATCGCTTTTATTGTAAACCTGACAGGTTTTGTTTCTCTTTCTACCGGCATTGAAGGTGTCTCGAAAGCCCAGCGAAACGTCATTGCGAGGGCTCAGCCCGAAGCAATCCAGACTGTTTTTACCGACATTCTGTCCCTGACTGGACATTGTTTATTTACGATTTTCATATTTGCCATTGACTATTTACTTTATAACTTTCAACTTTATAAACTTTCTAACTTTTTTCACTCGTCGTTCTTCAGTCCTTGCAATGACGGTTATCTTAATTCTTAATTGAAAATCTCTCTTCACGGTATCCACATCGGATACTTACTTATATCCACATCGGATACTTACCTGTATCCGCACAGTATACCTACAAGTATCCTGTGCCTGCCCTTTGTGAACTCGCATTTTTATACCGTCAGGGGTTTTCCGAAACGTCCTGTCTTCATCTGTTTACTCTTCTGAGTTCCGCTGTGCAAATAATTGGTTCGCACTTCCAAATGATATGTTCCCGATGCCAAATCGGCGGGCAGCATTGCTATCAGTCGTGCAGGCTTGTTTTCGACAATTACCGTTATTTTCACTTCATCGCCGCTTTCAGGCAGCAGAAATATGCCGTTGTCGGTTTCTTCGGTAATGAATTTCAGTCGGCTACCGCGCAACTGCACCACTCCGCCGGGTGTGAGCGTTTCGTTTACCGAGCCGCTTACTGTGTCTTTCACTTCAATAATGTAGGGAACAGGGTCGGCTACCTGTACCTTTTCGGTTTTTATTGCGGCGGCGGCACTGCGCACGTCCATGCCTCGATTGAAATTGACGTGAATCTTGTGCCGATTCGGGTCGAAAGTGTCTGCCATTCCATTGAATACACCCGAAATGCTGGGCGAAATGTTAAACAGGCGGGTGTTCACCGAGCTGCCGTCGGCAATAATGTCGAGAATTACCTCGCGATATACTTCAAGCACGGCTAAAATGTCAGCTTTTGTAAGCAATGTGCCACGTTTGAGCATCTGTTCTGCAATCTGCTCTTCGGTGTACGAGCGAAGATTTACTACCTGAGCCATAGCATCGTCGGGTGCAGGCGTCATTAAATTTTCTACTAAGTGATACTGTAACATGATATTTAAAATTAAATTGTTAATAATATTTGTTTTGCTTAATATGTTTTGTCTTCTTTATAACTTTTATTATAAACCTAACAGGTTTTTGAAACCTGTTAGGTTTTGTTTCTGTTTTTATCGTCATTGCGAACCGCTTGCGGTGAAGCAATCCAACAGCCATGTTCTTTTATAGATTGCTTCGTCGCTACGCTCCTCGCAATGACGTGTTGCTTTTTTTGTTTCTACCAACATAAAACATAATGATTAAATCATTAATTGTTAATTATTAATTATTAATTACTACTGTATGGTAATTGCTCCCGTATATACGGCATTTACAGTTTCTCCGCCGTCGGTTGCGGCATTAACAGTAATTGTATATACGCCTCCGTTTTCGGCAACTTCGACTGTACCGCTGATGACGAATGTTTCGGCGGACACGTTGTTATTTACTGAAACCCACATGGAGCCGGCATTCATAGTCATAAATCCCAAGTCAAGCACATATCCGGCAATGGCATCTCCTACGACTGCCGTAGTGTTATCAACGATGTTGTAGGTTCCGGCGGGCAGCGTGGCTGCATCGCGGCTGAAGTCGATAGATATATACCTGCCTGTGCCGCTGATGTCAAGACCGCCGTACATGTTCGGTATGGCGGTCAAACCGTCTTCGCCAATTTTCAGCGTTACAGTGTAGCCGGTGAGCGCTCCACCGCTTACCGAAGCTAAGTCTAATGCCGAAGCGGAAAGCACGTTAGTCAGCGTAGTAGTATTGCCGCCGCCGCTGCCTGCGGGAACGACATTCTGATAATTGAGAGATCCCGGAGCTGATAAATCAGTACCCGAAGCGTCGGCAATGACCAGACCGCTGCCCTCGAAGCCAAGCACTCCGCCTGCATCCGTGATGTTTATCGTGCTGCCTGCTCGGAGCAGGAACTTATCGCCGTTTTCGGTGTAGAAACTTCCGCCACCGAAAGACATTGCCGCAATATAATATCCGTTATTCATCTGCCCTATTTGATTTGGTCCATCCATTACGGGATATGCGCCTGCAAACGAACCCGGATTTTCTGCCGTGATAAATTCAAAATAGGCAACAGTATCGCCTGTCTTCAAAACGGCAACCTTATTCATTTGCGAACCCGGAATCGGAACATTGCTAAAAGTACCCATATCAAAATAGGTAGCAGGTACATCTATTGATATGCTGTATTCATACTCCGAAGCGCCGGTTATCAATGTTGCATCCACGTAATTGATACTCTTTATCACTCCGGGCAGTGCAATCGGCGCGTAAAACGGACTTGTTATATCCAAAATGCTGAAATTGGAACTTGTAAAAGTGAGCGTTCCTGCATTATCGGCGATGGTAAGATTACCGTCGAAAAGGAACTGCTCCGTATCTTCCATCAGATAAGAGCCGCCCTTGATGATTTCCGTTCCCCAGCCCAACGCAGGCAAATCGACATACGAACCGCGCACTACTGCGCCGCTCACATCGGTAATCATCCCGCTTACAGGATAAGCGCCCGCAAGTGAAGAGCGGTTTTCTTCCGTTACGATTTCAAAGTACGCTACCTTAATGCCATCCGACAATACGGTAACTTTATTCAACTGAGAGCCGGCTACCGGTGTAAAAGTCGTTCCGTCCATTGTATAGGCGTAAGGCTTTTGCGTTTCCCACGTGTAGGTGAATGCAGGCGGATCGGGCTCGAATACTATCACGCCGGTGAAAGCAATCCTGATGATAGACCGGTCTTCAAGCATCACCGTGCCGGTGATGGTATATACATCGCCCTCGAGCTTCACGAAAATAGAGCCGTCGATGAGCGGAAGCGATGCGCCGTTGTTCACCCAGCGGGTTTGACCGGCTACATAATTGCCTGTTCTGGCGGCTGCTTCTGCGGCAATGGTGTATGTTCCCGGAGTTAAAAAATAGTTGAGCCGATTGACAACAAAGTCAACGGCAAGGTACCGGCTGCTGCTGCCGAGTTCCAAAGTAAAGGTGCGGGTATTGGCGCCTTTCACTGCGTTCTGCGCAATCACAGCGTCAAGCGTATAGTCCACCGGTGCGGGGTATGTTCCGCTAAGCGGGTCGAGTGCGTCTTTTTCGCAAGCGGTAAAGACACACATTACTGTAAGCAGTAATAAATATTTCAGATTATTTTTCATTGTAGTATCTTTTAAAATTGTTTGTTAATGTAATTTTGAACATGTTTATTAATTTATTGAAATTGTTTGTTAATCTAATAATGCGCCGATTTGCTCCAGCGCTGTTTGCAATGACACTTGCCAGAACGTCCAGTCGTGTCCGCCGGAGCGGTAAATCCACCGGTGCGGGATGCCTTTAGCCTCCATCGCCTGATGGATTTTCTCCGGGTGATCATTGACCACGAAATCATTTTGCCCTGCATCAATGGTAAACGCCGGCACGCCGATACCGCTGTGCTGATTTATCATGCGTGTAATGTCGCCATTCAAATCAACAGGACTCATTGAAAATGCCAAAGCGAACTTTTCGGGATACGTCAAGGCATGGTAAAGCGTACCGTAACCGCCCATGGACAAACCGGCTATAAAGCGTTTGTCCCGTGTGTTCAGGGTTCTGTACCGGCTTTCGATGAACGGCATCAATTCAAGATGGAAATACGGCTCATAGTTGCCGGTGTAAAATGAGACCTGCGCATCGGGCATTACGACTATGAGTTCGGGCGTAACGCCGGCTTTTATGGCATTTTGTACGATGGTATTGGCATTGCCTTTGGCTATCCATGAGGTATTGTCGTCGCCCATACCGTGCAGCAGGTACAGCACCGGATAACTTTTATCCGTATCCGCATTGTAGCCGGCAGGCAGGATGAGATTGAACTTCATGGTTTGCGACATATAACTGCTCGTGAGCGTTTGGTTGGACAGGACAATCACGTTGCCGGTAACGATGGACGGAACGTCCCTGTCATTCCCGCAACCGGCAACGAGTGTCAAAGCCAATGCAGCTATGAGAATATGAAGATACCGAGTCATTATTACCATCCCTCGTTTTGCGTGATGTTCGGATTATTGGTCAATTCGGTTTGCGGGAAAGGCAGCAACCAGTGTCTGTCATTTTTGAAGCCGGATTTTTCTAAGGCATTATATTCTACCCAGTCTGTTGTACCGTTAGCGTTAAAGAAAGGTCGCCTGGTCTGGTCGCGCAATCTTTCTTCTGCAATGCCCCAGCGGAGCATGTCCTGGAAGCGCGTACCTTCGCCGCAGAGTTCAAGGCGTTTTTCGAGTCTGATGTCTTCCTCGGTAATCGAGCCTTTGGAGGCTAATCCGGCACGGGTGCGCACCGTGTTCACATAGTTTGCCGCCTGAGAGCCGCCGCCTTTGAGATGGGCTTCGGCTGCCAGCAGCAATACTTCGGAATAGCGCATGATGCGGATGTTGTTATGGCTGTCCATCCAGCCGCCCTGATTAACTTCGCCGTTTACCTTGCGGGTTTTCCACGTAAAGTAGCCCTCGTGTCCATACAATTGAGTAGCCACTTCGCCTATCCCCGCGCTTTTTAGTTGGTCGTGGGTTTTCATGGTGTGGTTTAAGCGCAAGCCGTTCGCGCCTTCTTCCGCCACAAACGCATCGTACAAGTCTTTTTGCGGATTGCAGTAGCCCCAAGTTCCTTTATAAATATCTGTCGAATAAATATTCATCTTGTCGGTACGCCAACCGGTCATGGCAAAGTAGATGTTGAGAAATGCCGTATTTTGGGGGTCGTTCAGGTAATTGAGTTCAAACACCGATTCGCTGTTGTTCTCATGCGTATATTGCAGGATGTTTTCGTACTGGTTGCCGGGCAGCAGCTCGTATTTCAGGGAACTGATAACGGCGTCGAGCGGCGTCATGGCTTCGGAATACTTTCCCTGAAATACGAGCGCCTTTCCGAGTAATGCCTGTGCAAACTGTTTGGTAATGCGGTACGACGAGTTGTCGTTGGCGTTCGACTTTTCGCGCAGCATGTTTGACCCGATGGCTTCCGTCAGGTCGGCTTCCACCAGCGCCCACAGGGTGGCAGGGTCGCCGTTGGGTTGCTGGTATTCCGACGGGTCTAAAGCATGGTCTACCAGCGGCGGCGTGCCCCACATGGAGATTAAGTCGATGTAGGCAAAGGCGCGGAAGACTTTGGCTTCGGCAATGGCGCGTTGCTGCACCGGCGTTGTACCGGGCACATTCTCGATAACCAGATTGGAGCGGTAAATCACGCCGTAGAAATTTTGGAACGCGCCGGTGAGATACGGATGCTCGGCATTGAACGTATATTCATTCAACTGCTCGTTATTGGCATTATCACCGCGTTTTTCACCGCCGCTCCAGAAATCGTCGGACAGTAAGTTTTTCAAGAAATAGATATTGTAGTACGTACCCGAATTGGAATAATACAGATAGATAGTTGTCAAAGCTTCTTCGGCTTGGTCGTCGGTTTTGTAGAAAGTTTCCAGCGTTTCTATACCGTGCTGCTCAGTGTCGAGCATTTTTTCGCATGAAACCAGCGAAATCGTTATTGTGGCAAGTAATGCGATGAGTATATTTTTGATTGTTTTCATCTTTTATATATTTTATTTATATGTATGATTAAAAAGTTAAATTTATTCCGAATACTATTTTCTTCGACGTGGGATAAGAACCCTTGTCCACGCCCATACCGGCGCCGGTGCCGACGGTTTCGGGGTCGTAGCCGGGATAGGAGGTAAAGGTGAAGAAGTCGTCAAGCGATACATACGCCCGCACATGGTTGATGTGTATCTTTTCGAGCAGTCTGGGAGGCAGCGTATAGCCCAACTGGATTTGTTTCACCTTGAAGAACGAGCCGTCGTGAACCACGGCGCTGCTCACCATATAGTGTGTGGTTAAGTTGGACGCTCCTGCCCGCGGATATGAAGCGGAGGTGTTGGCAGGCGTCCAACGGTTGTCGTAAAATTCGCGCATTAAGTTTGACGTTGTACGGTCGCCGCGCATCAGGCACATGAAAATATCATTCCCCTGCGAGCCGGTGCCGAAAACTGTCAAGTCAAACCCTTTATAGGCGGCGGTAAGGGTAATCCCATACGTGAAGTCGGGAATCGGGTTTCCGATCATGGTTTTGTCGTCGTCGTTGATAACGCCATCCGAATTTAAATCTTCAAATACCGCGTCGCCAGTGTTAGAGTCAATACCTTTGAGTTTGTATCCGCGAAGATACCACGCGGGGTATCCTTTTTCAAACACCGTAATGCCGTATGTCTGGTGGAATGCAGCACCATTGATCCGGTCTAACGACTCGTGGATATAGGTTACTTCGTTTTTCAGCGAAGCAAAGTTAGCACGGATACCGTAACTGAAATCGCCGATACGGTCTCGCCATCCGAGTTCTATTTCCACGCCTTTGTTGGATATGTTGCCCGCATTGAGGGGCGACGCTGTGTTACCCGCAAGGGTTGAAACCGTCACGCCGCTTACGATAAGGTCTTTGGTCGTCTTGTCAAAATAATCGATCGTCAGGCTCAGGCGGTTGTTCAAGAAACGGGCGTCCAGGCCGAAGTCCAACTGTTCCGACTTTTCCCATCCCAGCTCGATATTGCCGAGCGTGGTAGGTCCGGAGCCGGTATTATAGGTAAATGCGCCAGTGGCGGGGTCGGCATTATAGAAAGAATAGTATCCCGTAGAGCCGATGCTGGCACGCCACAAATAGCCGTAAGCGCTGCCAAGCGATCCGTTTTGTCCCCAACTGGCGCGGAGTTTCAGGAATGAAATGCTGCTCTGCAACGGTTCCATAAACGATTCGTTCGATATAGTCCACCCTGCCGATACAGCGGGGAAGTAACCATGACGGTTTTCCGACGGCAACTGCGACAGGTCGGCGGCATCGTTACGCAACGAGGCCTGGAAGAAATACTTGTTGCCGTAGTCGTACGACAACCGTCCGAAGAGCGAATACATCGCCCCGAAAGTTTCTTCTCCGCCGCTCAATGAGCGGGTAGCCGCCGGTGTGGCATACGCAAAGTAGGCATAGCGCGGTTCTTCCTTTTGAAAGCCCAAATCCTTATCGCTGCCGTATATATTACCGCTTACGCTGAAACTCACGTTTTGGCGCACCGACGTACCGATCATCGCGTTCACATTGTGCTTGCCGAAGCTCTTGGTGAAATTGGCGAAGTTCTCCCACTGGTAGGACACCGGCGTGCTGGCGGTGGCACTCACCGACATATAGTTCTGCTTTGTGGTAGAGTTCACATAGTAGCGCTGACCGGGAGAATAAACGCTTATCCCCGACAAGCGGTAGGCGAAACGCGAGGTTACCGTAAGTTCCTTGATGGGCTTTAAGTTCAGGAATGCTACGCCATTTACGTTAAATCCTTTGGTGTCGGAATAACTCCTGTCGCGCATAATATAGGGGTTCGCATTATCGCTTAGCTGGATGGCGGAAGTAGAGTAGTAATCGCCGTTTTCGTCCTGCAAGAATCTATATCCGTTTTCCATGTCGCTTTTCATGTGCGCCGGTAACTGGTCGGGCGCATAGGTTACTGGCATGGTTGGGTCGAGTTGCAACACTGCCGACAGCATACTGCCGTATTCCGAGCCTTCCGACACCGAGCGGCGTTTGTAGTATTCTACCTGGTTGTTGGTGCCCACTTCGAGCCACGGTTTGATATTGTAACTGCCGTTGATGGTAGCTGTGTAGCGCTTATAGGTGTCGGCGTCGCCTTTCACATAGCCGTCGTTGTTCAGGTACGAGAGCGAGAGGTAATACGCTCCCGCTGAATTGCCACCCTGAAACGAGAGGTTGTGGCGTTGCATAATAGAATTTTCAAACGCCACCTTGCTCCAGTCGGTATTGGTTTTAAAGTCCCAATTTTGCATAAAGATATCCATCGAGACATAATTCGCTTCGGTCATGTAGTCAACGTACTGTTCCGAGTTCAACACCTTCGGTATGCGCGAAATGCTTTGGATAGAGGTTTGGAAATCATAGCTAATAGAGGTTTTGCCTGCCATACCGCGCTTTGTCGTTATAAGTACAACGCCGTTGCCGGCTGCAATGCCGTAAATAGCTGCCGAAGCCGCATCTTTCAACACTTCCATGCTCTCGATGTCGTTCGGGTCAATCCCGCCGATGTCGGAAGCAATACGTCCGTCCACTACATACAGCGGTTCGTTGGAGCCGTTAGAACTTATACCGCGAATACGTACAGCAGGTGAAGAACCCGGAGCCGCCGAACCCTGCACAATCTGCACTCCTGCGGTTTTCCCCTGCAAAGCCTGTTCGGGGCGAGTGATAGTGCGGTTCATCATGTCTTCGGACTTTACCTGCGAGATGGCTCCGGTTACAGAAGATTTTTTCTGAATACCATAGCCTATTACAACAGTTTCGTCAATTTGCGAAACTTCTTCTTCGAGCGTAACGTTTATTACATCCGAAGCTGCGACAACTTCCTGCGTTTTGTACCCAATGTACGAATAAACAAGAGTTGCGCCCCGAGCCACGGAAATAACATACTTTCCGTCGTTTTCTGTCGCTGCGGCATTCATTACTCCCTTCTCTACAACGCTTACGCCAATGAGAGGTTCGCTGTTTTGGTCGGTAACCGTTCCCGTTATCCTTATTTTACTTTGCGCAAACATAAAAGACACGCTTATAAAAAAGAGAAGAACGAATGTCATTTGTTTTTTTAACTGATCTACTTTCATGAGATTTTTCATTTTAATTGAATTTACTATAAGGTTAATGTTAAAATTTTATAATATTTCACGCTGCAATATTATTACGTTTTTGTAACAGACAGTTTCTAATTTGTATAAAATTTTTATTTATTTGTCTTGCGATGTTTTCTATTTGTTCAATCTTTTATCTATTTGTTCATATCTGTTATTTTTAACATTTCGGTGCACAATATATTGATATTGTTCCTGTATTTTTATAATTGAAAAAGTGAAAAGTTATAAAGTTTATAAAGTTGAAAGTTATAAAGTCAATGGTAAATATAAAAATGGTCAATAAGCAATGTTTCGTAAGGTATAAAATGTCGGTAGAAACAACAGTCAGCATACGGCAGGCGTCCCGACGGGACGCAATGTGGATAACCCCGTGCAAGCCGACAGGCGTAGCTCGGGGGCAAAGAAATGCATCATGCATGTCGCGCGGGTTACCTGCGGCGTTTCCAGTCAATGACAGCGCTCCGCGCGAAAGGTACAGATGTGATTATGTTTCTACCAACATTTCGTTCTTACGGAACGCAGAATCTACAAAACCTGACAGGTTTCAAAAACCTGTCAGGTTTACAAACTTGAATGATGAGATTGCGGGTCATGCCCACAATGACGGGCTTGTGAAGCAGGAGCAGCGCAGTGCCAAAATGGCAAAATATACATAGTGCGAAGCACAGTAATGATGTGAAATTGCAAACGCTCACTCACACGGAATCAGGAGCTGGCTGTTTAGTAATTTAAAAATTTATCAACCCGCAATAATAAATAATTCAACAGCAAATCAAAAATTTACGTGAATATTTTAACATTTATAAAATTTTTTTTGTCCGATATTTTAAATTATAGGACAAAAATTATAGTCGCGAAGTTAACATATTTATCGTTTCTGCAAAATTTTCAAAAAATATATTTTTTACGTGTTTTGCTAATATCTTATTGATATACTTGCTATACGATTGTCTTATAATTTAAATTATAAGACAGAGAATTTTAAATGAACGGCAAAATTTTTGCGCAGTAAGGCGAGACATTTATTCAGGAAAGTAAAACATTTATTTAAGACAGGACGACAAATGATTGATAATTAACAATTAACAATTGATAATGGATAATGCAGGGGCAAAACATGAAAGTATAAAGTTGAAAGTTTATAAAGTCAAAAGTTGAAAGTTATAAAGTCATAAAGTCAATGATAAATAGAAAAATGGTAAATAAACAATGTCCGGCGTTCGGCGTAGCGTCCCGCTACGTCGAAGATAGTAGCAAGGCTCTGCCTTGCTGCAAAGCAGGAGCTTTGCTTTTAGCACGGCGCAGTCAGGAGACTGTGCCGAACGGTGAATTGCCCCGTCATTCCGACGAAAGTCAGAATCCCCAAAAGCGACAGGGGATTGCGGGCAAGTCCGCAATGACGGTTCAATAAATAGCTGAATTTTAAACATATAATTAATCTGTTCTATATAATATTGAATAAAAATGAGAAACATCTGTAAAACAATATTGCCGGCAGCCGTTTTACTTGTAGTTGCGTGTACGGCAGCAGAACATACGGCGCAGGAAAAACCGGCTGAAGGAAAAACCGTTGCCAAAGACATATCCAATCAGCTGGTTACATCATTTGCCGAAGATGATTTGGGTCATATATGGATAGGAACTCTGCGCGGCGCCAACAAAAACAGCATTCATGAAATTCATCAATATTTCAGCAGCGCCGATTCGCTTAGCCTGAGCGACAACGTCATAACGCAGATATACAGAGATTCTCAAAACAGACTGTGGTTTGCTACCGTCAATGGAATTTGCATTTATACCGACACCGACCGCTTCAAACGGATACCGATTGAGGCTCAAAGTCAAAATGTGCTGCAAATAATAGAAGACAGCCACGGGCATATTTTCATAAATCTGGGCTATATCATGTGCAGATACAGCGAAGAAAAAGTCAAATTTGAATCTGTCAATTCGGGCTTCAACAGGGAACAAACGTTTAACGGAAACTGTTTTGCCGACAGAAACGGCAATATCTGGGTTATAAGCTCAAACAGCATCAGCAAGTTTTCATCACCCGACATTGTACTGAAAGAGACATTTACAACCGATTTTATGATTTATTATGCATTCATGCGCAATAACGGCGAACTGTGGCTGGGTTCGGGAAACAGCCTGCTCATTTTCGACACAAAAGCAGGCAAGCTCATCAAAACTCCGGAAACGGTACAAAATCATCCACTGCTGTCGAAAACCGTTGTAACTCACATGCATCAATACTCCAAAACGGCATTGCTGATAAATACTCAGGCAGGACTGTTTATTTACGATTTTGCGAAAGATGATATTGTTTTTCAGACGGAAGAAAACTTCCCGTTTCAAGCTCCGAATTTCAGAATTACAACCATGTTTACCGATTCGCAGGACAACCTGTGGATTGGTTCGATTGATCAGGGTTATGTAATAAAATACAGTTATAAAGAACGGTTTAACAACAATTATTATCTTGTGACGGCGATGAAGCACAAATCGGTTACTTCGGCTGTTACCGACAAAAACGATAATCTCTGGATGTCAACATCGCTGAACGGGCTGTTTGTATACAGTCCGTCGAGTAAAACGATAAAGAATTTCGACACAAGGCAGTTTATTCCAAACGAGCAGATTTTCAAAGCCGGAGATTTACACCTGTTTGTTGACGATGACAATTATATATGGCTGATGACCGAAACCGGCGAAATAATCAAATGCAAATACGATGGCGATGGCAATTTGAACAAAGAAGCCGTATTTCAATTTCCATCCGTAATTCTTTGCATG
Source organism: Prevotellaceae bacterium (assembly GCA_031265155.1). Classification (GTDB taxonomy): domain Bacteria; phylum Bacteroidota; class Bacteroidia; order Bacteroidales; family UBA932; genus JAIRKV01. The sequence goes on along the minus strand of JAISDB010000072.1, from coordinate 9,269 downwards.
GCTCAGGATGACAGCGGAACAATATTTGCCGCAGGCTACGGCGAAAACATATACATGCTGCGTAGTGGCGAAACGGAATTTACACATAAACAGCTTTATACGGCTGCATTCGTATTTACGTCGAGCATGTTGAAACTGTCAACAGGCGAATTGCTTGTGAGTTCGTTCAATCAAAACCTGCAGCTTATAAATACCGGAACATGGGATGTAACCGAAATAGAAATCCGCAGCCTTATCAGGCGTTCGCTTTTTATTCCCGAATCGCTGTTTGAGGATTCAGAAGGCAATATCTGGGCAGGAACAAAAACCAACGGACTGTTTAGATTTTCGCGCCCAACCGGCAAAATGGAAGAGATGCCCGGAACATCGTGCTACGACATTTCAAGCATTAACGAAGATGGCGATAAAAACATATGGACAGGAACACTGTACGGACTGAGCAAATACGACCGGACTGACGGCAAGTTTACCAATTACCATACCGGAGACGGCACGGGCGGAAATCAGTTTAACAGCCGCAGTTCATGCTTAATGGCTGATGGAACTCTCGTTTTCGGAGGCACTCACGGGCTTACGTTTCTTAATTCAAAAACCAAGGTAAGCAAGCGCAACGTTCCCTTGCTGTTTGAAGACCTGAAAATTCACAACAAGCTTATTATTCCCGCAGAAGGCGAATGCATAAACAAACATCTTGCATACAAGCCGTCAATAAATCTCAAACACAGCCAAAACAGCTTTTCAATCTCGTTTGCCGCTCTCAATTATTCGGAATACGAACAGGTTCACTATTCCTACATGATGGAAGGCTTCGACAAAATATGGATAGAAGCAAACAGCAATCGCGAAGCGTACTACTCAAATCTTCCATCGGGAAAGTACAGGTTCAAGGTAAAGATCACAAGCAACGACGAAACCGTAGCCGATACCGAAAATTCAATACCCGTTACCGTTTTTCCCGCTCCATGGCAAAGCGCGTGGGCATACTGCGGCTATTTTTTATTGATATTAATAATAACAGCGGTATTGATAAGAATATATCTCAAAATAAAAAAGGAAAAAGAATTTGCCCTGCGCGCACAAAATGAAAAAGAGCAGGAACAGCGCGTAAACAAAATGAATATGAGTTTCTTTGCAAACATTTCGCACGAATTTCGCACTCCGCTTACAATGATTTCGGGACCTGTCACGCAACTGTGCAACGATACATCCATAGACGACAAAAATAAAAAGCTGCTGTATATAATTCAGCGAAGCGTAAACCGCATGTTGAAACTTGTAAATCAGCTGCTTGACTTTAATCAAATCGAAAACGGCATGCTGAAGCTCCGGGTCAATCGCACCGATATAATTTCGGTACTCGCGCGGCAGATAGATATTTTCAGAATCAATGCCAACAACAAAAACATTTCGCTGGATACCTGCGGGCTGGACGATTCGTTTATAGTATGGCTCGACGTTGACAAGTTTGATAAAATCATCGGAAATCTTATGTCAAACGCCTTGAAATTCACAAAAACAGGCGGTAAAATACTGATTACGTTTGATGTCATACGGCGTGAAATTGCCCGGCAAATATTTACTCTCACCGACAGGGATGTTGATACCGAATATGTAAAAATATCGGTAGCCAACACAGGCGCGGAAATACCCGAAGACAAGCTCGAAAAAATATTCGAACGCTATTTTCAGCTGGAAAATAAAAATCAGGGAATATATAACTGGGGCACGGGAATAGGCTTATACTATACGAGATGCCTTATCGAACTTCATCACGGATATATTAAAGCAGGCAACAGAGATGACGGCAATATTGTGTTTACCTTTATACTTCCGGTAAACGACATTGCCTACGGCAGCGAAGAATGCAGGCAGGGCAGCGGCGAGCAGGATGTTGTTTTTCCGCTGCTGACAGGCGAACAGTATTATTTGAACGAAAGGGAAATACCTTCACGGCAGTACACCCTGCTTGTGGTTGAAGATGATACGGAAATTGCTCATTACCTGAAAATGTTATTGTCGCCTTACTATAGAATCATTACCCGGTTTGATGCATCGGCAGCCTTTGAAATAGTAAAAAACGAATCGCCGGATCTTGTCGTAAGCGACGTTGTGATGCCCGATTCAAGCGGATATGAACTGTGCAGGCTGATAAAGGAAGATATGCAGTCATGCCATATTCCCGTAATACTTCTCACCGCCAAAATAACCATCGAAAGTCAGGTAGAAGGATTAAATGCGGGAGCAGATGCTTACGTAACCAAGCCTTTTGACCCGAACTACCTGCTGGCGCTGATAAATTCACAGCTCAAAAACCGCGAAAACATCCGCCGAATATTAAGTAAATCAACACAAACAGATAAAATTGCAACAAATATGCTTTCACCTCAAGACAACGCTTTTATGACCGAACTTTACGGACTGATGGAAAACGAACTTTCAAATACCGAACTCAACATCTCGCGCATGATTAACGTACTTAAAATTTCGCGAACCAAATTCTATTACAAAGTAAAAGGACTTACAGGAGAAAATCCAAATGTTTTTTTCAAAACGTACAAACTGAATCGCGCCGCACAGCTGTTATCGGAAGGCAAATACAAAATATCTGAAGTAGCCGACATGACAGGTTTCAGCACCCTGCCGCACTTTTCGGTGAGTTTCAAAAAACAGTTCGGCGTATCGCCAAGCGAATACTGTCCCTGATTTTGAATAAAAATTACAAATTTTCACTCAATAGTTTTTGATGTATTTTACTTATAATAAATATATTACATTTGCAAACAAATAAAACATAAGACTAAAATGGTTTTAGAATGAATATTTTTTTTACTTTTGTCGGTTATTATTTTGAAATAAAATGAAAAACAGAACTCACAGTCATAAAAATCTTCTTGAAGAAAAAGCCATATCATTTGATGTTGCCGATAAAATTCAAGAGTCGGGATTATATCCTTTCTTTCGACCGATAGAATCGGAACAGGATACCGTTGTAAAAATCAAAGGTAAAGATGTATTAATGTTTGGTTCAAACAGTTATCTTGGACTTACATGTCATCCAAAAGTTAAGGAAGCAGCAATTGCCGCCATAAAAAAATACGGGACAGGCTGTGCAGGATCGCGCTACCTCAACGGCACGCTGGATATTCATGTCGAGCTTGAGGAAAAGCTTGCCAAATTTTTAGGCAAGGAAGCTGCAATAGTTTACAGCACCGGCTTTCAGTCAAATCAGGGCGTGATACCTACCGTTATCGGACGCAGCGACTATGTAATTCTCGATGAACTGGATCATGCTTCGATAATCGAAGGAGCAAGGCTTGCATTCGGAAAAACATTCAAGTTTCGCCACAACGACATGGAATCGCTCGAAAACGTGTTGAAGCGCTGCGAAGCCAACAGTATCAAGTTCATTGTTGTTGATGGCGTTTTCAGCATGGAAGGCGATATTATCAATCTCCCCGAAATTGTTAAACTTGCCGAAAAATACACAGCCAACATTATGGTTGATGATGCTCACGGCTTAGGCGTGATAGGCAAGAACGGAGCAGGCACGGCATCGCACTACGGACTGACCGATAAGGTTGATATAATAATGGGAACATTCAGCAAATCGTTTGCATCGCTCGGCGGAGTCGTAGCAGGCAGCGAGCGGATAATCAATTTCATAAAGCATACCTCGCGGTCGCTGATATTCAGCGCAAGCATGACGCCCGCTTCGGTAGCCGCCGTACTTGCCTCTCTCGAAATAATGCAAACCGAACCCGAACGCATGGAACATCTTATGAACATGACACGGTATTCAATAAAAACATTCCGCGATTTTGGATTTGACATAGGACATCCCGAAACGCCGATTATTCCGATACTTATCCGCGATAACGTAAAAACGTTCATGTGTACGAAACTGTTGATGAGCGAAGGGGTATTCGTAAATCCTGTTGTTTCGCCAGCCGTTGCCGAAGACATGACAATGATTCGCTTTTCGCTGATGGCAACTCATACGAAAGAACAGATTGACTTTGCAATAGACAAAATAGTGAAAGTGGCTAAACAGCTCGAAATCATTTGATTTTGCCAATGAAAATAAATATGAAAAGAAGTTTTATACATGCGCTTACTGCCGTTTTACTTTTAATGCTTTGCACAAGGCAAAGTCAGGCGCAGGCAAATGCCGGAGCCGCAGCTCCGGATTTTACCGTACAGGCGCTTGATGGAAAAACAGTTACGCTGTCGGACTTCAAAGGAAAATACGTTTTAATTGACTTTTGGGGCTCGTGGTGCGGACCGTGCCGAAAGTCAAGCCCCATGATGGTGGAGCTGTATAATAAACTGAAAGCAAAAAAAGCGGATATGGAATTTATAAGCATTGCCGTAAACGAAAGAAACGACGAGGTTTGGAAAAAAGCAATCAAAGACGACAAACTTACATGGATACAATTGAAAATTGACAGAAATATCAGCAGCAAATACAGCATTGTCGGAGTTCCGACGTGTATTCTGGTTTCGCCCGAAGGTAAAATACTGTATCGCGAACATCCCGTGAGCCTTATTCCCAAAGTAAAGAAAATGTTTGGAATCGAATAATATGCTTGAACAATGTTTCATTTATCAGTAAACTATAAAATACTTAATATGAACAGTAAATTTTTATGCCTGTTGCTGTTATGCATGTCTTTTTTTGCGTGTAAACATGAAAAGCAAAACGTAATAAACGGAAAAATTGATGGTTTGGAAATCGGCGACCGTATAATATTGTCGGTCGAAGATGCCGATGGTTCAAAATGGACAGCAACCGATTCGGCGGCTGTTGAAAAAGTCGGCGAGTTTACGCTCAAAACAGAAGTAAGCGACTCTTATGTTCAGCTTGCTTATCTTAAACCCGACGAAAAATTCAAACCCGAACACACACAAGGTCCCAGATGCTTTTTGGAATCTTACGCCGATTTAAGTATAACAGGCAATTCAACCGATTGGCGTTTTATCAAAAAGACGGGAGGTTTATATGATCACGCCGATATGCAGGAAATGAATCGCATTACCGACAGCGTGCTGAATATTCAAAAGGAAGGGATTAAAATGCTTGCCAAATCTCGCGAAACGAATGATACCGTATTGCAAAAAACAGCAATGGACTTAATTAATAAAGCAAACGGCATAGCCGAAAGTATTCGCAGCTTGGAAAACGTATTTGTAAAAAACAATCCCGACATGGCTTATTCGGCTGCATTGCTTCGTTACGACTACGACTTAATGAAAAATTTTGATGAATACGAAAAAGCGTTTTCTGCGCTTTCGGAACGGGTACAAAATTCTCCTGCAGGAATATTGGTGAAAAATTATATTACAAATATACGTTCGTCCGAAGTAAGTGCAACAGCGCCCGATTTTACACTGCAAGCGCAGGATGGAAGGGAAATTACCTTATCGGATTTCAAAGGAAAATACGTTTTAATTGACTTTTGGGGTTCGTGGTGCGGGCCATGCCGACAATCAAGTCCATTGCTTGTGGAACTGTACGGCAATTTGAAAAAAAATAATGCCAATATAGAATTTATAGGTATAGCATGCAACGAGCAAAATGATAAAAACTGGATAAAAGCAATAGAAGATGACAAACTTGCATGGATACACTTAAATGATTCCCATTCGGAAAAAGGCAAATCAATTCAAAAAAAATATGCAATTCTCGGCGTTCCTGCGAGCATATTAATATCGCCCGAAGGTAAAATACTGTATCGGGAACATCCCGTTAGCCTTATTCCCAAAGTAAAGAAAATGTTTGAACTGTAAAAAATACAGCCTCGTAAACCAATAAAACTGCATAATGAACGAACATCTGACAATAAAAAAAGTATCCGGGAAAAAAGAATTAAAAAAATTTATCCTTTTTCCTTTTAAATTATACAAAAACAATAAGTACTGGGTTCCTCCGCTAATATCGGACGAAATAAAAACCCTTACGGCAGCAAATCCCGCCCACGATTTTTGCAGCGTGGAAATGTGGCTCGCGTATAAAAATAATGAAATTGTCGGGCGCATCGCAGGAATTATAAATAACCGAGCAAACACAACATGGAACAGGAAAGATGTGCGCTTTGGCTGGCTGGATTTTATTGATGATATTGAAGTTTCACGACTGCTTGTTGAAACCGTTATAAATTGGGGAAAAAGCAACGGAATGACAAGCATTAGCGGTCCGCTCGGATTTACCGACATGGACTGTGAAGGAACGCTGATAGAAGGCTTCGACCGGATTTCTACAATGTCAACAATCTACAATTATCCGTACTATTCGCATCATTTGGAAGCATTAGGCTTTGAAAAAGCAGTAGACTGGGTTGAATATAAAATATTTATCCCCGAATTTATTCCCGAAAAACATAAACGCATCAGCCAGATCGTTCAGAACAAATTCGATTTGAAAATAAAAAAATATACCGACAGCAAAAAACTTGTTGCAGATTACGGTCAGGCAATTTTTGACCTTGTAAACGAAGCATACGCGCCGCTTTACGGATACGTTCCCCTTACCCAGAAACAAATAGACTATTACATCAAAACGTACCTTCCAATGATAAATCTGAAAATGGTAACATTGATAACCGATGCGGCAGAAAATCTTTTGGGAGTCGGCATTTCGATGCCGTCGCTGGCAAAAGCATTACAAAAAGCAAAAGGACGATTGCTGCCGTTCGGATGGTATCATTTGCTAAAAGCATTGAAGTGCAAAAACAACAAGGCGCTTGATTTACTCATTGTTGCACTGAAACCCGAATATCAAAATAAAGGCGTAAACGCTTTGCTTTTTTTTGACTTGATTCCTGTATATCAACAGCTTGGATTTGAATACGCCGAAAGTAATCCCGAATTGGAAATAAACGAAAAGATACAAAGCCAGTGGGAATATTTTAAAACGCAGCAACACAAACGCAGACGCGCTTTTACAAAAGAAATCTAACATCGGGCTGCTCTTGGCTTTTTGCTCACGCCATGCCTTTTAAGATAATGTTCGGCTGTGGCAATGGAAGCATGTAACAAGTTGATCTCGAATATTAATGACAGTTCATTATTCTAAAACCCTTACGCCACAACGGTTACAATTTTCGGGTGAAAGATGGGATTTTACACTTTTACCTACTGCCTGTTAATCCTTATGTTTATTTTTGTATTTACTGTATTTAACTGTATTTGTTTTTCTGTTTTTTTATTTCATCAATAATATGTTCAAGTTCTATTTCAAATTCAACTTTACTTATAACCTTTTTTATTTTATCTTTTCCACCGACCCATGCATATAGCATTTGGATTAAAAAATCGTATGGAATATCCGATATACTACAATCATATATTACGTAAGCATCTTTAAATGGCACACCTGTTTCTTTCAATATTATTTCAGGGTATTTTCTTCGTAATCTGTTTATAAGTTTTCCTGAAACACTTAATCTCGCTATCTTTTTCCTCCCCATATAAAAATTATAAGGGAAAAGAGTATAATATATAACATGTGCCATAATTATTTATTTTTTAATTATTCATTTAAAATATCCATATTTTATTACCAAAAGCCAATATTTCAATTTCATATCCTTTCTTTTATCATTTCTTTGAGTGTGTACATGATTTAACCCACACACCTATACACTTATTTACCTTTGTTTATTTTGTATTTTATATAAATTACATTAAATATTTACACAAATATAATTTTTAACAAAATGATATTCAATTAATTGCAAATAGCATTTGTGTAACTTACTTTTAAAAACTATATAGTGTATTTTGCTCTTTTTCTATATGTTCTTCCATTTAAATTACCTTTCTCACTTTCGTCAGAAAGTAAATCATTCATATTATTCAATGCCAGATTAAGAGTTTTGCCTATTGCTTTCAGCAATGGTTTACTCGTATTAAAACCTGTTTTTGTTTGTCGTGCATAATACATTTGATATGAATCGGCAAATGAAATATCCCAATCATGTTTACAAATTAATAAATGGTACAAAGTAGAACGACCACTCAAAATTAAATATTTTGGTAATTTACGAACTAATTCATCTGTTGTTATTTTTTCTTTTTCCTTATATTATTCCTTTTTTAAAATATTATATAATTGTTTGTCTTTAATTATTTTTAAAACATCATTTATTTTATTTTTTTCTACTTCAATATGAAGAATGACCTTTGTTTCTTGTTCATTATCTTCAGGAATACAAAAGAACTTAACTAAATCGTAATTAATCGCCTCTGAAATCGTAAACAAATCTTTTACATACATGTCATCTCTATTGAGCCAACCATTCAATTTTTGCCGGGAAACGCCGATTTTACGTGCGACATCCGACAAGCTGTAATCACTTTGTTTTACAGCGTTTTTAACATAATTTCCTACATGAATCTTTTTTGCGTTCATAATTTACTAATTTATAAATATTTATAATTTTTATTGTAAAATATTTTTGATTTTTTGTAAATATTTTTTGTACTTTGTAAATATTTTATTTACATTTGCACTTTCAAAATTGACATAAAAAAATGAAAGTAAAAAATGACATTATCAAAAAAATCAGAGAAAACCAAACGCTGAAGCGTGAATTGCTTTATCAAATGGAATGGAGCGAAACTACTCTGTATCGCCATCTGCGTGAAAATGCCGTGAATGGCGACCTCACAAAAATGTCGGTTCTGAATATTATTGCTTCGGAACTTGCAGTCAATATTGGCGATATAACCGAAAATACGGATTAGTCATGAAAATAAAATTTAAAACAAGGAGTTTATCATCAATAACAGTATGCCCATTTTGCGTAAAGTATATTGATATAGACGTAAGCAGATTACATAAAGATTTGCATAACAAAGCAAACAAAAATAAAGTTGTACACACAGGATCATGGCTTTGTCAACTTTGTTTATGTCACAAGGAAACAACAAATAAATATGTAATATGTAATCATAATTAGTCATGGAAAATCTCTCTACGCTCGACCTGCAAATTATAGTGAATGCACTGGAAGCAATGCCGGAACAAAACAGCAGCGTAATGCAAAAACGCATTGAGGCGCTCGTAAGCGACTTTAACACGCTCATTATTATCAGAGAAAACAAGGAAAAATCTCAAAAAACAAAATATGAGAATTTTAAAAATTAATTTATGATTTACGCAATAGGTACGCATTGGGGCAGGGCGGATAAAGATTTTCGGTATTATTTTCATATTGGAATTGGAAATTTTTACGATGGATGGTCAACCTTTATATTCAAAAAAATAT
>JAISDB010000047.1 GCA_031265155.1 Prevotellaceae bacterium | reverse complement strand
TGCGAAGTCTATGCCACTTTTATTTTCTAATCAACTTTTGTGCTTGCATGTCAGTAAATTTTTCAAATAGTCAACATGCAGAAAAATTAATAGAACGTTGAGCAGGCGGCGTTCCCACAGGTCACAGTCTTAAATCGGAGTTACCGTATAGCGTCGGCTGCTCTTGACTTTTTGCTCACGCTGTTTTTATTTTTTATTGATGTTCGCGAGTTTCGCTTACGCTTCGGTTGGTTACTTTTGTGTCAAGATAAATTAACAGAAAAAATATCTTTATCATCTTTCTTTCTGAAAAATATACTTTTTAAGGGACGACTAATTAAACTATATATATGCAATACAATTCAAAATTTATCAACAGCTATTTCTTCTTTATATCTTTCAGAAAGCAGCCGTCGCAGTCGTCGCAGTTGATTGTTTGCTTGCTGTTTTTATTTGCCTGTTCCATTTCTTCCTGCCGGATGCATTTTATTCCAAGTTTTTTCATGTTTTTATTGCGCGATACTTCCGTTTCGGGAAATTTTCCGTTTTTCTTTATCCAGATGCTTATCGACATGGCTGCAAAACAAACCAGAATTATGCACGTTACCGTAATTACTATTAATAAAAACTGTTCCATAGCTATTAAAAATTAACGTGAAATCTGAAGCGAACTCCAAGCTTGTCAATATTGGGATTATTTCGGTATGACATGCGCCAAACCAGGTCTATTCTCAAGAACCTGAAAATATTGTCGATTCCCGCGCTTCCTTCCATATATGGCTTTTTGCTTAATGTAAACATTGTTGTTTCTCCCTTGTCGTTTACGGGAAATTTGAAAAGCGAAAGATTATTTGCCGGGAAATTTTTATTGTCAAGCCCTCCCCAAACGGCTTTAAATGTAACTATTTCGCGCCATTTTGCTTTTTTCAGCAGGGGGATTCTGTTGAACAGCAGACCCTGCAGATTGTATGCAAGATTTATTTCCACGTACTTGTCGCTTGCAAATTCAAAAAAATTCATCATGTTGTACGATTGCAGGTGATAGGAGTAAGTCTGGTTTGCAGCATGAATAAACAGCAGTGGAAACGGAACGGTTCCCCACACTTTTCCCGCTCTTGCAAATGCATCTATAAATCCGAAACTCGAAACCCAGAAACGTTTTCGCGCCGAAACAACAGTTTTTTGATAATTATAATCCGAGCCAAACAGGCTTTTTATTCCTGCAACATGCGAAAGCGTTATTACAGGCTCTTTTTTGGTCATTGTTGCGCGATAATGCTTGCTTTGATAAAACTGTTCGTTCGGCGCGAACCGTATGTTTATTCCAAATTCGCTTATTGAAAACTTACCGTTTTTATTCAAGCCTGAATTAATGGCATTTTCAAAGACAAGAGCGCCTGCAGCTTCGCGTTCGATGTACGAGAACGCAGTCTGAAATCCCCAGCCGTTGCCTGTTTCCAAATCGTACTGCAACCGTATGCTTTTATCATAAACCATTTTGTCAACCTTTCCGCGATTGAACGAAAACAGGAAATTATCGCCTGTAGAGTAATTCAATTCCTGCCCGAGAATTCTTGTATTGTATTCGCATGAAAAAGTCAGCATGTTCATCGGATATTCCCACTGATGATATTTTTTCTTTTTGAACGAATATGTGAGGGCGCCCGAATATTTGAATTTTTTATCTTTAACGCCGTAGGCTAAAAAAGTTTCAAAAAAGATCTTAGGATGCAGATTGGCGCTTGTTTTTCCGCCTATGCGAAAACGGCTTCCTTCGATTTCATTATAGCTGAACAGTGCATTTACAGGTCCGAAATCAAATTTTTTAAATTCAATATATCCTGTTGACATGATCATAATAAAATCCATAAAATTGCGAAACTGTTTTACATTATTCAATGTATCAAGCATATCGTAAATGCCCTGTTCGCTTTTGTTAAGAGGCTCGTGGCGGGCGTATTGCCAAAATTCGGCAGGCTTTGCATCCGAATCTGCGAGGCGAATTTTCTTTTCAGCGCCTTTATATTCACTGTCGGGGCGCGGCTTGTCGAATATGAAATTTTTGTAGGTTACGGTTCGTTTTCCATAAATTCCATTACTGTTATCAAATATGCTGAAATCAATATTAATTTCGTTTTTTGACAGAATCCATGTGTTTTCGACCTTGTCAAATTCCTGAATCAGCGACAGGTCATCAACAAAATTCATATTGATTTTTTTCAAAATCTTCAGATTAATTTTTTTTACCGCATATGTCGAATCTGTGGTTATGTATATGTTTCCATTAAATCCCCAGTCAGCCGAATTGTGCGGAAGAAATGTTACGTTGCTGCACTGTACTCCGTCGATGTCAACGGTATCAAGCAGGTAAAATTTGTAGAAAGTATTTGCCATATTCGACAGCGGGCTGACAAAATGCTGGTTGAGCATCTCGATGTCGTTGCTGTAAATGTCAACATTATTGAAAAGCAATTCAAGATATGACGAAAGCCCTGCCTGATCGAAATATTTATCAAGCCCCGACATTTTTGTCGCCTTTATTATTTCGCGCGATGTTTCCGGCGATTTCCTGTAATACCTGTCGCTGACAGTTTCCTTTATAAATATCGGCAAATAAGGCTTTCCGTTGAGCTTGGAAGTGTCAACATAATTGAACATGAACTGAAAGTTGCGTAACGCTTTCTTTTCTTTCAAATCCGGCTTGATATTGTCAAGCGCAAATTCAAGTTTCTCATAGCTTTCGTATTCATAGTAATCGTGAGCTTCTATTCGATTATGCTTTTTGTTTTCGATTACTTTCTGCATCAGCGCTACTGCCGGATTGTCCTTTTTCCGGTAACGGACTCGCTTTGGTCGCACAATAGCTTCTTCGAGACTGATGGCATCTGGAACAAGCAAAATTTTGTATCTGTTTTTTTTGCCTGTTTCGACTTTCAGTATTTGCGTCCGGTATCCGATAAACGAAATATTTATTTCGTCGGAAGCCCAAAGCGTTTCGAGATGAAAATTGCCTTTCAGGTCGGTTGATGTTCCTATGCTTTTCCCTTGAAAAAACACGTTGACGAAGGCAAGCTCTTCGCCTGTAACAGCATCAATCACCGAGCCGTCAACAGTTGTATTTTGCTGTGAAAATATTTGAAGCGGTAAAAATATTAATATTAAAAAATATATTTTTTTCATTATCTGTAGTTCAATTAATATCGGTATCTGCCAAAATACTGTCAGTATGAGGGATGCATCAGCATATCAATAAACATTTTCAGCAAATCGGGCTTAACCAAAACAGGATAAACGAAACCGAAAACAGCTCCGTAAAGATGAGCATCATGATTTATATTGTCATTGCCGTTGCGGCTCATGTAGCTGCAATAAACGAGATACAGTATTGCAAAAATTATGCCGGGAACAGGAATAATTCCCATGAACAGCAATTTGCTCCACGGATTGAAAAATATGCATGCAAACATTACCGCCGATACTGCGCCCGAAGCGCCAACGCCGCGATATGCATAATTATCGCGATTTTTTACGACAGTTTTCAGCGTTGCAAAAGCCATGCCGCCAAAATATATAACTAAAAAATGCACTGTTTCGTTTCCCGTAAAAAAGCCGAGGTAATATATCAGGGCTTGCCCAAACGAATAGAACACAAGCATGTTTATGAGCAAATGAGCCCAGTTTGCATGAATAAAGCCGTGAGTTATCACGCGATACCATTCTTTCTTGTGTACAATCATGTATGGCGAAAGCAGCAGCCTGTCGAAAACTTGACGATATTCGAATGCTGCAATGGTTGCAAGCGCTGTAATAATTATAATTGTTAAAGTTAAATCCATTTTGTATAATTTTTATCAGTTAAACTTTATAGTGAAGATTATCAATATTAAATATTTTGGAAATCAGTTCGCGCAGCAGTTCTCCGTTGTCTGCGGCGATATAGTTAACACCTTTGCTTTTCATGTCGTATTCGCGCAGCAGCGAAATTACCTTTGCGGTTTGCAGCATACTGTAATTACGTGCCGCCACTTCGTAATCCCTGATAAAAAACGGATTTATTCCAAGCGCCTTAACAACATCGTTAGCGCCAAGCTGCTGTCGGCGCAGTGCGTGATACTTCATTATTTTTGAAAATTGCGAAAAAAGCGTCGATACTGTTACAACAAAAGGATATTCTTTTGCGTTTTTACCGAAATGGAGGCATATTTTGTTTGCTCTCAGCACGTCTCTGTTTGATATTGCCTTGCTGAGTTCAAATGTATTGTAGTCTCTGCTTACTCCTATGTTCTTTTCAATATCAAGCGCACTGATTTTTTTTCTGCCTTCGGGCAAAACGGTAAACAGCTTGTGCAGTTCGTTTACAATTCTGCTTAAATTCGTTCCCAAAAAATCCGAGAGTATTACTGCCGCATTCGGTTCTATTTCAAAACCATGCTGTTTGATATATGTTGAAATCCATCCGGAAATTTCATTTTCGTAAAGCTGTACCGATTCGAGCACTTCTCCGTTTTTGACAACAGCTTTATAAAACGATGTGCGTTTATCTACTGTTTTCCCCTTATAGCAAATCACCAGGATTGTCGATTTCAAAGGGTTTTTCATATACGGTTCTAGTTCTTCTATTTTTTTTATATCCTGCGCTTCCCGAACAATTACAACCTGATAGTTTGACATCATGGGAAAGCGGCGGGCGGTATCGGCTATCAGGCTTATTTCGGTAACATCCTTTCCGTAAATAACCGTCTGGTTGAACGAGCGTTCATTTTCGGGCAAAATACCGTTTGCAATAAATTCGCTTAACTTGTCGATATAATAAACTTCATCGCCCATTAAAACATAAACGGGCTTGTAGATTTTATTCTTCAAATCGCCAAGTATTTGATTATATTTTATTATTGTATCTTTTCCGCTGAATTTTGCCATTTATTTGAATATATTGTGCAAATGTAATATTTTTTTGTTAGCTTTGCTGTGGTTTTTTGAACTGTTAACCAAAATGCGATTATACATGCAGGGTTTTATTATAATTTTACAAAAAAATTAATGAAATTATAATTTTATGCTTTTAACATGATAAAAGCTGTTTGTGTGAAAAAAATATTAAAGATTTATATATTAATATCAAAATTATTAGACAATTAATATTGCCTGTTATGAAAAAACAGATGTTTTGCCGACCGGATTCACTGTCGGATATAATTTCAAACTGTAAGACATTTTTATATTTTTGCTGTGATTAACGTGTACAATATAATACGGCAGGAAGCTTTAAACATCCGCAATACTTCCGATGGGCAGCAAATTTTTGACTGCGTCCGTAAAAAGTATGTTGCTCTCACGCCCGAAGAAGCAGTGAGGCAGAATATCATACTGTATCTTGCAAATGTCAGGAATTATCCGGTAAGTTTAATGCGCGTCGAAGTCAGCATGAAATTGAACGGAATGCAAAAGCGATGCGATATTCTAATGTACGGTCGTAATCGCAGTCCGCTGCTGATGGTTGAGTGCAAAGCCGAAAGCGTAAAGATTTCGCAAAGTATTTTCAATCAGTTATCTCGTTACAATCTTGTATTCAAAGTCCCTTACCTTGTTGCTACCAACGGAACCGACACCTATTGCTGTAAAGTAAATTTTAAAACGCAGTCGTACGAATTTCTTAACGAAATACCTGCATTTGAAACAATAAACTGTTTATTTTAATGCCTGATAGGTTACATTGTGCAATAAAGTTTTGGGGTCGATACCCGAAAGATTCGGACTTACATTTACATAAATCAGAAGTATCAGGTCTTCTTTCGGATCAATTACATAATCAGTGCCGAACATTCCGCCCCAGCGCGACGAGCCTGTCGAAGCAACAGAACGATGCGCATACTGCTCGCGAAAAACATCCCATGCCATGCCAAAACCTATTTCGCCGCGAAGATCGCCTACGCCGTTGCGGCGCATCATCTCGAGAGTTTTGCGCCCGAGAATACGCACTCCATTAAATTCGCCATCGTTCAAAATCATTTGACAGAATTTTGCATAGTCTTCAATTGTTCCGTTCAAGCCTGCACCCGTGCTGAAAAATTTTTTCGCTCCCTCATACGGAAATGTCTGATGAACAGGATGCGTGCTTTGCTGCAGCTTTTTTTCTCCGGTATATTCGTAAAGAGTAACCAGTCTTTCCGTCTGGTCGTCGGACAAATAAAAGCAGGTGCTGTTCATGCCAAGCGGATCCAGTATTCGTTCCTTTATAAAAGTATCAACTGTTTTTTCCGAAAGTATTTCTATCAAATATCCGAGAACGTCGATGCTCATGCCATAAGTAAATTTTTGTCCGGGGTCATGAGCCAGCGGTATTTTTGCCAAACGCCGCACGGCTTCGCCGAGAGTAATATCAGCTTTTGTGTTAAGCGGAGGTATTCCGTTTTTTTCGCATATAGCCGCAAATTGCGAATCGTATGCCGAAATTCCCGATGTATGCGTAATCAAATGACGAATGGTAATATCATGCTTTGCGGGACGCGCCGTATATGTTGTATCAGCAGGATTGTAAGTTTCGATAACCTGAGGATTTTCAAATTCTGGAATATATTTTTTTATGCTTTCGTCGAGCTGAAAGCGACCTTCTTCAAACAGCGTCATAAGCGCTACAACAGCAATGGCTTTGGTTTGCGATGCCATGCGAAAAATATCGTCTCTGCGGCATGGTATTTTTTTTTCAATATTGCGCCAGCCGAAAGCTTTGTAATGAACAATATTTCCCTTGTGAGCTACAAAAGTTACAGCATTCGGCAATATTCCTTCGTCAATCAGTCGCTGATAGGCGGCATCGATGCGGTGCAGACGTGCAGTATCGAAATTTGCGGAAATATCGGCTCCTCCGGTAAAATGTTGCGGCTTGTGCTGACTGTATGACATGCACAATGTTTGCGCAAAAACAAAAAATAAAACAAGTTTTTTCATAATTTGCCGTTTTATTGCTTTTATATTTATTCGGATATTTTCAAACTAAAATCAATCATTTTCTTCGTGCTTTGTAAAGCAGTCGATTGCCTTTTGCAGCGTTACATCTATTTTTTCGTAATACGGATAAAAACCTTCGTTATCAAGCGGCGTATTCCTTCCTATCAGTCCTTTCAGTTCAGGGTCAAGAATTTTTTTAGCTTCTGCAAGTTCACTGTTCTTTATTCTTATTCCGAATGTTGCCGCATAATTCAAAAATTCATCGAAAACATGTTGAGTTTCAAGAAAGCCGTCAAGCTGCTCAAAATAAGTTATACTATTAATTAATTCCCTGTTTTTATCGGTATAGTTCATAACAAAACTATGCACAAGATTTTTTTGAGAAATTTTCCGGAAGAAATCATGCGCCACTTCAATTGTATCGAATGCAACAAATATATCAGGCATAATTCCTCCTCCGCCGTATACAGTTTTTCCTTTTGGCGTTGCATATTTCAGCGAGTCGTTGAAGTGAATATTGTCTGCGGCAAAAAACTCGTTGTTTAACAGTCTGTCGTACAGGTCGTGGTTGTACTGTTCCAGTCCCTTGTCGTAAGGTTTTTGTATGCATCGTCCTGTGGGCGTGTGATAGCGTCCAATAGTAAGATTGAGACCGGAACCGTCGTCGAACGGTATCGGCATTTGCACAAGTCCTTTCCCGAACGAGCGCCTGCCGATTATCAAACCTCTGTCGTTGTCCTGAATTGCTCCCGAAAGGATTTCGCTTGCCGATGCGGTTATTTCATTTATAAGTATGCTGATTTCGATATCGGCAAGGCGACCTTTGCCGGATGAATAAAAATTTTCACGCTTATAATTATAGCCTTCGGTATAAACGATTAAGACTTTATCGGAAAAAAAGTCGTTGGCTATTTTTATTGCCTGCTCCATATATCCTCCGGTATTATCGCGCAAGTCGAGAATAAGTTTTTTCATGCCGTTTTTTTTCAGTTTGGATGCAGCAGCTATGAAGTCACCGTATGTATTGCGCGAAAATGTGGAAAGTTTTATAAATCCCGTACTGTCGTTTATCATATAAGCTACATCAATGCTTTTGACAGGAATTTTTGCCCGTGTTATGATTATTGGAATTTCCCTGTCGAATCCATGTCGCTGAATGTCTATTGATACCTTGCTTCCTGTTTCGCCCCGCAGCATTTTCTTAACGTTATCGGCGTCTGTTTTGTTTCCTGCGACAACAGAATCATTTATACGGATAATGCGGTCGCCGGCTTCGACTCCTGCACGGTTTGCCGGACCTCCTTCAATAACGTTAACAACCAAAATCGTATCGTTTGATACATTGAAAGTTACGCCTACGCCTTCAAAACTTCCCTGCAGCGACTCGTCAAGTACTTTCAAATCTTCGGCAACAAAATAAGTACTGTGAGGATCCAAATGTTCAATAATCATCGGGATGGATGATTCTACAAGATTGTCGATTGAAATGCTGTCAACATATCTTTCTGATATGAGTTGAAGTATTTTGTTGATTTTACTTATAGGTGTTTTTACTTCAATGCCTTGCGATATCGACATGCGATTTGTTCCTAATTTAAATCCCAGATAGGCGGCTGAAATTATTATTATTACAGACAAAAGCGTATGGATAGCAGTAAATTTGTTTTTCATTTTTATTTTATTGTTCGTTACGATTATTTTATTTATAAGTTTATTTGCACAACTTCGATGCCTGCACGTTGCAGAAGTTCGATACCATCCGAAATTCTGTAATTATCTGAAAATACAACACGTTTTATTCCTGCCTGTATTATAAGCTTGGCGCATTCGAGGCATGGCGAGCTTGTGATGTAAAGCGTAGAACCTTCGCTGCTGTTGTTTGAACGGGCAACTTTTGTTATTGCGTTTGCTTCGGCATGCAATACATAAGGCTTTGTACTGTCGTTTTCATCTTCGCAAATATTTTCAAATCCCGATGGCGTTCCGTTGAAGCCATCGGAAATAATCATGTTGTTTTTCACAAGTATTGCTCCCACCTGCCGACGCCTGCAATATGAATTTTTTGCCCAAACTGCAGCCATTTCAAGATAGCGGCGGTCGAACTTTAAGATTTTTTCGGTATTCACTGTACTTTATTTTATCCTCAAAATATTTTAAAAATATGCAAATGTAAGATTTTTTATTAAATCATATCTATTATTTAACAGATTGTTTTATCTTTTATTTGTAGTTTTGTAAAAATTAAAATATAATGGCTGACAGTAATATCAATGATAGAATATTATATGAAGATAATCACATAATTATTGTGAACAAAAATGCCGGCGAGATTATACAGACCGATAAAACATGCGATGAAACGCTGGGCGATGTTTTGAAACAGTACATTAAGGCAAGAGACAATAAACCGGGAAATGTTTTTATTGGCGTTGTTCACCGCATCGACCGTCCCGTGAGCGGAGCGGTTGTATTTGCAAAAACAAGCAAAGCGCTTGCGCGGCTTAACAACATGTTTCGCGAAGGAAACATACATAAAATATATTATGCGATAGTGAAAAACAAGCCGCAAATCGAAGAAGCTACTCTTGTCAATAATCTGTTTCGAAACAAAGAAATGAACAAATCATTTGTCAGAGAAAAGCCTTCAATCAATACCAAACAGGCAAAATTACACTATGCGCTTGCAGATAAAAGCGATACGTATTTTTTGGTGAAAATCGAATTAATGACGGGCAGGCATCATCAAATACGGTGTCAGCTGGCTGCGATAGGCTGTCCTATAAAAGGCGACCTGAAATACGGATATCCGCGTTCAAATGCCAACGGAGGAATATCGCTGCACGCTCGCAGGATAGAATTTATTCATCCCGTAAGCAATAATAAAATCGAAATATCAGCGCCATTTCCGGAAAATGATTTTTGGAACCGTTTTGCAACTGTTCAGCAGCAATAAAGAAAAGTCATTTAGTCGTACCCTGCTGTAATTTATTCATTGATGTTACGCACCATCGGTCAGGGTCTTGCAGTCTTGAAAGGACGTAATTTTCATAACCGCGGGTCGCGACCCGCGGAAAACAGCTACCTCCCGACCACTGCCTGAAAGGCAGGACTGTTAGTGCTTAACTCTGATCTCTGAAAGTTCTGCTTTTCAGGCAGTGTTATCTGTGCACAGATTCCGCGGGTCGCTGACCCGCGGTTATGAAAATATGGCTTTTCAAGCCATTGCCGCCTACCGGCGGCGAAACGTAAACAGTCCTGTTATGCGACGTTTGTCCGTATTCCATTACTTTATTTTAATCATCCAACCTTTCTATTATTTTTCCTTCTCTTACTTTATTAGCGCCTTCCATTATAAAAAATAATACATTTGGTTTCAATAATTCATAATTAACACCTTCATATAGACATTCAGCCACTGCCAAAATACTTTTTCCTAAAATCACATCTTCTCCGTCAATAAATTCTATACCTAAATATTCATTCCGGCCTTTTATAACTAAATGAGGACGATATTTTCCGTTATTTAAATTCGGTGGATTTTTTCTACAATGTTTACCTTTAGTGTAAAATATAATTTCCATGTACATATATTTATTTATCATAATACTCATACTCCTATTTATACATTATTCAATAAAATATTTTCAATGATTTTAATAATTTCATTTTTATCTTTATTGTTTATATCTATTAATGGTTTTCCCCAATTATTATTTTGTATTAATTTTATACAATAATTTCCATTTGGATTCATCTCAGGATACCATCCTAAATCAAGTAAAATATTTTTATGTTCATTT
>JAISDB010000033.1 GCA_031265155.1 Prevotellaceae bacterium | reverse complement strand
TTCCCGAACGTTTTGAAAATGGTGATACCCGAAAAGAGTTGTTGGCCGGAAGCCGTTACCTGCTTTTTAAGTCAGGGGAGAAACAGACGAATTCCCAACGCAAACGCACCAAACTCCTGTTCGAACAATATCCTGACATGGAGAAATCTTATTCACTTTCCCACAGCCTGCGGATGATATTTAACAAACGTTCCATCAAAGACAGCGCCCGACTAAATATGGCCCGATGGTATAATAAGGTAGAAGAAGCCGGCTTCCACTCGTTTAACGTTATTGCAGCAACTTTTTATGAACACAGCGAAGAAATATTAAACTTTTATACGAACCGATCCTCTAATGCCTCGGCGGAATCGTTCAACTCAAAAATCAAATCGTTCAGGGCAGAACTCAGGGGAGTTCTTGATATTCCTTTTTTTCTTTTCCGCCTATCAAAGCTCTATGCCTAAACACAGGGTTTTGCAGGTGAGCCCTGAAGAACGAAGAGTGAAAAAAGTTAGAAAGTTTATAAAGTTGAAAATTATAAAGTAAATAGTCAATGGCAAGTACGAAAATCGTAAATAAACAATGTCCCGTCAGGGACAAAATGTTGGTAGAAAGCGGTACGACGTGTATATCGCGCGGGTTACCGACGGTGTTTCATGTCATCAACAGCGCTCCGCGCGGATGGTATGGGGGTGATTATGTTTCTACCAACATTCCGTTCCTATGGAACGAAACAGAAACAAAACCTAACAGGTTTTTGAAACCTGTTAGGTTTACAATGAAGGTATGAGGCTCGCGCCCTGCGGTGATTTTTGTTTTGCGATTCTACTGTTGGCTGATTTTGCGTCAAGACAAATCAACGAATATAATAATCTTTATAAACCTGAGTTTATATTTAATAAAACATTATATGCCTTATCGGCAATATATTATTCTGCCGTCATTGCGAGGAGTGTAACGACGAAGCAATCTATAAAAGAACATGGCAATTGGATTGCTTCACCGCAAGCGGTTCGCAATAGCGTTTCAATAAACAGATGAATTTTAAGCATATAATAATCTGTTCTGTATAAATATTTAATGAATTACCCGTAAGGAGCGATTTATGTCGTAAACATGTATAAGCAGCTTGTTTAGCTTTGATTTGACTAATTATCGCCGATTACTGTTCGCGGTCGTTTCCATCGGTTGTGCGACCACAGCCAGTAAGGCGGATTGCGGCGAATTGTTTTTTCCAAATGCTGAAAATACATGTCGGTTAAAGCATATTCCGGCAATTCATGCGGACCGGCTGATAAAAGCACAAACTTACAGTTGTAATATCCGCGTTTTACTCTTTTAATGTCAACATAAAAAACAGCCGATTGCGTTCTGCGGGCAATGTGTTCGGTTCCCTGAAAAACGCAGGTATCCTGATTCAGGAAATCAATCCAGCGGCTGTCGCTGTGCCATTGCGGCGTCTGGTCGGAAATAAACCCGATGACGAACTGCCTGTTTTCTTTTTTAAAACCGGCAATGCTTCTCAATATGCTTTTTCGCGGGATGTTTTGTGCATTAAAACGGCTTCTGATTTTCAGAAAAAGTCTGTCAAACAGGCTGTTTTGCAGCGGCTGATAAATCTGTCCGAAAACGAAATTGCTGTTATCCGACAAATGCAAAGGAACGGAAGTTACCCATTCCCAGTTACAGTAGTGTCCCAGTATCAGGATGCACGATTTGTCGTTTCCCATTTCCTTTACCACATCTTCAACGCCTTCAAAAGTCATCCGCCTGCGAATACTTTTCTCGCTTATCGAAAATAATTTAACGGTTTCGACCATGTAATCGCAAAAAAAGGAATAAAACTTTTTTTCTATTTTGATGATTGTTTTCAAATCCTTTTCGGGAAAGGCATTTAAAAGATTTTTTCTGGTTATTTTTCTTCTGTAGCGAATGCAATAATACATAGGAAAATATAAAATATTCGAAAAAAGGTACAGCGCTCTAAAAGGCAGCAGCGAAAATAAAAAACATATTTTGCTAATTATGTGATACATGTATTAATTAATGACATTCATAATTTTTTCTACAATCATTTCGGGCTTTATTTGACTAAAACAGGCGTAAGTGCCGTATCTGCAAGGTTTGTTTCCAAAAACGGAACACGGGCGGCAAGGCATATCCGCCTGAACCGCGTTATCCGGATTTTGACGGTATCCGTAAAATCCTGCGTAGGGATGCGTTGCTCCCCAAATTGAAATTACAGGAATATTTACCAATGAAGCCAAATGCATGTTGGCAGAATCCATCGAAAGCATTACATCCAGACTGTTCATTAAAAGAAGTTCTTCGTGAAAAGACAGCTGCCCTGTGGTTAATTCCACGCACTTGCGGTTTTCGGCAAGATTTTCCAAGTGCTTTCGTTCATCTGCGCCTCCAAACAGGAATATTTTAATTGCCGGCTTTTCACACAATAAGCGAATTACTTCATTCATTTTTGCAGCAGGATAAATTTTACCTGCATGTTTGGCAAGCGGCGCTATCCCGATACGGATTTCATCGTGCTTTTGCTTATCTTCAAATAAAGAAGAAAAATTCAATGAAGCATCATATCCCAATTTTTCAAAAACATTCCGATAGCGCTCGACAGATGATTTTAACTGTGAATATTTTTTGTTGTTTTTGCGTGTAAGAGCCTTTTTATCTGCCCTGCCCTTGTCAATAACGGCGATCTTTTTTCCTTTCAGTCCAAAATAGCAGTCAATTTCAACAGAACGCAATACCTGATGCAAATCGGCGACACGGTCAATTTTTTTTTCGTTCAGCTCATGCAGTAGCTTCCACATGCCTTTTATGCCTTTGTGTCTGCCCTTTGTGTGAACTGCATAGATTTCCAAATTTGGCGGTTTGTTGATGAACAGCGACTGGAAATTACTTTTAGTCAACAATACAAATTTATCGTCAGGGTAACGATCGGCAACAGAATATAAAACGGGAACAGTCATTGCCACATCTCCCATTGCAGACAGCCGGATTATCAAAGTACATGCCATTTTATTATCATGTTACCCGTGAATAAAACTTTATTTTTTTTCGTACAGCACAGGATTTAGTGACGGGTCGTTGTACATTTTCATTTGCCTGTAAACCTTCATGTATTTTCTGCCTGATTCTATATCGCTGATTAACTGTTCTATTGCGCCCGAAAGGTCTTTTTGCTGTTCAAGCAGAATATCCAGTTTTTTTTGACATTCAGCCTTATGTTCGGCAGATGCGTCCCGGCGAATTGCTTCCTGCTGCATGTGATAGATTTTCAATGCAAGAATCGACAGCCTGTCTATAGCCCAAGCCGGACTTTCGGTATTTATCGCTGCATCGGCGCATGGCTTTACATCTTTATATCTGTCAAGGAAATAACTGTCGATAAGCTCAACCAGATCGGTGCGATCCTGATTCGATTTGTCTATTTTCCGCTTCAAGACAAGGGCTTCGACAGGATTTATATTCGGGTTGCGAATAATATCTTCGTAATGCCACTGAACAGTATCGATCCAGTTTTTAAGATATAAAAAATATTCAACTGTCCTGATAGCATAAGGGTTTTGTATTGGAGTATCAACATTATCGGTTTCGTGATACTTTTCCATGCTTTCTTTGAAAATACGATTGCAGATTTCGGTAAACATAATTTTTATTTTTGTGATTATTCGGTTTTTAATAATTTCTGTCGATAAGTTCGTTAGTAAATTTTATAATATTTTCTTTTCGGTACAGGTTCATTTCAATCCTGTCGAGGTATTCCATTGCCGCTTTGAAATAATGACTGATTCTTGTATCGGCAAGCTGCTTTATTTCAAGTTCATCAAATATTTTTTTGATTTCTTCTATTTTTTCATCTACGGCAATGTTTTCAGCTTTCAGCAGATTTTCAAGATTGCACATTTGCCTGCCCTGCGCGCGTATCAAAGCCGACACCAGCAAAAACGTCTTTTTGTTTGACACAATGTCGCCTCCTATGGCTTTTCCGAAAACAGCCGGATTTCCGTAAGTATCAAGCACATCATCCTGAATTTGAAACGCCATTCCCAGATTATATCCGAACTGATAAAGATTTTCGCAATCGGATATTGATGCTTCGCCGACAATAGCGCCTATCTTTGCGGACGCTGCAACCATAGCCGCTGTTTTTAAACCTATCATCATAAGGTAATCGTCTTCTGAAATCAAAAACCTGCTTTCAAAATTTATATCAAACTGCTGACCTTCGCAAACCTGCGCCGCCGTTTTGCCAAATACATCAAGTATCTGCGGCAAATAATTCGTACTCGTTTGAGTTACAAGCCTGTATGCTTCCATGCACATTGCATCGCCCGAAAGTATTGCCGTATTTTTGTTCCATTTTTTATGAACAGTTGTGTTGCCGCGACGAATTTCGGCATTATCCATAATATCATCGTGAATAAGAGTAAATCCGTGAAAAATCTCAATTCCTGCTGCCGGCATGATAATATTGTTATCTATTGTTTCTTTAAAAAGATTATAGCACAGCAAACATAATACCGGTCTAATACGCTTGCCGCCAATCGAAATGCTGTATAAAATCGGATCATACAGTTCTACAGGCGAATTTCGTGTGATAATGCTTGATAACGCTTTATTTATCAGCGATTTAATTTCTATTTCTGTGTACATGCAATTAAAAATAACTATACAAAGATACACAAATTTGTTGGATTGCCGTTTTGCGTTTTCTCCGTATCGGCAAGCTTACTGATTTTATCAGGATGAATTTTTGCACAAATAAATCGCCTTGAATATCATCTGTTTTTGTTTGGCAGCTTGTATTGCCAATTCCGACTTATCAACGCCAATCCAACGGCAATGAAAGACCATTCTATTAAACGTTGTCGGATTGTATGAGGAGGTTGTTTTGCATAATTATTTTCTTACAAATATTCCATTAGCATCTATATTTTCAATTAAAGATTGTATTTCAAGCGGCTTACTCCAATTTCTATGTATCATCTTGTGGCAGTTTGAACATACAGGAATTAAATTTTGAACTGCCAGCTCAAGTGTATGTGCTAAATCTTCGTCCTCATATTTGAATATTGGTTTAGTATGGTGAATTTCTATAAAGCCTCCACCTATTGGCACACCATAAAAATCTTGAAAATTAAAATTACAGCAACGACAATTAATTCTATTGTCGTGTTCAAAATATTGAATGGCATAGTTTCTCAAAATAGTTGAACGATTATAAATCGCAACTTGCGTAAGTTTTTTAGTACCTTCTTGAATAATAATATTTTCATCAAAGGTTTCTATTTTCTTTTTGTTTTGGTTTTTCTCCACTTTTCTTAAATTTTCCGTTAAATCGGCGTATGTAAAATCATTGATTAGCAAATATTCCAAGATGTCTTGATTATTCTGTAAATGCAATTTTCCATCATTCGTAATACCAATTTGTCCTGTATTATATTCAGCATAGCCAAATCGCTCAAACGTTCTATGGGCAATCAGATTTCTGACTTTTTGAGAAAATTTATCGTCGTTACGCTTTGCTAAAATTTTCAAATCTTCGCCTGTCGGTTTCATTATATCACGAAGTTTTTGTATCAGTTCGGGAGTTGTAATAACGCCGTTGTTTAAACTCATTAAATACAAAGATGGCAAAATAAGTTCCGTTTCAGTTATTCTCTGTGCCATATCAATAATTTTTTATAAGTAAATGTTCCACATTTTTATCATTACGATTCATAAAACTAACTAAATAAGTTTTATCAAACGAACTTATATTTAGCCCTTTTTTATCATACAAGCTAAAGATAAATTCCGTGTTTTTTATTATCATTAACCACTTAGCCTGACATTTCTCTGTCAAATAATTTGCTAATCGGATTTGGTCTTTCTTTGTAAATTCGTTTTTGGCATAAGCGCTAAATTCGCTATCGTATGGTGGATCAAGAAAAACAAAATCATTTTTTGTCGGGTCGTAATCAGAAAAAAAATCTTCAAAATCTTTATTCTCTATAATTGTTTTATCAAGTAATGATTTCAGTTCTTTTGTGCGTAAATAATCTACTTTTTTCAAAAAGTTTTTTCTATTATAAGCAATGCCGCCGTAGGGTACATTAAAATCGCCATTTGCATTGTAACGGAACATTCCACTATATGCAAAATTTCTAATAAATAAGAAAATAGATGCTTTGAATGCCGAATTTATTTTGTATTTTTCCGTATTATTATAAATATGCCGAAAATGCATATAAAATGCACTTTTCAATGCGGTTTCAATGTTATCTAAAATGTCATTATCAGGCAATTTCCCCTTTTGTGTTTCAAGTTCTTTCATTCGTTTTATCTTACGAATGAGATTTATTTTTATTTCCTTTATAAAATTCTCAATATTGAAGTTGAAAATCACTGAAAACATTCCGTTAAATTGTTCTGCATGAGACAGAATAAATTCAAAAAGAATATTTTTAAGTTTGTTTTCATCAATTGAATTCTGTGAATATTTTTTATAAATTTCAATAAAAAAATCTTTATTTTTTAGCACTACATTAGTGAGTAAATCCCAATTATGAATAATTTCGTCATTTGCTTTAAAAAATGTTTCTCTATTACCATTTGTAATACTTTGGTATAAATTTATTAGTTCATTTGATTTATCATTGATAAAATATTGCTGCGCTTGCAAGGCAGTATATACTGCGCCACCACCAACAAATGGCTCGTAGTAATTCTCAAATTTATCAGGTAAATTCGGAACAATATATTTCAATTCTTGTTCTTTCCCTCCTGCCCATTTGAGAATAGGATAAAGTTTTTTTGCTTCAGAATAATTTCCAAAACCAAAATCAGAAAGAGCATATGTTGCAATTGGTTCGCTTACAATATAATTATCTATCATTTCCCTTTTTTAATTTGATACAAATAATTCCTTAAAACCAAAACTTTATAATATTTTGATTTTCTGCGTTATTGTATGTTATTTCTATATATTAACTTTCATATCCTATACTTAATTTCGTCCATTTATCCATATAAATTTATATCTTCCTGATACCAAAAATACAAATAAAATTTGTATAAGCGGTTTTTATCTGTCATAAAAGTTTTTCAGTACGAGAAACTGCTGAAACCTATAAATTCGCGCAGTACCGATGTAGGCGGAATTTGTTTTATGTCTTTTATATCAGCCTGGCTAAAGTAACTTATGAATTTGAGCAGCCGAATGGCTTCGGCATATTCGATTTCGGTAGGAGGAATTTTAAGCAGCAAAGGCTCTACAAGAATTCGCAAAACCGAAAGTTCGTAAACCAGTGATGAATTGAACATTACATCTGCATTTTCCTGATATGGAAAAATATTTCTGTTTTCGCCGTTTCTGACGCTTTGCCAGCGGCGTATTGTGTCGAGAGCAGAATATGAGCGCGATTGCGAATCCCTTACTATGCGTCTTATCAGGCGATTATCGGTTGTCGGAATGCGATTGTTGCTGTCCAGAGCTATTGATGTCAAAGCCGATGCGTAAATTCTGAATTTTCGTTTATTGTCAATATGTTCGGTAAGTTCGGGATTTAATGCGTGAATACCTTCTATTATCAAAATATCCTTTTCGCCGACTGTAAGTTTGTCGTTATCATAATAACGCTTGCCCGTATGAAATGAGAACTTGGGAATCAAAACGGTTTTTCCTTCTAACAGAGTGCTTAACTGTTCGTTAAGCAGATTCAGGTCGAGCGCATGAATTGATTCAAAATCATAATCGCCTTTTTCATCTTTTGGCGTAAATTCTCTGTCAACGAAATAATTGTCGAGCGAAAGAATCACAGGATTCAGTCCCGCCACTTTTAACTGAATTGCTATACGTTTTGCGGTAGTAGTTTTTCCGCTCGACGAAGGTCCTGCTATCAATATAATTTTCACATCTTTACGCTGTGAAATCATGTCGGCGACAGATGCATATTTTTTTTCGTGCAGAGCCTCGTTAACTTTTACAAGCTCGCCAAACCTGTTTTGTTCTATTGCATCGTTGATGCGCCCTACGCTGTGTGCACCCAAAATCCTGTTCCATTCCCGATTTTCCTGAAATATTTCGAACATTTTGTTTTGTATAACGATATTTTCGAGTTTATCGGGTTCATCGGTTCGCGGAAACATCAGCAGCAATCCTTTGTAATAACTCACCAATCCGAAAGTTTTTAAAAATCCTGTTGATGGCAGCAAAGGACCGTAATAATGGTCGGCATAATTATCCAGAAAATACACCGATGTGTAAAAGCGCGGACGTGTTTTGAGCAGTAATACTTTTTCGTGAAAACCGTTTGCCTCAAACAGTTTTATTGCATCTTCAGCCGGTATTTTTTTCTTTATGAAAGGAATATTTTCGGCAACAAGCTTGCGCATATACTGTTCGAGCCTGTTGATTTGCGTAATGGTAAGCTCTTCGCCGTCGTTGCTGACTTCACAGTATAAGCCTTTTGAAACCGAATGCTGTACGATGAGAGTATGCTTCGGAAAAATGTCTTTAAGCGCTTTTTGCAGCAGAAACGTAAGCGTACGCTGATATACACGCATTCCGTCGGGATTGGAAATATCAATAAACTCCACTGTAACCGGCGTATAAATCCGGTACGAGAGTTCTTTCAGCTCGTTGTTCACATAAGCGCCAAGCGTTTGCGAGCCGAGTTTCACCTGCAGGTCGCATGCAACATCGAGAAGAGCTGTTCCGGGTAAATATGATTTTCGCTGCTGATTATTTTTGCAAAAAACGTCTATTTCATTCATAAATCACTGCTAATATAAAATATGTTTCTACAAATTTACATAAATTTCTCGAACTGATAAGGCATTTAATAATAAAAACTGCTTATTTTCTTTGGTCAAGTTATTTCTTTGACAAAAATAATGAAATAAAAAATCAGGCAGTTTATATTCAAGACTGTCTGATTTTTCCTGTGTTTAATTAATAATTTCCGAGTGGCTTCGAAATTTATGCCTTTATATTTCTTTTTTCAGCTGGTCAAGCCAGGCGTTTATACGGCTTTCGGTAAGATTGTCTTCGTTGTTTACATCAAGCGGCAAGCCAACAAACTTATTGTCAATTACCGATTCGGATGCATCAAATGAATACCCTTCGGCGTCAACCATTCCGATTATCGTACAGCCTTTTTCCTTTATAATACTGTAAATTTTTCCCAAAGCATCGCAGAACGAATCGGAATATGCCGCAGAATCGCCGCAGCCGAATATCGCCGCTTTTTTCCCCGACAGGTTTGCAGATGTCAATTTCTTTTGATAGTCTTCCCAGTCGTCCTGCAAATCTCCAAAACCCCATGTAGATGCTCCGAAAAGCAAAACATCATAATTTTCAAAATCAGTAACTCCAGATGCAACATCATGTACATCGGATGATGCAACACCCAGTTTTTCAGCAATTTTCACTGCCGCGTCCTTTGTGTTTCCGGTTGACGAACCGTAAAAAATTCCAATTTTACTCATATATCTGTTTTTAGCGCAAAATTACAGGCAATATTCCTGTGCCGCAATCCCTATTTATTATGATTTTTCTATATGGATATAACTAAATATTGTTAATTTTAAGTAAAAATTTGGACATTAACAATAAATTTTATCAATAAAACATGGCTGATTTCGTAATGAATAGTGTTATTTTGTAATTTTTAGCAACTGTTTTAAAGATAAATACACAAATTTATTGCATATTGCAATTTTAATGGTTATGGATTTGCAGGCAATAACCTAAAATCGGCAGGAATTTACTGTAAGAAGCACAAAATATACCGGCAGAAATTTCATTTACTGCAAAGCGCATTCAAAATGTAACGAATATCAAACCAGTTTTTGTTCGATAGCCATTCTTA
Organism: Prevotellaceae bacterium; assembly: GCA_031265155.1. GTDB lineage: Bacteria > Bacteroidota > Bacteroidia > Bacteroidales > UBA932 > JAIRKV01. Next base: position 33,187 of record JAISDB010000033.1, on the reverse strand, counting down.
CAAGCGCCATTGAGTTTTTTGCGCCGAGTTTCAAAATTAAATTTTTGCGATACGTTTTTATTGTTTCCACGCTGAGATATACCTTGTCGGCTATTTCCTGATTTGTATAGCCATCTATAATCAACCGTAAAAGTTCCTGCTCGCGAACAGTGAGCCATATTTGATTTTCGCTGCGTTTTTTCATTAAAATGTCTATTTCATCGCACATAAATATTTTGTCTTCCATCACGGTTTCTATACCTGCAATCACTTCTTCCGACAAGGCATTCTTGAGAATGTAGCCCGATGCTCCGTTATCCATCACGCGCCTGGCTATCGAATATTCGTTGTGAGTAGTAAGTATCAATACTTTTATGCCGGGGAACTTTTGTTTTATTTCCGTGCAAAAATCCACTCCGCTGCCATCGGGGAAATTAATATCAAGCAAAAGCACATCCGGCGTCTGCAAATCAAGCGCCTTTCTGCATTCCGACAGTGACGAAGATGTACCGATGACTTTTGCAATGTTCGATTCGTTGACCGATAATGTTAATCCTTCGACCAGCATTCGGTGATCGTCTGCTATGTGTACTGTTATCATGATGGTTCTATTTCGATGTTTATTTCCGTACCCTTGCCGGGCGAGGAATAAATGTTCATTTTTCCGTTGTATGTTGCAACGCGGATTCGCACGTTTTCGAGTCCCGAGCCTTTTGTGACCTTTTCGGGGTCGAAGCCTGTTCCGTCATCGTGTACCGACAGCGAAACCAGTCCGTTGTCTATCATTAGCTGAACGTTGATGCTGGTTGCGTTAGCGTGCTTTACGGCATTATTTATCAACTCGTAGGCACAGCGATACACAAGTATTTTAAGGCGATTGTCCAAACCGGAATCATCGCCGAAGAAGCGAAAATGAGCAACAGATATGGCACGACAAAAATCGTCGAGCGAAGTTTTCAATCCGTAGCGCATCAGCGATTCGGGCATTATGTGGTGAGCAACGCGCCGCAGCTCGTCTATCGACTGATCGAGCATGTATATTGCCTTGTTGAAGTGGTCAATATCAAAATTGTCCAATACTGAATATCCTTTCATGTCTTTAAGATTTAATTTTACAGCCGACAGCATGCCGCCCAGTCCATCGTGCAGGTCGCGGGCAAGGCGCGAGCGTTCGGCGGCTTCACCATCGATAATAGCCTGTGTGGCAACAAGCTGTTTTTCCTGTTCGAGCTGTTTGATTTGCTGTTCAGCCTGTCTGCGTTTTTGTATGTTGAGTTTGTGGCGGAAAAACAGAATCCCGAAAGCAAGCAATGTCGCAACTGCGCTTATGATTATAATCCACGTATAAAGCGTTTTTTCCTTTTCGAGGGCGGCGATACGCATTTCTTTCTTTTCGGTTTCGTATTTGACTTCCTTTTCGGCAAGAGTTTCCGTATGATTTTTTCCTGAATATAAAGCATACATTCCATCTATTTTATTAAAAAAATACAGCGCTTTTTCTTTATTGCCCAAATAAATATTAGAAACAATTATATTGGAACATAATGTGAAGTTTCTACCCAAATCTGTAGTATCCGTTTCCATTGCTTTGGTTGCAAGGGAGTCACTTTCATTATATCGCTCTTGATAAAGGTAAATGTACGACAGTGCAGCCCAGGCCGCACATATTAATTGAGAATTATTAATCGCTTCTGCAATGTGCAAAGATTCTAAAGCATATTTTTCTGCTTTGTCAAAATCCTTGTGACTTTCTTCACAATAAATACTTGCTATTTGCTGCAACATCAAGATTTCAGCTTGTATGTGTCCAATAGAACGACTTATTTCAAGTGCTTTTGAATAATACTCCAAAGCCAAATCAAATACTCGTTTCTGATAGTAAATACGTCCAAGTCGGTCATAAATCTGCATATTTGCATAGGGGTCATTAAAATCCCCGTTTATCGCTTTAGCTTTTTCAATATAATAAACTGCACGGTCATAACTTTGCATATCAAGACAAATACTTGATATATTAATCAAAGTTCCTATCTGATTTCTTTCCGTCCCCAATTTTTCAAATAAAAGTAAAGATTTCATATAATAAGTCAACGCCGTACTGTCATTTTTTTGTATTAAGTAAACATTACCCATCGATGCATATGTAATTGCCTCCATTTTTTCATCGTTTGTTTTAACAGACAGGTCTAAAATTTTTTTATAATACACAAGCGCGGTATCATAAATTCCTCTGAAAAAGTAAGATTCTCCTATGTATTGATTAAAAGACAAAACATATTTTGTGTTTTTTTCCTGTTCGGCAAGTTGCAATCCTTTATTGGAATATAAAATAAATTTTTCTAGTTCTCTATCTCTATATTCTCTACATATTTCGTCGTATAGAGTCAACTGCTCTTCTGCCGTCAATTTCTGCGTATTCAGCACATTTACAAGCGAATCGACATTGGTTTGCGCTTTCAGGTTGCAGGCGAACAGCGCCATCAGGCAAGCGAGGATTATCTTTTTCATTGTTTTACATGTTTTAAAAAATTCTAAACTACTTACTGTTTTTTTGTACAAAAATATTGATTTTTTTGCTTAGCCAATACCCCATTTGTAGGGTTTTTTAAAAAAGCGTTCAATTTCACCGATATTCAGAACCTGAAAAAAACCTGTTAGGTCGTGCCGTGCGATGAAATCCCATTTTTCAACGACAAAAATCGTTCCGGAAAGCCACAATTTTTTTGATATCATAACGTATTCCAAAACTTAGTATGAAAATGAAAAATGCGTATTTCCGTATTTACACATGCCGCCAGCCCTGCGCCTGCAATACTATTTCGGAACCATCGGGCGTTATGAGATATGAGCCTGCCTGCGCTTCGGTGATATGACCAATAACATCTATTCCGCCCAAATCTTTTATCTTATCGCGCAGAGTCAGCGGAAGAGTAAACAGCAATTCGTAATCTTCGCCGCCGTTTAATGCTGCGGTAACAGCGTCAATTCCCATTTCTTCCGCTATTTTGAATGTTTGCGAGGCTATAGGAATACGTTCGAGATAAATACGCGCTCCGCAGTTTGACTGCCTGCATATATGCATTATTTCCGACGACAGTCCGTCCGAAATATCTATCATTGATGAAGGATTAATGCCGGCATCCGCCATCAGGTCAATAATATCCCTGCGCGCTTCGGGCTTCAGAAACCGCTGCAGTACATAGTCATAACCATCAAATTGCGGCTGAACGTTTGAGTTTCCTTCAAAAACTTTTTTCTCGCGTTCCAGCAGCTGTAATCCCATGTAAGCCGCTCCAAGGCTGCCTGTCAAACAAATCAAATCATTCGGCTTTGCTCCGTTGCGGTAACAGATTTTTCCATTATCGGCTTCGCCAAGTACTGTAAGGCTGAGCGTTAATCCTGTGAGCGATGCGGATGTATCGCCGCCGACCAAATCAACATTATATTTTTCGCAGGCAAGTTTTATTCCTTCATATATCTGCTCGATGTCTTCTACGCAAAAGCGTGACGAAATACCGACAGCAACAAGTAACTGTGTCGGATGCGCATTCATTGCATAAATATCCGAAAAATTAACTGTGGCGGCTTTATAGCCTAAATGTTTTAGCGGCGTATATGTCAAGTCGAAATGAATGCCTTCAAGCAATATATCGGTTGATGCAACAGCGCATTTTGTTCCGTAGTTCATTACGGCAGCATCATCGCCAACTGCTTTTTTAGTTGATTTGTTCACAGTTTTTATTGATTTGGTTAGATGTTCTATCAATCCGAATTCGCCAAAATCGGATATCGGCGTTCGCTTTATATCTGTATTCATAAAAATGTTTTTACAAAGATAGTAAAAATAATATTTGCCGGAATTATGGTTTTATTTATGATTATAAAATATTATATAGAACAGATTCTTACATGCTTAAAATTCAGCTATTTATTGAATCGTCATTGCGAACCGCTTGCGGTGAAGCAATCCGGTTGCAATGTTCTTTTATAGATTGCGAGGAGTGTAACGACGAAGCAATGACGGGAGAATAATATATTGTAGTTGACGCATATAATGTTCTATTAAATATAAACTCTAATAGACATTATATATTCAATAAAATTTTATGCGGATGATTGTCTGTAATTTATAAAAACAAAAATCCAAAACCATGTACATCAATGTGATATTTAAGAATATTGCTATGTAACCTGCTGATAATTACATTATAAAAATACTGTTGCATATAAAATCTAATGCACTTAAAAATTTTTATATAAATTTGTATCCTATAAATAATATAAAAATGAAGAAAACATAAATAAAATAATCATATACTGATAAAAGGCGTTAGCTTTTGTTCTTCTATTGAAAATCTGCAAACTTTTCAAGACACACAAGAACAGGAAAGTTCAACGCCCGCGTGAAATACGTGGGCTTTTCTTGTAGTGTGCCGGTTTTGCAGAGCCTCAATAGTAACAATGAAGTCCACGTTTTTTATTTCACAGCATAATTATCAGAATGAAAAATATTCATATAGGAAACATAATAAAGCAGAAACTTGCCGAAAGTTCGATGACAGTTACGGATTTTGCCGACAAAATCAATTGCGACCGAACTACCGTATATGATATTTTCAAACGAAAAAGCATTGACGTCGAGCGACTGATAAAAATATCGCAAGCACTGAATTTCGATTTTATAAATGAAATTTATTTAAAACAGCCCGCCAAAATTTCCTCAAATACTGCCGACAAAATTTTTATTGCCGTAGAAATTGATAAGAATATTCTTCACGAATCAGACTTGCCCGACAGTTTTGTTCAGCTCATAAAGCGCAACAAATAAGGCTGTTTAATATATCCACGCAAAGCGTTGAATAAATCCACATTAAAACGCATAATAATATTTTAATGCTTCTTAACTTTGTAAAAATTTATTAAAATAAAAACAGAAAATGAAAAAAGTATTAGTGGCTGTCGCGGTTTCCGTAATCGCGCTGTTTGCTGCCCAAAATGCAAACGGACAGGAAATGACTCAACAGACAAATGAGAACGCATTTGTTTTAGCGCAAGCTGAAAATATTAATGATGAAAGTTTGGATTTGGAAACAGCAACACCATCAATTCCAAACAGCTCAGCAGTAAATTCCGCTGCAAGTGGATGTGGAATGACTTACAGTTGCTATAAAGATGGTACCCATCATTATATCAAATATAATAATCCTACAAAAAATTATGTTCTGATTTATTTTAAATATACAACAGATTATGGTGAATCCAGTTCATATGTAGAAGCAAAACCTGAAATTTCCTCTAATGTAAATGTTTGTGTTAATTGTATTTCATGCAATATTACCGGCTGTAAAATACTGGATTAATATTAATTAAAATCGACGGCTCAACCGGGATATAACAGAGAAAAAACAAAAATGAAAAAAACATTAGTGGCTATCGCGATTTCCGTAATCGCGCTGTTTGCTGCCCAAAATGCAAACGGACAAAATGCTTACTGGGGCAATTAGCAATAAACAATTGATAAAGAGCAGAAACTTTATTAAAACGGGCGGATTATTTCCTACGAAAAGCTATACGAGTAGAAGGAACAAACAAATTTTATTAACAAAAGTCTGCATTAAGGATGCGGACATTAAACTAAAAATTAGAATGAAAAAAAGAATTAGTTTTATTTTATCAACACTGACATTACTTTTTATAGTATTATCTGTTAGTTCTTTTACCACAAAAAAGGAAGGTAAAAATTCAAGAATTGTCTGTGAATGCCCAAACTGTAAAGTTGAATTGGGTGGTGGTTATTATTATGAAAAAGAATGGGTAGATTGCAATAGATGTGTGGATGGATATTACAATGCTACTTGTGATGATCAGCGACATTGCTCCAATTGTGTAAGAAATGGATACACGACAGACAAAACACCTAATTGTCGTGTCTGTGGCGGAGATGGTTGGATGCCAGGAATGTGTAAAAAGGAATGCAATAACTGTAGCAAAGAGGGTGGTTGGTATGAAGACAAGCAACATTTTACAGGTTATATGTGTCCACGTTGCAAGAAGATTTATAAACCATGTCAGTAAATTTACTGTTAAAAAACATTTAAAATCATAATATTAGTATAGAAGCTTATAACGCACTACTTAATGTTTGATGCTACCTTTTTAGTATAGAAGAAAGAGAAAGATTTATGGACGTAAATTCCATTCGGTTTTATAAGCAATAAACAATTGAACTTTATTAAAAACGGGCGGATTATTTCCTGCGAAAAGCCATACGAATAGAAAGAACAAGCAAATTTTATTAACAAAAGTCTGTATTTAAGGATGCGGACGTTAAACTAAAAAATGAAATGAAAAAAATTATATTTATTATTTTATCGGCATTGATATTATTGCCAAAAGAAGCAAAGGCACAATACGAAAAGGGCATTATGATTTCGACAGGCTATAAGCATTTGTCTACTGTGAATTTACCCAAATCGTATGACGCATTCACCGTTGACTTGACTCTTCATAACTATTATTATGGCGTCGATTTTAACAGCAGTTTTAACTATGGTAAGAACTATATAAGTTATGAACCCTGTTCCTTAATAGGATTGCTTTATTGCCGCTTTGTTACGGGACTGGGAGAAGATCCTGACAGGAACCTTGTCGATTTGACTTTTATGGTAATGGCTGCCAGTACAATGAGTTTTAATATTCCCATTGGCGATGAAGACAAGTTTATTATACGCCCCTACTGGAGTTTGATGAGGATTTCAAGAGTTTTAGATGCTCCCACAAAAAACATTAATCCTGTTTTTGGATTAAAAGATGATGCAAACGAATATCAATTAAACGCAGCAGCAGGAGTTTATTTCAGTATTAATTGGGATCTGTTTATGATAAGTCCTTTTTGCGAATACGGCTTTGGATATAAAAAGGTTTCTCCGTTTACAGGCTTTAATTTCGGACTGTCTGTAGGAATAAAACTGTACGAATAACAAAGTTTATATTTTAAAAATCAAATTATTATGAAAAGAATTATAATAATATCCATTTTTAGCCTTACTGCTTCATTTTGCTTTGCCCAGTTAAAAGAATTGAATCAAACGCAACTCTATGAAAACGTTTTAAATATTTACGATGAAGGTGATGATACATACAAAGATGACAAGCCCTGCGTTGTTTTGTTTTTCAGTCCGTACTGCCAGTATTCAAAAATAATGGAAAAGAATATCAATGCAGCAGCAAAAAAATTCAAAAACGACATTCATTTTTACAAGGTTAATGTATTCAGGATAGATGACTATACCATGCAAAGTTTGGGCATAGAGGGAACTCCTTACACGGGCATCTGGTATAATGGTGAATTTGAACTTCAAGGCGGCGTGGCAACACAGGAAGAAATAGAAGAAGTATTTGAATTATTTATGTAACCAATAAAAATATGTTCAAAATGCAAAAGATACTTTTATCAATATTGATAGCGGCACTATCTTTACAACTTTCCGCTCAAGATTGCTCGCAAGATGAAAATTTAGTCCGTTTTATGACACGAGGCAAAGCAGCATTAAAAACGGCTGAAAAACCCGAAGATTACAAACTTGCTGTCGCCGAGTTCAAAAAGGCTCTTGAATATGATGCTAAATGTGTGGATATTTATGAGCAATTGGCTGTTTGTTATGAGCAATTGGGAAAACTTGACCCCGGAAATTACCGACAAGCTATTAATTATTTGAACACCTGCCTCTCGTTTCGTCCTGATGTTCCCAATAAGCAGGAAATTCAGGAAAAAGTTTACGAATTGGAATTTTTGCTGGAAAAAGCAGGCGGAATGAGTTTGGATAATTTGATTGGAAAATGGAAATTTTATTGGGGAAATGGTAATAAAGGTGAATTCTTTGATATTGAGATTTTTAAAAATCAGGGGAACTTTTATATCCGTTATCTTTGTGATTATAGAGAAAAAAAGTTTTATGATTTGAAAGGTAAAGGTAAGAATGAACGTGTTGTCGTTCGCAGTTGTGAAAACAAAAAAAAATCGCCATATAATGAAGGTTACTGTATAGACAAAAATGATTTTTGTACTTCAATCATGAAATATGCTGATGGAATAATCTCTTTCGGCACGAGCCTGTATACAGAAAAATATCTTTTTTGGACGTTTGAAATGGAACTAAATGAAGGCAATAGCCGTTATTACGAATTGCAATATAATTTAAAATATGATAACGAAAAACTTGCAGGTGATAGAATTTGTAATAGATACAAAGTTTGTGGAGTTTATGCGGGTAATGATGATAAAAGTTGGAAATGCAGTACTGATTGTACAGGTGATTGCGGAGATAATAAAGTTTATTTTGTAAAACAGTAAAAATATCAATGCGTAATTTTTCTGTTTGGATAGGATCATGTCATGTCCGAACAGAAAAAAATGCAAGCCAAATTCAGAAATATCAATAAAAAATAACCACAGCGTAATCAAAAAGTCAGGAACAGTCGACACTGTGCAATAACCACAATTCATTTTTATGCCAAATACAATTTATGGATATTAATAAAATTCGTACCTTTGCAGACAAACAAAATAAATTATGGCATTGAAATGTGGTATTGTTGGTCTTCCTAATGTAGGTAAATCAACACTTTTTAACTGTTTATCGAACGCGCGCGCTCAAGCGGCAAATTTTCCATTCTGTACTATAGAACCCAATGTCGGCATTATAACCGTTCCCGACGAAAGACTTGTTAAACTTGCCGAAATTGACAGACCTCAACGCGTGATACCTACAACAATCGAAATCGCAGATATTGCCGGACTTGTAAAAGGCGCAAGCAGAGGCGAAGGCTTGGGCAATAAATTTCTTGCAAATATTCGCGAAACCGATGCTGTCATTCATGTGCTGCGCTGTTTCGACGATGAAAACGTAACTCATGTCGATGGTTCCGTAAATCCTGTGCGCGACAAGGAAATTATTGATATCGAACTTCAACTCAAAGATTTGGAAACGGTTGAAAACCGTATTGCCAAAGTTTACAAACAGGCGCAAACAGGCGGCGACAAAGCGGCAAAGCGACTGTACGATATTCTTGTCCGGTACAAAAATGCGCTGGAACAGGGAAAATCGGCACGCACCGTACACATTGACAACAAAGAAGACAGAAAGTCAGCCGCCGATTTGTTTTTGCTTACCGACAAACCCGTGCTTTATGTTTGTAATGTTGATGAAAAAAGCGCTGTAAAAGGGAACAGTTATGTTGACAGGGTTTTTGAAGAAGTGAAAGATGAAGATGCTCAAATTTTGATTGTTGCCGCAAAAACCGAATCCGAAATCGCCGAACTCGAAACATACGAAGACCGTAAAATGTTTTTAAATGAAATCGGGTTGACCGAATCGGGAGTGTCTCGACTGATAAAATCGGCTTACAGGCTGCTTAATCTCGAAACTTATTTTACCACAGGACCCGACGAAAGCCGCGCGTGGACTTATGAACGCGGCACAAAAGCGCCGCAGGCGGCAGGAATAATTCATACCGATTTTGAACGCGGATTTATTCGCGCCGAAGTTATAAAATATAATGATTATGCTGCTCTCGGTTCGGAATCGGCTTGTCGTGAAGCAGGAAAAATAAGCATTGAAGGCAAGGATTATACTGTACAGGATGGCGATATTATGCATTTCAGGTTTAATGTTTAGATTTTCAGGCTTATTTGTCAAAATGAGAGATATAGGCTATTCCGATTATAAAATTTGCCTGACGTTACCGGTTAACTTTTTTGCCCGTAAACCATGTTTTTTATTATGTCATACGAAACGGAATAATCGTATCCGCGTGAAAGAGCAAATTTCATTAGTTTTGCAGCGAGTTCCGACTGTGACTTTGCTTTTGTCGTTTTAAGCTTTTTTGCAAGCTCGACTGCAACAGTTTCACTGTACGATTCGCCTGATATTTCGTCAAGCGCTTCGACTATAATCGATTCCGGTATTTGTTTTGCGCGAAGCTGATATTCTATTTTCTGTTTTCCCCATTTTGAAATATCATGCTTTGTACGTGCAAACAAACGTGCAAAACGCCTATCGTCAACAAAGCCAGTATCCTGCAGTTTTTGGATTATTTCGGTCATTTTCGACGATTCTATTTTGTATTCAATCAGTTTTTTACGTATATCGAAGGTAGACTTTTCACAAATACTGCAAAGTTTCTGCAATCGCATTAATGCTTCTTCGGGTGTTATTTGCTTCATTTTAACGTATTGATTTTATTGCATTTTAATTTTTAACATTCTGTTTTTGCCGTTCAAATCCTTGCGAAGTTCCGTATATTTAAATCCTTTCTGTTTGAACAGACTTTGTGTTTCTTCTGCAAGATTTTCATTTATTTCCACATAAATTTTTCCACCGTCGGCAAGATGCGATATTGCAAAATCTGCTATTGCGCCGTAAAATTTCAAAGCATCGCTGTCAGGAACAAACAGTGCCGAATGTGGCTCAAAATCAATAACATTTCGCTTCATTTCCGGCTTTTCGGATTCGCAAACATACGGCGGATTGCTTACAATGCAGTCGAATTTTACATGTGTAAAATCATCTCCTGACAGAATATCCCTGCATGAAAAAGTAATGCGCACATTATTATTTTCGGCATTATTTTCGGCATTTTTTATGGCTTTTCCGGATATGTCGATAGCATAAACTTTTGCATCTTTTATGTTTTTTGCAAGAGCAATCGCAATACATCCGCTTCCTGTGCCAATGTCGATAATTGCCGGCGCATCTTTGCTGTCGGCAATTATCCAGTCCACAAGCTCTTCGGTTTCGGGACGCGGAATGAGAACATTTCCATCAACTTCAAAATTTAATCCGTAAAATTCGGCTGTTCCCAAAACGTACTGCAAAGGAGCGTGTCTTTGAAGCAAGTCCAGTGATTTTAAAAAGTTCGCATCAAATCTCTCATCAAGATTTTTTTGCTTGCAGGTATAAAAATCAATTTCCGGAATTTTCCAGAAATGTTTCAGTAATGACAAGGTTATCAGTCTGATTTCGTTTTTATCAAACTGCCTGTCAAGTTTGAATTTTATCATATCGGCAATTTCGGCAATAATCATTTCATCGCATTAAAGCAAATTTTACATACAGACTGCGTGATTTTCCAATACATCTTCTACTTGCATGGTAATTATGTTCGACAGCGTTTCGCCCATTTTGCCGATTTGCTGCGGAACAAGACTGTGAGCCGTCATTCCCGGAGCAATGTTTATTTCAAGAAAATACAGCTTTCCGCGACTGTAAATATAATCAATGCGTACAAGTCCCCTGCATCGCATTTTATCATAAATTAATGACGAAACGTCGTAAACCAAATGCGCGGCTTCTTCCGAAATGTTTGCCGGCGTAATCTGTTCCGACTGTTCATTGTATTTTGCATCGTAATCGAAAAATTCGTTTTGCGAAATGATTTCGGTTACCGGAAACAGCAATTTTCTGTCGGCAACTTTTAACATTCCGCAGGTAAGCTCGCGTCCTTCGATAAATTCTTCCACAATTACCGATTTGTCTTCTTTAAATGCTTCGTCAACAGCAGTTTGCAAGTTGCTTATTGATTTTACCTTGCTTATTCCGAAACTCGAACCGCCTTCGTTGGGCTTAACAAATACGGGCAATCCGATATTTTTAACAATGTCATTCGGGTCTATTTTTTCGCCTTTCAATATTTGAATTGCTTTTGGCATGCAAATTCCGGCAGTTGCGAGGTACGACTTGCATGCAAATTTATTGAACGAAAGCGCTGCCGTCAGAACATCGCAGGTAGAATAAGGTATTTGTATCATATCAAAATAGCCCTGCAACTTTCCATCTTCGCCCGGCGTGCCGTGAATTGTTATGTAAGCGCAGTCGAAAGTGATTTTTTTTCCGCAGTCGGTAAACGAAAAATCGTTTTTGTCGATATTTATTTCCGCTTTGCCGTCCTGTTTGACAATCCATTTGGAACCTTTAATCACAACTAAAAAAGGATCGAATTTTTGCCTGTCAACAGCCGACATTATCTGATTTGCGCTTTGCAGCGAAATTTCATGTTCCGATGAGTTTCCTCCTGCAATAACTGCTATATTTTTCATGTTTTTAATTTTTTCGTTATAAGAACAGTTTCTGTAAAATTAATAAATTTTTATATGGCAACAAACGGATTACGAAAAATTTACATGCAGTTATTCATCGCGCTTATGGCTTTTTCAATTCGTCTGATGGTTTCGTCTTTGCCTATAAGGCTTACTATGTCAAACATATTTGCACCTGTTGCCGCGCCAACAATACAGATACGAAAAGCGTTCATTATGCTTCCCGTTTTCAATCCGCTGCCGTTAATCCATGCGTGAACTGCCTGTTCGGTTTTTCCCCTGTCGAACGGTTCATTATCAAGTGTTTCTATTATTCTCCGCAAATATTGCGGCGTTTCTTTCGACCAGTATTTTTTGGCAGCTTTTTCGTCGTAAGCTTCAGGCGCAACAAAGAAATATGACGACAGGTTCCAAAAGTCGCTTACAAATGTTGCCCGTTCCTTTACAAGTCCGCAAACGGTTGCAACGTAACTGTCGCCTGCGCTTATTCCTTTCGATTTCAATACGGGCTGATAAAGGCTTGCAAGTTTTTCGTTGCTTTTTTGCCTGATATATTGCTGATTGAACCAGTGCGCTTTTTCGGGATTAAATTTTGCGCCCGACTTTATTACCCGTTCGAGGCTGAAAATTTTTATAAGTTCGTCGAGACTGAAAATTTCCTGTTCCGTTCCGGGATTCCATCCAAGCAAAGCAAGCAGATTTACAACCGCTTCGGGAAAATAGCCTGTTTCGCGATATCCCGATGAAATTTCACCTTCTGTATTTTTCCATTCCAGAGGAAAAACTGGAAATCCCAATCGATCGCCGTCCCGCTTGCTTAATTTTCCTTTTCCATCGGGTTTCAATAATAGCGACAAATGCGCAAATTCCGGACTTTCCCAGCCGAAAGCGCGATATAACAGCATGTGTAAAGGCAGCGATGGCAACCACTCTTCGCCGCGAATGACATGAGAAATTTCCATTAATCTGTCATCAACAACATTTGCCAAATGATAAGTCGGCAGCATGTCTGCGGATTTGAACAGCACCTTGTCATCGAGCGTATCGGTACTGACTTTTATCTCGCCGCGTATAATATCGTTCATCACAATTTCCTCGTGCGGAGGAATTTTGAAGCGAATAACCCAGCGTTTTCCTTCTTTCAGGCGACTTTGCAGTTCGCTGTCGTTCATTGCAAGCGATGTTTGCATATTTTCGCGAATTGAATAATTGTAGATAAACGATTTCCCCTGTGCTTCGTATTGCCTGCGAATATTATCAAGCTCTTCGTTGCTGTCGAAAGCGTAATAGGCGTTTCCGGAATTTACCAGCTGTTCGGCATACTTGAAATACAAGTCTTTCCGCCGACTTTGCCTGTATGGAGCAAAAGCGCCTCCAACGCCAACTCCTTCATCAAAATTCAGTCCGAGCCATTTCAGCGATTCTATGATATATTCTTCGGCTCCCTGCACAAAACGGGCAGAATCGGTATCTTCGATTCGCAAAATAAAATCGCCGCCGTGCTGTTTTGCAAAAAGATAATTGAACAGCGCGGTGCGCACGCCGCCGATATGTAACGGTCCTGTAGGGCTTGGAGCAAAACGCACTCTTACCTTTCTGTTTGATACTGTTTCTGACATTTTCTATTGCTGTTTTTGTAATAATTTGAATTACTGTTTATTATTATTTTTATAAATGAAATACCAAATGCAAATTTACATGAAAATTTTCAATTTCCCCGTTTTGTAAAATATTTGCGCGGATTCAAGTATTAAATTACCGTTGCTGCCATCGTTTTGTAACTAAATTTGGCATTGCTGATTAAGTATGGTTTTTGATGAATAATATACTCTGAAAATCAAACATTTATAATCACATATTGCATGAAATACATATATAATCGGCAATGCCAAAACGGATACAAAAACCGGTAATTTGATTATATTTTTGTGTAAATATTCTTATTTGAATATTTTACGAAATACGGTTTTTTCAGCAACAACAACAGTCCCTTTATATTTTGAATTCAGGTAAATATAATCTGTCTCAGCTATACTTATTTTCAATCTGTATTCGGTTTTCCCTGAATTAACTGCGTATATATCGGATACGATACCCTGTATAGTTTTGTCGCTGTAAATATTTATATTTACGATTTGACCTGTTTTTATTTTGTTTGCATCATCTTTGTCCGTTATATCTGCAATGCCATATAATTCATAATTATCGTCAGAAATAATTATAAAAATCACATCATCTTTTTCAACAAACTGTCCGTTTTTTACCGAAAAGACAATACTTCCCGTTTTATCGGCATATACAGGATAAATCTTGTTTTTGCTTTGTATATAAGCTATTGCGGTGTTTTCCCTGTCATTAACATTAGTATCAATTATAACTTTACCATCAACAGGCGATTTTATTAAGCCGGCATCAGGTTCGCCATGAATTGTAACTGACAGATTAATGGTTTCGCGATAAGGGATAATTATGGAAATTGCAAAAAGCGCAAGCAATACTGTTGCAACAACAGTTATACCGTAACGAACAAGCACAGGCGGAATTTTACCTGTAATATTTCGCACTTTTTCACTTCGCAATTCTATGTTTTTATCTTCATTCGACATAAATTAATTTCCTAATTCCAATTGATTTTTCACAAGCTCATAGTATTTTCCTTTTAATAATACAAGCTCTTCGTGAGTTCCACATTCAACAATTTCGCCTTTATCCAGAACTATTATCCGGTCTGCATTTTTCACAGTGCTTAATCGATGCGCAACAATCACAACAGTTTTATTTTTATAAAATCTGTTCAGGTTTTCAATTATAACCTTTTCATTATATGCATCGAGTGCGTTTGTAGCTTCGTCGAAAAATAAAAATTGAGGATTTTTATAAACAGCGCGTGCAATAAGAATGCGTTGCCGCTGTCCCTGACTTATTCCCTGTCCATCCTGACCGATAACAGTATTATAGCCCAATGGCAATGTTTCTATATAATCGGCGATATTTGCAATTTGTGCTGCTTCGCGTAATTTTTCCAAATTTATTTCATCTTCCGAAACAGCTATGTTGCGCGCAACCGATTCGGAAAACAGATAGCCATCCTGCATCACCGCGCCACATTCCTTTCGCCACCACATAAGATTAATATTTTCGAGATCATCATCGCCGATATTTATTTTTCCTTCGTTTGGGCTGTAATAACCTAAAAGAAGTTTCACAAGCGTAGTTTTACCGCTGCCGCTTGCTCCTACAACAGCCGTGATTTTTGACTGTGGAATGTGTATGTTAATATTTTTCAAAACGTAATCAACAGTTGTACCGCTGTATTTGAAATAAAGATTTTCTATTGAAATACCGTTATTTTTTATGGCGGTTACATTTCTAAATTCATTCTCTTCGTTTTTTCGCGTATGTATTTCTGTCATTCGCTCAAGACTTATGCTTACATCCTGCCATTGGTACACAAAACTCATTATCTGCTCTACAGGACTGTTTAGCTGACCTATGATATATTGCACCGCAAGCATCATTCCAAGCGTAAGCTCTCCGCTGATAACAGATGCAGCTGCAAGTACGGTAATAATTATATTTTTAAATTCGTTTATACAAATGCTTCCCGCTTCCTGATTTTGCTGCAGCGACAGCGATTGCATATTTACGTCAAACAAATCAGCCTGTACATCTTCCCATTCCCAGCGTTTGCGTTGTTCGCAGCCTTGAAGTTTTATTTCCTGCATGCCGTTTATTAACTGATATACTACACTGCGATTTTTTGCCTGCTGTTCAAAATATTTATAATCCAGTATTCTGCGCTTTCTTAGAAAAACCATAATCCACACGCCGTATAGAATACTGCCTGCAAGAAAAACCAAAAATATTTTTACACTGTATATTAACAGTACTATTCCAAAAATCAAAAAACTGAATACCGAAAACAAAAGACTGAGAGTTTGCGCCGTAAGAAAACGCTCTATGCGATTGTGGTCGTCGATACGCTGCAACAAATCGCCAAGAAGTTTGGTGTCGAAAAATTTCATTGGCAATTTCATTAATTTTATCAAAAAATCGGAAATTAACGAAATGTTTATGCGAGTACTTATGTGCAGCAATATGCGACGGCGTAAAAAATCTATAACCGTACGGCTAAACAGCAACATAAGCTGAGCAATGAGTACAAGCCATATAAAACCTAAATCCTTGCCTGTGATACCCGTATCGACAATTGCCTGTGTTAGAAACGGAAATACAAGTTGCAGCAGACTGCCGAGCAATAAGCCCAATGCAAGCTGAACAAAAAAGCGTTTGTATTTTAGAAAATACTTACCGAGAAATTTTATTCGTTTATTTATAATAACTTCTCCTTGTGTTTCATAAAAAGTATTGGATGGCTCAAGCAGCAGCACAATGCCTTTGTCTTCGCCCTGCGTTTTTGTACTTAACCAGTGCGAACAAAATTCTTCCTGTGAATATTTAAGCAAACCGCTGCCCGGGTTGGCAACATAAATAATATATTTTCCCTGATGCTTTTTTATTTTATACACAACAACAAAATGATTTTGCTCCCAGTGAACTATGCACGGCAATATTGCCTTTTGCGCAAGAGTTTCAAATGTAAAACGCCCGCCGACAGTGCGAAAGCCCGTACGTTCTGCCGCTCTGCTTATGCCAAGCAACGAAACGCCATCCCTGCCGATGCATGAATATGTACGCAAAGTTTCGAGCGAATAACTGCGTCCGTAATGCTGCGCTACCATTTGCAGGCAGGTTGCGCCGCAATCCATTGCATCCTGTTGTTTGATAAATTTCATTTCTTTCCTTTCAGAATTGCCGATTCTGTTTTTTCATCTGTTGCATTAATGCTTGCATCTGCTTTTTGTTGTCCCCATTTGAATGTTTTTACGAATCTCACGAAAATACCCTTACTGCGTTTGAAATTGTCCATGTATTCATAGCGTTTGTATGGAGCAACTGATGAATGATTTATCTGAGTATTCATACGGCTTTGCGCAAATACAGGATTAAAACAGCCAATTCCTATATAGAATTTTGGTGTTACATAAAACAGAGTAATCTTATCTCCACCTTCTCCCTGTGTTAAAGTTTCACCCCAGAGGTCATCGTCTATTTTATTCCAAATTTGGTATGTCAATTGCCATTTTTTGTAAAAAAAGTTAACTCTACCACGTGCAAAAAAGATATTTTTAGTGTGTTTGTATGTATTTCCATTACTTGCATACACTGATATTCCTGCATAAATATTAAACGAAAGAAAATTCCACAATTTGTCGGTATTCATATAAATATCAGCAACAAAATTTTTGAAATTTTTATGATTTTCAACTGTCCGTATAATATAATTATTTTCCAAAAATGATGTTTCCATTATTGGCTTTGCCGTGTATGAATACCTTGTCTCAAGAGTAAAAAACAATTTAGGTGTTTCAAATTCATACGATGCACTTATTTTATGATATTTAGGATTAACAAGATTAGGATTTCCACGTCGTATTTGCAATGAATCAATAAATTGGTCAACATTACTTAAGTAAGATAAAGATGGACTTTGATTGGATGAAATCATAACATATGCGTACAGGCTGCTTTTTTCGGAAAGCGCTTGCCGGGCCGAAGCTCCAATATAAAGATTATAATTTGCAATATTTATATCATCAACAGAATGATAATTTCTATATAAAACGCCTCCAAGATAATAATGAGATCTGTTTTTTGATAATGATGCCGATGCGCCTATTCGACTTGTATGTATATCTATTTCTGTGGAGGTATTTCTTATAACATTATTGTAGATATTTTTTGTTGTACTGTAATTATGCCTGATATCACCATCAATGCTGAGTGCCCATCCCGATTTTGCAAAATTAATAGTATTTTCGTAAGTTAAAGATGCATTATATATTTGCTGTTTTTCGTCAACATCCGAATAGAAATAGTTTTCTATTGCATTATTTTGTAGAACTTCCTGATAATCGCGCTTGTAATTTCGCTTATAATATCCTCCAGAAATGCTTGCATATAAAAATTGATTTTTGCCCAAAGGTTCCTGATAATAAAGACGCAAACGGGGAGTAAATTCTGTATTTCGTGAATTATCTGTCATGAATAATGTATCCAAACTTGTACTTGTTACCGATTGACTTCTGAAATCGTCGTTGGGAAAATTTGTTATTTCTCCCGACAGCGATACATCAAACATTCTGTCATTTTTAAAGTAATTGTAACGTAATCTGATATTATTCATTAAATATCTGAATCGTGCAGGTTCTCCCAATTCTTTGCGATTTACAGTTCCTCCTGCAAGATGAAATGTTTCTTCATTTTCCCGCCACTGTGATTTTAAATCTCTGAATTGAGGCATATACCATACCGAAAATTGGGAGGCTCCATTATAAAGTTTTAAAGAAAAAATATCTTCGCCGTAAATCATTGTCAGTCCGTTTGTCAAATCGGCAAGAAAAGAACCACCTTTTACCGGTTGCTCCACGATAAAATTAAGAATGACAGAAGCATCTGCAAAGCGGGCAGTAGGAATATCAGAATATTCAACATTTTTTATTGTTTTAGAATCCAATGCAATTATTTCCTCACGTTCGGCCTCTCGCCCATTTATAAGTAGTGCAACTTTACCACCGCCATGTACAGAAATAGAATTTTGTATAATATCAACATTCAAGCGAGGTAATCGCATATTATCAAGTAAAATGAAACCGTTTGCCGATTTTGCAATTTGCTCTGATGTCGGATGCACTATTCGTTTTCCATCCTTAAATATTGTATTGCTACCAATTACAACAGCTTCCTTCAAAGCCAGCGTATCGGATAAAATAATAATTTCACCAACATTACCATGAGTTACGTTTATTGTTTTTATTTGATAGCCTGTGTAACTAAGCGTAAGTCGATTTAATGTTTCGTTGCCTTTTTGCAAAATAAATTTTCCTGATTTATCGGTTGTTGTACCTTCAATAAAAACGCTGTCTGCTGTGAACAAAACAATATTTACCATTTCCAAAGGCTTTGAACTTTCGTCAACCACTGTTCCGATTATTGTTTGTGCGCTTGCACTTACAGCAAACAATAACGCAATTAATATAAATATTTGTTTTTTCATATCTGTTTACTTTTTTGTTCTGTTTTTCTGTCATAATATATTTCCAGGCATTTTCGTAAGCATTCTTCATCATTAAATACTTCACATAAATTATATCTTCCATTTTCTTTCAAGTTTCTACATTTATACCAAGCACATCCCCCGTGACACGTAGGTAAAAAGAAACATTTCACGCAATCATTGTCTTCATGCCATTTACAAGATATTACATAGTCATAAAATACCCCAGGATTTGTAAATTCATTTTTATCAATATAACCTATGATTTTATTGGGGTCGGTAAGGTCGTTCCAGCATTTATATATTTCGCCTTCGGCTCCTATAATGTATGAATTTATATTTGTTGCAGAGCATACTTTTGACGAAAACTCAGGATAATAACTATCATAATAAATTTTTGATTCATTTGCCAATCCTAAAAGAAAATTTGCAATATCGTCATGTTTCATAGCATTGCCACCTATATCAGTCTTATCTTCGTTATCTATTCTAAGTATTCCGGGGTAAACTTCAAAATTTTTATGATCTTTCCAGCGTTCTTTCAGGTATTTTGCAGTTTCGATATAATCATTTGAATTTGTTTTGTCTATATTCACGCGTATTGATAAAAATGTTTTCGGCATACGTTCCAATATTTTATCTGCATTTGCAAGTATTACATCATAAGATCCCTGCCGTGTATCTTTATCCCGTCTTAACTTATTGTGTCTTTCCCTGTTTCCATCAAAAGTTATTTGTATATGATATAAATTATTTTCATTAAAAAAATCAATAACCTCATCGGTAAAATAATAACCGTTGGTCACAATACCGTGATATTTTAACTCAACAGATAAGGATTTCAATTTTTCTAAAATTTTTTTTATGTTATCGAAAGCTAACAAAGGTTCGCCTCCATACCATGTTATACCCATAGTTTTTGCATTTTTGTGGCTCTCTATAAATGCAATCAAATCATCTATGGTTTTGTCAGTCATGCTTACAGACTTTTTATTTTCTTCAAAGCAATAAGGGCATCTAAAATTACATTCGTTTGTAGGAGCAATTGTCAACCCTATATTATTTTGAGAATATGTAGCCATATTGGTTTTAAATTTCAATTCCTGAACAAATTTTTCATCTCCATTTTCATTAACTAGAATTTTATTATCCGTAAGCATTTTAAGGACATCATCACTTATATTTCCAATTAATCCAGGTGTAATTTTACATTCTACAATATAATTGAACAAATCTTTACTTAATTTTAAAAAACTATTGGAACATGAATTATATGCCAAATATTTATTTTTTGAAGATTCAAAAAAATAAGTATATTTTGATACTGTTAAACTCATATAACACTGATTTAAATTTTGCATATGATGCAACTTTTACTTGAGTTGCATCATACACAAAATTATTATTACTACTTAGATATAGTTTTTACGATCTTGGCATTAGTATTGCCCGCTCCTTCGCATGTGCAACTACCTCCGTCTCTATTATGATTTTCGCTTCCACAATTACAATCAGCAGCACCAGCACTTATGCCACCTTTTACTAAGTCCAATTGATTATCCGTCAAGGCTTCGTAACCTTTAATGACAGTTAAGTCATTCATTGAAAATTTCTTTTCCATAATTTTATTTTTTTTTAATTTATATATTTAAGATTTTTCACCTGCTTGGATATCGAATATCCTGTATTTTTTTATGCAAGTGCAGGTTCATTAAATTATTAATGCTTGCATACAACAATGAATTATACTACCTTTGCCCGCCTTTTTACTTTTAAGTTCATACTGCATGTTGGAACTGATAGTGTGTGTTTCTTACCTGTAAAAAGGTTTTTTATCGGGCAGGCTAATCCCGATACTTTACATGGCACAAACAGTACAATGCTGCAAAATTTCTTATTTGCAGCCATCGGTATGTTGAAATCTTTATAAAGATTGAGGTTCACATGAGAATTGCATGACGTTTTTATATAAAGCGTTTTATGTAATAAAAATGATATATCAAACTGTAAGCAATTTTTCATATAAAAAGTTATTTTTTCGCCAATATAATACTTATTTATTTAAATTATCCAAAAAATATTTATTTTTTTAAAATTTATTTTACAAATTTCTTGTAAACAATCAATTACAAAAAACACAGAAGTGTTAAAACACAATGAATTTTCTTGTGTAACAGCAAAAATTACGGTTATATTTTAAAAGAAAATTATCATAAAAAGTTATATCCTTGCAGTCGCTAAACAAAAATAAATGGTTTAAATAAATTCTTCGCCGACTGGATTTATACCTCAAATTATACGTCATTCACTAAAAACGGGAATACGATTGACGAAACCGTAAAGCATTGTATAAAATAAGACTTCCGTTAACACTGTATTTGCAAAAATAAAAACTGCATTAACTGCCTGAATTTGCGAATTATCGTTGCTGCTATTGTTTTGTAATTAAATTTTGCTAATTTTGTATCGGTGAAAATGTCAAAAAACATGATGGGAAATAATCGGATGAACATAACTGCGCCTTTAATCATTATGACCGGTTGAAAAAGCGCAGGCAGATTTTACAAAAACATTTCCGAAATTAAAACAATAATAAACATACGGTTATGGATGAATGGACAAAAGAAAAAATATGTGAAACCATAAAGGAAATAAAACAAAACGGAATTATTGATTACCGGTTTGGATACAATAAGCCAACAGAGCTGGAATATTTGAACGAATACGCTTTTAGCAAACGTCCCGATTTGGTATTAACCGTATCGCCGAATAACAGCAATTACATACTGACGCAAAGAGAATTACTGTTACTGTCGAAGCTGAATAATGTAAAAAAGCTGCATTTGAACAGTATCAACAATACTTATTTGCTTCCGGTTAGAAACATGAAAAATATAACATCGCTGGAAATTACCACATTTAATAGAATAACCGACCTGCTGTTTATTGATGAGTTTGTTCAGTTAAAAGAACTTGTTGTACGCGGCACAGTAAGGCACATGGAGGCAATAGGAAAATGCTCGAATCTGGAATATCTTCACTTGTCGACAACAATCAATGATTACGGTTTTATAAAACCGCTGAATCGCTTGAAAAGAATATGTATTGACAGTTGCCTGTCCACAAACAATTTTTCATTATTAAACAAGCCATCTCTGGAAGACATAAGCATAATAGCAATACAGCGCCTGAAAAATATAGATTCAATAAAAGAGTTTGAACATGTAAAAAAAATAAAATTACATGCAATAAAGCTGAAGGCATTGCCCGCAATGAATAATTTAACAAATTTGAGAGAACTGGAATTAAATCACATGAAATCATGGGAAAATCCCGAAATACTTAAAACCATACCCAAACCGGAAAAGATAAAACTGTGCAGTATCGGTGCCGGATTGAAAGCAGAACGGTTTTATTTTTTATCGGAAATAAAAACATTAAAGGAATTGGATATAAGATTTATTGATCGCAACAAAATGAGGAAAGATAAACTAATCCGCTGGATGACAGAAAATGGAAAGCAGAATATAGTCGTTCATTGATGGCTGTTTAATCGCTTATCAACAACAAATTATACCTGAAAGTAATTCATCGGGGTTTATGGATTTTCATTTTTTTGATTTTCGTTCCATTTGTTTTGAACCGTATTAAAACCTGTTTTCAGATATGGGAAAATTGCCGAAGCAAACTTTTCTATCGGATTGTAAAGCAAAGAATTGTTTATATATCCTTTCGGCAAAAAGTTTAATGATTTATTCAAATTACCTGCAAGCAGAAGAATAACGCTCAATGCGAAAACAATTTTTACTACAGAAAAAAGTATCCCTAAAATGCGGTTTATTAAACCCATCATTGCAATCTTTACAACCAGATGCAAAAATTTACCCAGCAAAATTATCAATCCCCATGCTATGGCAAACGTAATAATAAAAGCGAATGTGTTTATGATAACAGGGTCGGCAGCAATAATTGATGAAAATTTGGATGCAAGCCAAAACGATGCTTTATAAGCAGCGAAAGCGCCTGCCAGCATTGCCAGCAAGCCTGAAAGCTGTATTATAAAACCTGTTGAAAACCCGCGAATAGCAGCCCAAATAATGATTAACGCAAAGATAATATCAAAATAATTCATTTTCTTGTAATTTGACGAATACAAAAATACTATTTTAATTTAAAATAAAAATTTTGTTTACATATTTTTACGACACAGTTAACGGCAACAGTATAATATTTCAAATTTTTGGTATTGCTAATTAAGTATATATAAAATATTATTTCGACATGGCAGAAATACGTCCTTATGTAACAAATGCGGTAAAAGTATCGTGCGATTAACATTCCGGGTTTATGATTGCAAATAAAAAAATGCATTTTAATATTTATTTTGTATCTTTACAAAAAAATTATAAAAAACATTTTGCTATGAGTAAGAAAGTTTCACGCAGAAAATTCCTTAAAACATCAGCGCTTGCAGGCTGCGGAATCGGCTTATTGGGCAGTGGTGCATTTTCTGGATGCATCAGTTCGCGCAACCGTTTTGATATTATCATAAAAAACGGTCTCGTTTATTCGGGCAACGGCGACTTGCCTGTCATTACCGATATTGCCATCAAAGACGGCAAAATTGCAGATATTGGCAATGCCGGCGAATCGGCAAATCAAATCATTAATGCCGAAGGTTTTGCCGTAAGTCCCGGATTCATTGACATTCATACGCACACCGACACAAATCTTCTGATTTGCCCCGAAGGCGACAGCAGAATTTATCAGGGCATAACAACAGATGTTGGCGGAAATTGCGGCGGCTCTCCTTTTCCGTATTCCGACAGGGATTTTGACCAGCAGAAAAATCAATTGCGGCACGGATACGAGCCATGGCAACATGCTGACGGCTTTTTTGACGCTCTCGAAAAAAACAAAATAAGTATAAATTATGCAACTTTTACGGGTCATGGCGATTTGCGTTCGGTTGTTGTCGGCAATAACGATATTCCTGCAACAAAAGAACAGATAGAACAGATGAAAAATCTGCTGCAACATCAAATTGACTGCGGAAGCATAGGAATATCATACGGACTGGAATATGCGCCTGGAAGCTATGCAAATACGCAGGAACTTGTTGAGCTGTGCCGTGTGATTGCAAAAAACAGCGCTCTGTATGCAATTCACATGCGCAACGAAGATGACGGCGTAGAAGAAGCAATCAGTGAAGCAATCGACATAGCGCGGCAGTCGGGAGCGCGCCTTGAAATCTCGCACCTTAAAGCGCAAAATGCAAATAACTGGCACAAGGCGCCGAAAATGCTCGAAATTATTGAAAAGGCATATTCAGGTGGCGTTGACGTTGCTTTCGACCGTTATCCGTACATCGCTTTTTCTACGGGACTTTCCACATTTATTCCGCTTTGGGCGAGACAGGGTGATACCGATGAAGTTTTATCGCGATTGAAAGACAGGACTGTCTTTGCAAAAATAGGCGAATATGCCGAATCGCGAATAAAAAGGCTGGGGGGAGGTCAGAATGTTATCATCACTTCGGGTAATGGAGAAAATGCAGGATACATAGGAAAAAATCTTATCGAATGTGCAGATATTTCACATAAAAGGGAAGCGGAATTTATTCGCGACATACTGCTTGCCGAACACGGGCACGTAGATATGGTTTGCTTTGCAATGAGCGAAGACAACGTAAAAATGTTTCTTGCGCACAAACTTGGAATGCCGGCATCCGATGGCTACGTATATTCTCCCAAAGGCGAACTTTCGACAGGTAAACCTCATCCGCGAAGTTATGGAACGTTTCCGCGATTTTTGGGAAAATATTGCAGAGATGAAAAAGCTGTTGACCTGTCGACAGGCATCATGAAAATGACAAAATTACCGGCAAGCCGCCTGAATCTTAAAAACAGAGGAACAATACAGGCAGGAAACTTTGCCGATATTGTAATATTTGATATGAACAGGATTATTGATAAAGCCGAATTTACAAATCCGCATCAATTTGCCGAAGGAATAGAACATGTAATTGTCAACGGAATTCATACAATCGACAGGGGAAAACATACAGGCGCGCGCAATGGAATGATTTTGCGGCACGGATAGTTTCAGCAAGCATCTTACAGTCAAATTACAACTCTGCAAAAACAGGCAGGCAAGTTCAAACGGCAAAAAATTTTTGAACCGGTATTTTATTTACACAAAAATATTACGTTTGTTATATAAAGAATCCCGTTCGACAGGCGTAAATCCCAGTTTTTTTATAAATGATATCATTTCA
The DNA here is from genome assembly GCA_031265155.1 of Prevotellaceae bacterium. Lineage (GTDB taxonomy): Bacteria > Bacteroidota > Bacteroidia > Bacteroidales > UBA932 > JAIRKV01. The sequence goes on along the minus strand of JAISDB010000033.1, from coordinate 7,717 downwards.
TCGGTTGTCATCGACGGATTTTTTTCTTCGGCGCCTGCCATCGAATATATTTTAGTAGAATCGTCGATGGTTCCGTCCATATCGTCGGCGCCAAAATGCAGGGCAAGTCCTGCGAGGTTTTTCCCAAGCATGGGCCAGTATGATTTTATATGAAAAATATTATCGAGAAACAGGCGCGAAACAGCAAAATTTTTAAGAACTTCCATGTCGTTTACTTCTCCGATTTCCGAAATATCATTGTTAAAATTCTTGTATTTCAATGGAATAAAAGCATTGAAACCGTGAGTTTCATCTTGCAGGCTGCGTAATTGCTCAAGATGATTGAGCCTGTGAAGATATGTTTCGATATGACCGAAAAGAATGGATGCATTGGATGCTATTCCAAGTTCGTGCGCTGTTTTATGAATTTCGAGCCATGTATCTGCATCCGATTTTTTATGGCAAATCTGCTTACGGATTTCACTGTCGAATATTTCTGCGCCTCCGCCCGGAATTGAATTTAGTCCTGCGCTTTTTAATTTATGCAAGCCTTCTTTCAACGTTAAGTTTGCTCTGTTAATCATATAATCAAGCTCAACAGCCGTAAACGCCTTGATGTGCAGCGCAGGAAACGCTTTTCTTATTTCGGCAATCAAATCACAGTAGAAATCCAAATTGCGACCGGGATGCACCCCGCCAACAATATGCACTTCGCTAATATCTTCGGTATAATGTTTTTTGCATATTTCAAGCATTTCGCCTATGCCGTAATCCCAGGCATCGGTATCGTTAACATTCCGATGATATGAACAAAACCGGCAATTGTGAACACAGATATTTGCAGGCTCTATATGAAAGTTTTTATTAAAAAAAACGAAATTTTCATTTATCCGTTTCCGTTTTTCACTTGCCAGCAAGGCTAATGCCGAAAGATTGTCGGATTCATACAGTTGCAATCCTTCGCTGATGGTAATTCTTTCGCCGGCTTCGATTTTTTCGGCAATCGATGACAAAAACATGTCGCGCGACAATACTTTTTTTAATTCTTTATTCATTTGCTGCTTCAGCGTTTTGTCAGATAAACTTTATCTGTATGGAATATATATGATTTAATTAAAATACTGCCTTACAAACTTTTGCAACATTATCCGGAATACCGAAAGTGTAAATATGAATAGCAGGAACGTTTGCTTTTTTCAATTCCAGCACCTGCATTGTAAGCCATTCGGTACCGACATGTTTTGCTTCACTGTTTGTTTTGCATTTTCTCAATTCGGTTTCCAATTCTTTTGGCAGCGACAGGTTAAAAAGCTCAGGCAAAACATCAACCTGATTTGCGGTTGCAATCGGTTTTACACCTGGAATTATCGGAACTGCAATACCAGCTTCACGACAGCGTTTTACAAAATCAAAATATTTTGAATTATCAAAAAACATTTGCGTTACAATGTAGTCGGCTCCGGCATCTACTTTTTCTTTCAGGTGAATAATGTCCTGTTCCACACTTTTTGCATCCGCATGTTTTTCGGGATAACCGGCAACGCCGCATGAAAAATCGGTTGGCGCAGCATTTTCTATTGCGCTGTTCAAATATATTCCCCTGTTCATGTTTTTTATCTGTACAAGCAAATCACGAGCATGAGCATGACCGTCCTTTTCGGCAATAAAAACAGGATCCGATTTCATTTTGTCGCCGCGCAAAACAAGTAAGTTACTCATTTCAAGATAATTGTAGTCGATGAGAGCATCTTCGGTTTCGTCGCGCGTAAAGCCTGCGCAAATCACATGCGGAACGACTTCTATACCGTATTTGAATTTTACGGCAGCAGCAACGCCAACGCTTCCCGGACGCTTTTTTGTCGTATAGCGTTCGGTTTCGCCTTTTTCGTTGGTACGATAAGCCGTGTCGGCTCGATGACAGGTAACATTTATATACGATGGCGAAAATTCAAGTAAAGGTTCTATTGTGCGCTGTATTTCACCGAAACTTCCGCCTTTAAGCGGAGGCAAAATTTCGAAAGTGAAAAGTGTTTTTTTCGATTCTTTTAATATGTCTGCTATTTTCATTTTATAAAATGATATTATTAGAATAAGCCTGAATTATAATAACATGCAGATAGTATTTTTTAAAATATTATCCGTCAAATTGATTTGATGCATGCAATTTGAGCGCAAATTTACATGATTTTTTTAAATCGGTTTTCCCTGTAAGGAAATTTTACTGCAAATTAATGCAATTTGGCTGTATTCTTTTTTGAAACAGCGTTTTTATAAGCAAATAAAAAGCGGCTGCCTTATGACCGCCGCTTCCTAATGATTGTAAAACAATTTTATTACCAACCGGGATTTTGAGTCAGTTCAATGCCTTCTCCATTGTATAAACTTCTTTGACCCGTAGGAATCGAATTAAGATAATGTTTATTGGAATCAAATACTCTGTTGCTGCCGGGATATACATATACATATCCATCATCATTAACGGTAACTTCAGTGGTAGCTCCTACTCCCACGTATATACCCAAAGCAACATCGGGATTGTTTGTATAATCCAAATAATCGCCTTTTTTCCATCGCATCAAATCATAATAACGCATTTCTGTCCATCCCATTAATTCAGCTCTTCGTTCTCTGCGAATTTCCCAAATAATAGAATTAACAGCACCAGAAATATTTTCTAACGCGCCTGTTCGTTTCGGATCGTTGATTGTAACACCGCCTGCCTGAATATTATCATCACTGATATAGGTTAACGGCGTAATGCCTGCACGTGTTCTTAACAAGTTAACAGTGCTGTCCAAATTATTCTGAGTAATTGAGCCTAATTCCGCACATGCTTCCGCATAATTCAACAGCACTTCCGCATAACCAAATACCGGAGCGTCAATGAAATTCTGTCCTGTTGTAGTAATACTTGGCGAAGCAGGATTATAATATAAATTAACAACATATCCGGTAGAAGATGTTCTTGCTCTTGATAAAGACGCTACCGGATATCCTCTAAAGCATACACCTTCATCATCTACTGCTGCAATTAAACGTTCATCTCTATTTGCCAAGACATCTGCAATATTTAAATCGCCCTGATATTGTAATGACTGTGAAATTGGCAATCCATCCGTACAAACATAACTTTCAATTGCCGCTTTTGTCATTCCGTTAACTACTGTGGAAGTATTTGTATAAGCCTGTATGGAATTGCCCGCAATACCCGATAAATATTCCTTGTACAAAAGTATTTCCGAATTGCCCTTAAGATTTTCGGAATTATATACGGCTTTATAATTAGAGCTTATGCTGTATCTATTTGATATAATTATTGCGTTTGCAGCGCTTTTTGCATCCTGTAAATATTCAGTGCCATTCCCTAACTGATGATATTTACGGTATGTACCTTCGTACATACAGATTCGTGATTTAAGCGCCAATCCTACATATTTGTTAACAACGTTAGTATTTATAGCTTCGGGCTGTTCTTTCAGTAAAGTCACCGCTGAATTAATGTCTGTTCTTACTTTATCCATAACTTCGTTACGATTGGTACGCGGTAAAAAGACAACCTGAACATTATTAATATCAGTAACATTACTGTCATAATAAGGAACATCGCCAAAGCGCTGCACCAATCGGAAATAATAATATGCCCGGAAGAAACGTGCAACTCCTTCCCAATGTTCTCTGGCGGCATTGTCCATAGGAACATTCGGTAACCTTTCCAGCATTATGTTTGCTCTTCTTATATATTCGTACAGGTCGCTCCAGTTTGAATTTGAAGCGCTTGCATTTGGCTGATACTGTAAAAAAGTATTGCTTGTCAGATCATCAGATATTAAAACAGAAGTAGAAGCGCTTGCCGATTGAAAATAATATTCGGCAGTTGTACCTGTACCTTTTCCATATCCCATGAATAAATTATAAAAGCGCCAGGCATACGCCTTTACGTTAGCTTCGCTTGACCAGTAGTTTTGGTCGGTAAAACCATCAAGAGGCTCTCTTTCAAGAAAATCGTTACACGAGGTAGACAAGATAGAAAAAATTCCTCCAAATATAATTATACTTATGTATTTTCTTATTTTTTTCATAATATATTTATTTTTATAAGGTTAAAAATTAACTTGTAATCCTAATGACACAGTACGCGGATAAGGATATGTACGTCCCCATTGTGCTTCGGTTTCATTGATTTCGGGGTCAACCGGCAAGCGGCTGTCTTTTATTTCAAAAAGATTTTGTCCGCTGAAATAGATTCTTAATTTGTCTATACCAATTTTTTGTGTTAAACTTACCGGCAAAGTATAACCTATTGTCAGATTTTTCAAGCGCAAATAAGCCATATTCAACAGGTATCTTGATTGTGCGACAAAATTGTTAGATCCAGATGCGTATGCTCCTATTGCATTGGTTGCATGAGGATAATACGGATTCGGGAAATATGCATTTGTATTTTCCGGCGTCCAGTAATCCATTTGATGCCCGTACAGTGCATCAGCACGATTAAACAGGGGAAGAACTAAATCCGAATTTGCCCAGTAATCGCGTTTTCCTACTCCCTGAAAGAATATATCTATATCAAATCCATAGAAGCGACCGCCGATTCTGATACTGTATTCGTATCTCGGAGTGGAATTGCCTATTACTTTCATATCGCCCGGATTATCTGCCGTACGATCTCCTGCTGAAATCTCGTCATCACCATCCAAATTTTTATATTTTACATCTCCGGGACCATATTTGAAATTCCCTGTTATTAACTTATTTTGAGATGGAATACCCGTTTTGAATGATCCATCCGCATTGAAATCATCTGCCTGAAAAAGACGGTCTGTTTCAAATCCCCATATATCGCCGATTTTTGCTCCTTCGTAAAAGAAACCTAATGTTTTTGACGGATTATTGAATTTAGTTACAACCGTTTGATAATCTGACAAAGTTACAACGGCATAAACAGATATGTCTTTATTGAATGCATAATTGAAATTTGCTGAAAGTTCATATCCCCGAGTTCTTAATTCTCCCGTATTAGTCAGTGGCGCCGATGCTCCTACTCCTTGAGGCAAGGCTTTTCCCGTAGTTAATATATCCGTATTTGTGCGTTGATACCAGTCGAAAGAAAGTCCAAACATATTTTTCAGGAATTGTACGTCTAAGCCTATATCGTATGTTGTTACGGTTTCCCATGTTAAAGCAGGGTCAACAAGTGGCGGTGCTAAAACTGACATTGGCAATGATGCTCCCACAATCCAATCGGCAGTACCGGAAGTCATCATTGGACGAAATGCGTTGGACGAAACAGTCTGATTTCCTATAGAGCCGACAGATGCTCTTATTTTAATATCGTTTGCAATGTCTTTTACCTTTTGCATAAATGGTTCTTCGGAGATACGGTATCCAACCGAAGCCGATGGAAAGAAACCCCAAAGATGTCCTACAGGAAATCTTGATGAACCATCGTAACGGGCATTCACTTCCAATAGATATTTACGTTTATAATCGTAATTTATACGTCCGAAAAATCCTGCAATAGCATATTCGTTATGAGCCGGTTTCAAAGCATTCCACGTAGATGTTACATATTGATCTCCGTTTGTTAATGCGATGTCTATAAGCGATTCATCCATAACGTTTCTGCGTTCCGCATATATACGACGAAATTCATTGTCTTCTATATTGCTACCTGCAGTTATTTTCAGATTATGATCCTCGCCAAACTGTTTGGAATATGTGAAATATGCATTAAGCACATGATTTTGGTTGTTGCTGTTGCCCAATGCCACTTTATCGTGGGCATTACCTTCTGCAACTACATATTTATATGCAGTATTCATAATGTCGTTGGCATCCCATCCGCCAGACCAGAAATCCAGCAATTGGACAGGATGTCCGTTAATAACTCTGTCAGCTCTTTCTGTTGTAAAACTGTACTCTACATTAAACTTTAAATCCGGGGTAATATCTGCAACTAAGTTTGTATTCAATCTCATCAAATCCGTTTGAAGAGAATTCATACTTGCAGCATTCATGTATCCCGGAGCATGACGAAAATATTTTCCTTCGTACGTTCCATAAGGGAAATATTCTCCCCAGCGAAGGTAATATCCGAAATATCCGTTGTACTCGCTTACATTTAATCCGCCTCCATCATAATAATTATAGGGTTCTTCGTGGTTTTTACGGGCAAACTGTACATTAAACCCTGCTTTTAGCCATTTAGCCAATTTGGTGTCAAAACTGATATTTGTATTAAAACGTTTGAGTTTGTCTGTTTGTATTCTCATAAATCCGCTTTGCTCCATATATCCCAGCGAAACCATGTATGATGATTCTTCACCAATATTTCCCTGAACCGACAAATTATGATTTTGTGTTGGAGTCCAGTTGCGCAACATTTCCTTGTGCGGATCCCATACTCTGTATGTATATGCACGACCATTTATAATTTCCCAGTCTTCACCGTATATCATTTCTTTACCATTCCTGTTATTTGCGTATTTCTGTTTCCATTCGATTACCTTGGGCAGTAATACTTCATGATACATTCCGAATGATTCGGATTTGGCGCCCGGAGTATTACGGTCTGCTGCATACATCAATACAGGTAATTCATATTCAGGATCAACAAACTCGATTAAATTGGAAGGTTTGCTTAATGCAAAATTGCTACTGTAGCTAATCCTAACTTTTTTGTCGCTTTGCTGTCCTTTTTTAGTAGTTATCAATACAACGCCAAAAGCGGCTCTTGCTCCATAAATTGAAGCAGAAGCGGCATCTTTCAGTACCGAGATATTGGCAATATCATTCGGATTGACAAGCGTAAGGTCGGTAGCAACTCCATCAACCAAAATCAGCGGAGCTCCTGCAGATGCTTTTCCATCAATAATTGTGCCGGTACCACGCAGATTTATAGTTGCATCTGATCCCAAGTTACCGCTTTTATATGTTATGGATAATCCGGGAGCAATACCCTGTAATGCCTTTGTTACATCTGCAACAGGCTTTCCGTTAAAGGTTTTTTCTACATCAACGGTAGCGACTGCACCTGTAAGGTTCTCTCTTCTCTGTGTTCCATAACCAACAACCACAGATTCGGTCAGCAGCGATACATCCTGCTGAAGCGTTACGTTAATAACATTATTATCTCCTACGGCAATTGTTTGATCTGCATAACCAATTGCCGAAAATTGCAGCGTCTGACCAGTGGATACCTGAATAGAAAAGTTCCCATCATTATCAGTCGCTTCTCCTTTGTTGGTTTCCTTTACCAACACAGTAGCGCCGGGAATGCCTTGCCTGTCGTCCCCGCTAATTACTTTACCTGTTACTGTTTTTGTCTGGGCAAATGCCGAAACGCTTACAAGTAAGCAGGCAATGGAAAACATTAAAAATTTCTTCATAATAATTAATTTTGTTTTACAATAATTTTTTTGTCCTATAATTTACATTATATTTTGTTTTAAAATACAAAAATAATTATTTTTTAATTAGTTGCAAATCTTAACGAAATATTTTAAAAAACACACAAAGCGTGTATTTTGCTGATATATTTGCCATTAGTATGCCTTATAATGTAAATTATCGGACAGAATATTTTAAAATAAAATGTTAAAATTTAAGCAGTACAGGCGTGGCATGTTGCATCTCTACGATTCGGAACTGTTATTTTCAGGCGCGCACCTGCTTGATGCTGTTATTTGAAAAAACATCTAACAGCCTAAAACTAAAAGGGAAAAATATTCTGTTGAAA
>JAISDB010000014.1 GCA_031265155.1 Prevotellaceae bacterium | reverse complement strand
TTCAAAATGCCGTATTTCACCGTAACCGGTGCAATCGGCATTGTAACAGTCGAAGCAAAATCCGTTTTTGAAAACCTCAAACAGCAGGAAAAAGGCGTTGAGGAAGTCCAAAAAACACTGCAAAAACTCTTTGAAAACAGGGACGAAATCAAATCATTTGTCGAGTTCTTAAACTCAAAAAAAGAGGAGGAAAAACTATGAATCCAAGAGGACTGCGCAACAATAATCCTTTAAACATCCGGCACAATGCCGATGTTTTTCAGGGTGAAATCAAAGGCACAGACAAAAGTTTCAAAACTTTTTCCACGATGCCTTACGGCTATCGTGCCGCATTTGTAACGCTTGCGACCTACCTTTCGCGAGGGTGGAACACAATCGAAAAGATAAAATCGCACTGGGCGCCACCGAGCGAAAACAATACGGACAGCTACACTGCCGCAGTCGAAAAGTGGTCCGGCGTTCCACGCAGCAAAGAACTGACCGCCGCCGATGGCGCCGACTACATCCTCATTGTAGCTGCAATGAGTTTCGTAGAAAACGGCAAAAATGCCGATATTTCGCAAGTTCAGGCAGGTTTTAATCTTCAATCAAAAATTACAATGCAATGAAAAAGGCAGGAATTTTCACAGCACTATTGCTTTGCGTTTGCAGTTCCTGCAAAACGCCGCAATATATTCCGGTTGAAACATCAAAAATTGAATATCGCGAAAACTTCGTTCGCGATTCAATTTTTCGTTACGATTCTGTTTTTGTCAAGGACAAAGGCGATACGGTTTTTATGGAACGTTACCGGTATTTGTACAAAGATAAAATTATTCGTGATTCTGTTTTTATTCAGGATACAATCCACGTTCCCTATCCGGTAGAAATAGTTAAACAGGTAAAAGCCCCTTTGTCCGGTTGGCAAAATTTCCAAGTATGGTGCGGGCGCATTGCTCTTGCAGTTTTACTGCTTGCGGGCATTTATTTCGTGCTCAAATTGAAAAAGAAACTGCCGCTTTAGAATTCTTCATTGCAGAAAAAGAGCCGCCGCAAGCGGCTCTTTTCATGCCTTATTGTTATTTTTCAATCGAACTTATATTTGCTTATCAAAAACTTTTTATATCTTTGTAAATCAGTTGCTTTTGTTTTATTGTTAGTTCTAATATATTTGTACCATATTTGTACATAATCCGATTAAATATATTGATTAACAATGAGATATAGTTTTCAGGAAGAAAGATTTGCAAAGCGATGTCTGGCAGAATACGGGATGATTGATGGAGTAACAGTAAAACAGCAAAGTTTATTTTAATTAACAATATGAAACATTATGACACAGAAAATCAAAAACATACATATTAATTATTTATCATATATTTTTTATTTTTTAACAAAAAAATGCTTATTATATAAGCAAAATTTATTATCTTTACATAAAATTTCAATAACATGACTATTTACACAAGCTATTTCACTATGGCAAAAAGATTAGAAAAAGAAGGAGTAACTCCGGTTTGTATTGCAATCGGTACTCCAAAGTGGTTTTCGGGACTAAATTACAAAGCGGTTTCTCCGCACGGATTTATGTTAAGCCTTTCAGAAGAAAAATACAGGGAAGAATATCGTAAGATTCTTCGCGGCTTATCTGCCGAAAAGGTTGTTTCAGATATAAAGACAATCACCGGAAACGCCAAGAAAGTAGCGTTGCTTTGCTACGAGAAACCGGGAGAGTTTTGTCACCGTAGGATGCTCGCTTACTGGTTCGAAAAAGAGTTGGGAATAGAAGTCAAAGAATACGTTTTTGAAGAAAAAGTAAAAACTCCATCTTTATTTTAATAATTGGATTATGTTTTTTGGAACGACGCCACAAATAGTATCACAATATCTGCACGGTGAGATAAAAAGATTGAACCCGCAAAGGATATTCATTCCGTTTGCAGGAAATTTTGTTTGTGAACAAATTGCCCATTTAGCGTGTCCAGATGCGGAAATATTTAGTACGGATGTTTCTATTTACAGCCGTGCAATCGGATTTGGAGTAAACGACATTGATTTTCATCTTGAATTAACAGACCTGACAAAGCGCGACTTTCCGTTTCTTTCAGATAAGAAAAAGCCAATTGAAAAGGCAGCTATCGTTATTCTTTTTTCGGAAATAGCAAAAACTTATTTGAAAAAAGACAAAATCAAATATTACGATAACCTTTACAACGACGCAAAGCATAACATTGAGACGTATTTTAATCAGGTGTTGAATAAATTACTGAAATTCAAAGAAATATCCAAATTCAAGTTTTTCGGAATTGATGCCTGTGAGGTTTTGAAGGATGTGAAAAAAGGCGATTTTGTTTTCTATGACCCTCCGGTCTTGCTTGGTGATTATGAAAAAATGTTTGAAACAATCAATAAATGCCTTTTATATGACGAAGTCGCATACACACAGATGACGGAAGAATTGAAACGAGAGCAAATCAAAGAAATGCACGAAAAAGGCGCTATTATCTACTGGCGAACAAACGGCGAAGTTTCAGACCTCCCTGAGTGCCTTTCGCGCACATTCCATTACCAATATAAATGGTCGTCGGCATATCATGTTTATTCAAATGTAAACAGTGGCAGTTTTGTTGGAAGATTTGAACCGTTAAAGGAAATCGTCAAGAACATCCAGATTATCGGCAAAGATGACGAGATAACCGAAAACTCGACCATTGATGTGGTTTTATACCCGTCCAATGTGGGTAATCACTACCGGTTAATGTGGGTAAAGAAGGCTCAAATGTCCAATGCCGGATGGTACTATCTGGTTTTTATCGACAAAAAACTTATCGGATTGCTCCAATTGGAATCCGGCTTAAAGTTCGGTTCGGATTATGTTGTTATTTTTTCAGACCCCGTTTCTTCTTTCTCAAAGTATCGTAAATTGTCAAAGTTGATTTTGTATTTATGCTGCACGAAAGAGATGCTTAAGACCATAAATGACTTATCCATGTGGGAACACATAGGATTTACGACGCGCGTATTTACCAATAATGCCGTTTCCATGAAATATAGGGGGTTATTTGAACTCACGGAGAGAAAAGAAGATAAAGCATCCGACTATAATAATATTTTGATTTATCACAGCAAGAAGCATTTAGATACATTCAGGGATGGACTGAAAGAGTGGTTAAAAAAATATTCAAAAGACACAAAATAATATGGAAGATTTAAAGAAAAATTTATCGTTAGTGAACGAACAGACAAGAGCAATGGGATTTCCGGAAATAGCTATTGTAAATCCCAATGATTGTATTGAGCAGGAAAAGAACGCCCGGTATTTTGCTCCGGAAGTATTTCAACAGCTTGTGGATAACGTGAAATCAGACGGTCGACTGGAAAGCATCCCGCTTTGTTATCAGACAGAAAAGGACAAAGAAAACGGAAAATATCATATCATTTCCGGACATCACAGAGTAAGCGCAGCAAAACAAGCCGGATTGGGGTTTATTATGATTTTTGTTATTCATCCCAAAAATAGAGACGAGATAATTGCCAAACAACTTTCTCATAATTCACTTGTCGGAAAAGACGATAAGGTTATCTTGTTTGAATTGTTTAATGAAATAAATAACATTCAGCAAAAAATATCATCGGGAATAAACAACGAAATAGAGAAAATACAATACACGTCGCTTAATTTTCACCTTGGCAATTTTAAGCAGTTTATCCTGTTATTTAGCTGTGGCGAAGAAGAACGCTTTGATGGGCTAATGACAGAACTCGAAAATACGGTGCAGGTCAAACATGATTCAGCTGTACGCATCGTAGATAATAATTGCTTCGATAAATTTGCGGATAATCTGCGAAAAATCAAGAAGGCGAAAAACATCAAAAACAATGCTGTCGGTTTTACAAGAATGATGGAAATAGTTGAAAATTACATAAAAAAATACGATGATGAAGGAAAGTAATGCTGGCAGACCGGAAGAAGATCTTTACGGGAAATGGATTAAAGGAAAAGAGGATATTATTCTTGCGGCGTGTCGTGATGGCGCATCCGTTACGGATTTATGCAGGATAATCGGGTGTAAAAAAACTACATTTCACGCCATAAAACGCTTTTCAACTGAATTTTCCGAACTGCTAAAAGAGGGAAGGGAAATAGCGGATTACAAGGTAGAAAATGCGCTTTTCAAACGCGCTTGTGGTTTTGAGTACGAAGAAACGACAAATGAAGTCCGCATGAATCAGGACGGTTCAGCAGGTCAAGTAATATCAGTAAGAAGAGTTACAAAAATTATTCCACCTGATACAGGGGCGGCGATGGCTTGGCTAAAAAACAGGCAGCCGGAAAAATGGCGCGATAAACATGACGTTGATATAACTGTTAGCCCATTCCTGGAACTCATACAACAGGCAACAGCTTCGGAAACTGATAATGAACAATGATGAAATCAAATTATATGAATCGTGGCAATCAGATTGGAATAAATTTGTTAGAGATGTTCTCAAGGCGAGATTGGATAGGGAGCAAAAGGCTATTGTTGCTTCAGTACAAACCAACCCTCGCACTGCAGTAGCAAGCGGTACGGCACGGGGAAAGGATTTTGTAGCAGCATGTTGCGCTCTTTGTTTCATGTATTTAACGGTAAAATTTGATAAGAAAGCAAATTTAATATCAAACACCAAAATAGCTCTTACCGCTCCAACCGGACGGCAAGTAAAAAATATTATGACGCCGGAAATCCGGCGTTTATTTCGTCAGGCAAAACATTTGTACGGAAGATTGGTGGCAGACGACATTCGTACAGATTACGAAGAATGGTTTTTGACCGGATTTAAGGCAGATGATAACACACCGGAAGTATGGTCGGGATTTCACGCAGTAAACACGATGTTTGTCGTTACGGAAGCAACGGGCATATCGGAAAAAACATTTGAAGCCATTGAAGGTAATTTGCATGGAAATTCGCGCCTGCTGATAGTATTTAATCCCAATCATACGACTGGATATGCTGCAAATGCAATGAAGTCTGACCGATTTTCCCATTTTAGACTTAATTCATTGAATGCTGAAAATGTAGTTAAAAAACAGATAACAATACCCGGACAAGTAGATTACGAATGGATAAAGGATAAGGTTGAAAATTGGTGTTCAAAAATAACATTACACGATTTCAATGAAGGAGAAGGCGACTTTAAGTTTGAGAACGGAATATACAGACCGAACGACCTTTTCAGGGTAAAAGCACTTGGTATGTTTCCCAAGGTCAGTGAAGATGTACTTATTCCGTATGAATGGATTGAACTGGCAAATCGCAGATACGATGAATTGGAAGAAAAGTTTTCTAAACATGTCACACTCACATTGGGAGTTGATGTTGCCGGAATGGGGCGCGATTCATCGGTCATTTGCCATCGGTATGAGAATGTAGTAGATAAGTTCACAACGCATCAATCCGGTGGAGTTGCAGACCACATGTTTATAGCGGGATTGGTAAGCAATGAATTAAAGCGTCCACGCTCATACGCTTTTATAGACACTATCGGCGAGGGAGCTGGCGTGTATTCCCGTTTAAGGGAATTAAACTATCTTAATGCCGTGTCCTGTAAGGTGTCTGAAAGCGCAAGGGCATATACGGACATAACGCGGCAATATCAATTCGCAAATATGCGAGCCTATTTACACTGGTGCGTCCGTGACTGGTTGAACCCCAAAAACAACTTTAATCCTTGTTTGCCAAAGAATGACAAACTCCTACAGGAAGCAACCGAAATCAAATGGAAATTCCAAAGCGATGGAAAGATTATCATAGAACCGAAAGAGGAGTTAAAGAAAAGAATAGGGCGAAGTCCTGACTACTTTGATGCACTTGCAAATTCGTTTTATCCCGTCAGAAAACAGACCGATTTACGACGGTTGGCAAGTTTTATGCAATAAACGGTTAAATAACACTAAAATTACTGATTTTCAGGAAAATAACTCGAAAATAATTTGGAGTATAAAAAATAAATTAAATATTTTCACTACCTTTGTGAATTGATAATAAACAGAATATGACAGGAGCAATAATAGGCGATTATGTTGGCAGCGTGTACGAATTTGATAATACGCACGATTACGATTTTCAGATGATTACTCCAGAAAGTAGCATAACGGATGATAGTATTATGACTATCGCTGTCATGGATGCTATTTTGCAAGGTAAATCATACGGCGAATCTCTGTATTATTGGGGCAACAAATACCCAAATCCGCCCGGTGGATACGGGTCTGCTTTTTACAAGTGGCTTAAAAGTGAAAATCCCAAGCCATATTACAGTTTTGGCAACGGTGCTGCTATGCGGGTTAGTCCTGTTGGATGGGCTTTTAGTACATTAGACGAAACATTGTCGGAAGCAAAAAAGAGCGCAGAATGTACTCACAACCACCCGGAAGGAATAAAAGGAGCGCAGGCAGTAGCGGCTTCCATATATATACTTCGCAATGGTGGTGATAAACAAGATGTCAAGAATTTCGTTGAAGAAAGATTTGGCTACGATTTAAGCCGAAGATTAGCGGATATTCGCCCAACGCATACCTTTAACGAAAGCTGTATGGATACAGTACCAAAGGCGATTATATGTTATATGGAAAGCAGTTGCTTTACAGATGCGATACGCCTTGCAGTATCGCTTGGCGGCGATAGCGATACGCTGGCTTGCATAACAGGAAGCATTGCCGAAGCGCACTCCCATTATGAAATGCCGATAGAATTAATCGAAGCGGCTTTTAATACTGTGCCGAATGAACTTAAAGATATATTTTATAATTTTCAAGAAACAATAAGAAATGGGAAATGATTACAGCATATATAAATTTTATAAGGGCGAAGAAAAGAATCCATTCGATAGAGATAGAAATGATCAGTTTTTAGCGTCATATTTTTGGGTTGTTGAACATCAATTTGAATCCGATTATCGCAATAATTATGATAAGTTAAACAGAGATTTAGAATTTATTAGTGAAAGTAATTACAAAAAATATGCTGAAGATTACGAAAATGCAATAAAGTCTAAAGACGAAAAAAAAATATTGCATAATTGGCTAACGTGTTTATTGGTTGTCCGTTTAGGATTAATGAAAGATACAAGTCCGAAATATTTTAGAGAATTACTTATGGACTATGTTAATTATTCAAAGTAACGCCTATCTCTGTCTAATAATATCATTACCACTTCATACTGTTCTATACCTCTTAAATTTGTTCCTGTTTTGACAACACTTAATATTTGCGTTTCATAACCACGATTTAACAGCAATTCATTTTCCATGTGTCCGGATACCCTTACGTATCCTGTTGTTCCATTCCAATCAGATCCTTTTTCTCCCAATCCGCCATAATAGCTAAATGGTTCTACATACAATGCTTCTGAATCTTTTGGAACGTATAACTTGATTTTTATGTTTTTACCATTAAACATTGTGGCATCATTTGAAATTGATGTAGATGTGTATGCTTCATCCACGCTTCGCTTTCCTATTAAATCAATCAATTGTTCCCGATTAAAGCTGTCTATATCAATATTGAATAATTTATTAAACCCATCTGAATCAATAAATCGAGTTGCCCATAAATCGTCTTTTGTTTTTGCTGTTTCAAAAACATTATCAAGTTTTAACCAACCTTCTTTTGATACTCCTTCGTTTGACAGATCTACTTTTCCAATTCCCTTAAAAATATCAATTTCTTTTCCATCGGAATCTACGCGTCTTTCAATGCCCCTCAACACTCGATTGAATTTTCCGCTTCCTTTTGTGTACTCGAATAATTCTAATTTTGTTTCTTTGTCTAAATTTTTCCAAATTTCGCCTGTTATTTGTCGATACTCGTTATCTGCTTGATTTATTGTATTAAAAGATATCGCATTGTCCAATCTGTCAATAGAATATTTTCCTGTTTGAATAACTCCGTTTTCCGATTGAGCCTTTTCTATTTTTGATTTTAGGTTTTTAAACTTTTCTATTTCGTTCTTTAATTCATTATAAGTGTCGTCAAACGTTGATTTATTGAAATTGTCAAGCTTGAATAGGGTTTCTGATATTTTGTCATTTAAATTCTTGTTTACGTCTAAAATTCTTAATCCGTAAATATCGATATTTGCAGCCTCTCTTTCTAATTTTGTGATTTGGTTCTTTAGGTTTTCGGATTCATCTACTTGTCGTTTTAATTCAATAAATTTTTTCCTTGCGGAATGAGGATTTTCATTATTGAAGACTATAGATTTTCTTATTTTTTCAGCCTCTTCTATTGCTATGTAGTTATAATTACTCTGATTTCTAATACTATTTAAATCATTAAGCGTATTATTGCGAACCCTATCATCCCATCGTTTCTGTATTGCCGCTTTTTCTTCATCTGTTTTTTCTTGTTTAACTTTTGCTTTCTTCTTTTCTATCAGGTTTTGATTGTCCTTTAAGAAATACGGCAGCGTTCCGCGTTTTTCTGCGTTTTCAATTCGTTCCTGATTGTCGTTTATCCACTCCTTGAAATTATCAGGTACGTCTTTTACTTCGTTTTTTACTTCCGTGTCGGTATCATTTTCAAGGTCATTTAAAAATGTTTCGGTATCTTTCAGTATTGACGTAGTAAAACACCTGCATAAAGGATGCCAGCCGGTAAATTTAAATGTCTTTGGGTATTTGCCCTGTAAATGGTCGCAAATATCTGTAAATGGCTTGCCGTTTAACGTGTGGTTGTTAGATAAATGGATTTCAATGCCAACAATAAAATCAAGCTGCTGATAGCGCTCGTGGTCGGCGCTTCTGTATGCCATGTTTGTCTCTGTCGCTGCAAGTCGCCTTGCGTTCTTAAAACTTGAACGATAAACTCCCTGTCCGGGATGATAATCCTTTGCCGCTTGCGATAAACGTAATTGTCCGTGTTGGTCGCGTACACGGCGAAATAATTTATTCGGCTCTTTAAGATATTGACGTAAGTCGCGCGTCATTTCTATTGCCGACAATCCATCGCGGATGCCCAAATCAAGACCCATTTCAATCTCTGTTTTGAATTGATTTGCATAATTCCACGTGCGGTCGGACAGGTTTAGCCCGGACTGTTTCCGCCTCAAGAATTCTTCACGAGCCTTGTCGTTATTACTGTAATATCTGCGTTCCTGTTCTTTTGTAAGTTTATGGTTATTGTCGCCGAATATCCGGTCGCAAAGCGCGTTGTTTTTATTGTTTGCTAAAGTCCATTCGGAATTAACGCCATTAATTATTGCTGTCTGCATATTGCCTTGAAGCGATTTTAGCAGTTTTTTTAGTCGTTCCTGTATTTGCGGATAGTCGTTAAAGGAAAATGGCTTATTCGGGTTGAAATCGGTTAAATTTACACCCATCGCAGCGGCTTGTTTAACAGCTTCGTTAAATATGTTTTCAACCTGTCGTTTGTATTTTTCCAAGTTGAGTAAATGTTGTTTGTCATATTTACCTAATCTTCCTGCCATTCTTTACTTGCAATGTATGCTATTTTGAGTATAAAATTTCTCACCGAACTCGGAAGTGTTGATTTTTTCTCACAGATTTTGAGTAGTTCTTCACAAAAAGAATCAATATCCTCAATTAAACCATGTTCAAAAAGGTAGTCTTTTGGAGTTCTTTTTGAGTTTCCAACACGAAAAGGTATTTTTCTGAGCGTTGCAGACAGGTTATTTCTGAAACTTTTGGTATAAAACTGCGGATATTCGTACTTCATTGCTATTCCGTTAACTCAAATTCATCAACCCTGCTTTCTTCTTTTATTTGCCGGAGAGTTGCGTCGGGGTCATCGCTCCATCCCAGCATCGCAATTCCTTCACGCTGAGATACTATTGCTTTTCCGCCTGTTGCGGTCATAAGGTTTGTGATAGTATCATTGTCATCGTTAATAGCAAACGGCGTAATGATTGATTCAATTTGCAGACTGTCAATATCGGCGTCCTTTCCCGGCATCATTATTTTCAAAAACGCTTTTATGATGTTTATTTCCCTGTCTAACATTTCGAGCAGTCGTCCGCCTTCATCTTTTACTTTCAGCTGAGCATCGATAAACATTTGTTTGCGCGCCTCGCCACTCATCGGGGTTGTTTTCATGCTTTCATAACTCCAATCGGGCAGCTGTAATTGAGTAAAGAACGATTGTCGAAGTTCACCGATATAAAATTTCAAATTTTCAATAGCCTGCTCCCATGTTACATAGCGTAAATCAGAGCCTTTCGGATATTGTGCTATTGCCCTAAATTCCTTATTGCTGCCTTTTTCGTTTCCCATGGCGACTTCTTCGTCCGCAAACAAGACTATGATAGGTTTCAAATTTCGTCTTAAATAATTACCATTACGACTTAATGTCCATTCTATTTCCTCAACGATATTTGATGTGTCTTCCCATATGGCGGTAGGACGATAGCAGTAAACGGCAGGTATTTTTCCTATTAAAATTATTTCTGTTATTTCCACAATCCAGCTGTCGGCTTTCTTGTATCTTATGTGTTTGTCGGATGTATAAACATCAAGGTATTCAACATCCTTATCGCCTTCTTTTCTTGTGTATCCGAATGAAAGGGCAACCATATCGTTTGTTTCCGCATCAAAAAGAGGATAAATGCTGTCGCCATTCATGGGCGAATAATTACGGCAACGCAATTTCAGTTTGCTCTCAAAACCGTATAATGTATTGGGTTCTTCGATAATAAACCATATCGTAGCCGTTTCACAGCTTCCGAAAAGCATATTGCCCCGCTCGATATTAACGCTGTCTATTCGATTACGCTGTAATATGGATTCAATAGCCTTTGCGATGATTTTTTCGTTATCTGTTTGCGCTTTATACACACGCCTTACGGGTATGCCAAAGCATAATTCCGTTGTTCGCTTTACGGCTAACCGCTGCAAGTCTAATGTAACGCGAGTAACCTTTTCTATGCCGCCATCGTCAGTTGGTATGTCAGGGTATAACGTTTCATCCATAACTGGGTGTTCTTTGGGGTCGTACTGTTTTTTTAAGTCTTCCCACGATGGAATTTCTATTGACTTTGTCTGTAATTCTTTTACCGCTTCTTCAGGTGCGAGCGATAAAATTTCTTGTATTGTTGTCATGATGTTAAAAATATTTTTAGGCAAAAGTAAAAAAAAATGCTTACTTAATAAGCATTTTTAATTTTTTTATATATCTTTGTCAAAAATTTAATTGTAATTAATCGCTAAATAATATGAAAAAACACATTTTGGAAGCGCTGAAAACCAAGTTTGACGGGATAAGCGAACAGATATTGAGCAGGATAGCCGAAAAGCTGGCGAAGACTGTATTAAAAGAAGAAGATGTTGCAGCCGCAGTCGAAGCGGTTACGTATCAATCAATTATCGAAAGCGAAGCAGATCGCCGCGCAACGGAAGCCTCGCAAACATCGATAACAAATTATGAAAAAAAGCACGGATTAAAAGACGGGCAAAAGATTAAAGGGGAAGAAAAAGACCCATCTGGAAAGACAACTAACACGGACGAAGACGATGATAACTTAAAGGCTATTACCGAAGCGATTGCAAATGCAATAAAGCCGTTACAGGAAGAAATAACATCGTTTAAGACGGGAAAGCTGTCTGAAACTCGCAAACAGAAACTTGATGCAATTATTAAAGATTTACCGGAAAACATTAAAAAGCCTTACGGTCGTATATCTCTAACGGATATGAACGATGAAGACTTTGAAGCTTTTCTTACCGAAACGACAGCAGAAGTCGGGTCGATAGTATCAGAGATAAAAACCAAAGGGTCTGCTTTTACACTGCCATTAGGCGGTGGTGGAATAACTAAAAAAGAGGCATCAGCAGAAGAGGCGGATGCCGTGTTAAATAACATAATGAATTAATTAATGGCACAAACAAATCTTAATACCAATGCGAATATCAACGGCTTTGATACCGGCGTTGAGAGCATTGTAATTATGAACTACATTGAGGGCATTCCGGGCGGACGCTCATTGAACGTTGAGGAATTTGCTCCTTCCGTAATCAAAGCAGGACATGTAGTTATAAAAGAAACGGCAACAGGCGATTATAAGCCTATGCCGGTAACTTCCGATGATAAGGCTTATGAAAGCCTTCCGTCAGGTCATACTGTAGAGGGCGTAGTTGTTTCTTCGGCAGTAAAAGAGTTAGCTATGGTAGGTATTATGGTACGTGGCAGCGTTAATGTAAACGCAAGTCCGTATCCTGTTACCGATGCGATTAAACAAGCGCTTCCGCTTATTCGTTTCACACAAGATTAAAGGAGAACGGTTAAATGAATCAGACATTATTTGTAGAATTTGTAAAGAAATGGTTTGGCATACTGTCAAAAAAAGTTGTTGAAAAAACAAACGACAGTAAAAGTGCATTGACCTATTTGTTTAAGACAATGTTAAGTCCCGAACTGTCTCCGGACATGAAGTGGGACAGCGTGAATATAAGCAAGTCCGTTGTTGCGGCAGACGTTGTTTCAATGGACAGCCCGCTTCCGTTAAAGAAAAGAGACAGGATAGTGGTCGCACAAGGCGAAATACCTAAATTAGGCATGAAGATGAGCAAGAGTGAAAAACTTCTTTCCGACATACAGGTATTAAAGGCGCGTGGTGCAACAGAAGCTCAAATCGTCGAAAAGATATTTGAAGATGTTCCGCGTGTTATCAGTGGTATACACGAACGAATTGAATATATGTTTTTGCAGGCATTATCAACAGGCATGACGCTTGTTCCGGATGCAGAAAACGTAGGGGCAGGTATTCGCGTTACATTCGGTTATAAGGACAGCAATAAATTCGGAGTTGTCAAAAAATGGGGCAATACGGGTTATGAGCCTTTGTCGGATGTTGCACGGGTAATATCAAAAGCGGCAGAAGATGGAAATGTAATAACAACGATTGCTCTTGACAGGCATCAATACAACCTTATTCGTCGCTCGGATGAGGCAAAAACTTTGTATGCCGCTTCGATTGGTAACTTTACGGGTAACGCGCTTGCTATTCCTACTCCATCGACTTTTGATGCGCTTGTAGCAGATGAATACAAGGTAAAGTTCCTTGTTATAGACAGGGCTGTCAGAATTGAAAAAGACGGTAATCAGCAATCCGTATATCCGTTTGCCAAAGACACTCTTGTACTGTTAACATCTGAAAAGGTAGGAAAATTGCAGTACGGAATACTGGTTGAAGAAACAAGTCCTGTTGCGGGCGTTGAATACCAAAAGGTGGACGGTTATATTCTTGTATCGAAATACAGTAAGAACGACCCGCTGCGTGAGTTCACAAGCTCGCAGGCAATAGTACTTCCTGTTATTGAAAATGCAGATACGACTTACCTTATTAACACGCAGGAAGCACAGGAAGTGAGCAATGATGAGATAGAGGGCGATGCAACCATTACCATCTATGATGAGACGTATGTAAAAACGGAAGTAATTAGCGCTCTCAATGCGGCAGGAATTAAAGTCAGTCCTGCTATTGGCGACGTTAAACTTATTGAAAGAATAAATAAGTTGAGCGACGAAAATAAGGCAAAGGCAAAAGCGGCTATTGAAGCATTAACTCCTTACACCCCACCTCAGGGATAAGGCTAAAATTCCGTGATTATGGCAACAATTTTAGATGCGTTGAAAAGTATTAGCGGTTATCCTGTTTGTGATGCTGTATTGCAGAATATAGCGACAAAGAGAGGACTTAATCTTGCAGAAGAAGCAACACATGATATTATCGTATCGGACGGCTACCGTCTTGCTACGGCCGATGTAATGCGGTGGGTTTCTTTTGCGCCTAATATTTCACAGGAAGGAGTCAGTTTTGATATGTTATACTCCGACCGCCAAGAAATGAGAAAGGAAGCTAATAGTATTTACGGCGAATTAAATGACGATGCTTATATCGCGGAAATTAAAACAAAGTTTGGTTATAAGGGTGAATGGCTGTGATTGTTGTTAATGGAATAATATATCCAATTATAAAGACAGGCGGTGGGATTGACGAAAACGGCAATCCCGCTCAACCGTCTGAAACGTTTGGCGAACCGATACCTTGCAGAATAAAAACCAACAAACGAAATAATCTTGGTAAAGTTGATGGAAACAGATTTGTTGTTGCTTCTTACGAAGTTTTAATAGACATACAGCCATTCAGCGCTAACAAGGTAAAATTAGAACGTTTGGGTAACAATTTGGGCAATTTTTCGGTAATCAGCACAGACCCGTTAGATGTGGTAAAAGCTATAAGAATTCTCGTATAAATGACATCAATTAAACTGACTACTACAAAAAAACAGATAGACGACTATATCGCCTCGCAAATACGCGCTAATGAAGCTGGAATAATAAAAGGACTTCAATACATGGGCGAGGAATGCGTAAATATTGCCAGACAGAATGGAAGCTATAAAGACCAAACTGGCAATCTTCGCAGTTCTACAGGTTATTTGGTTGCGGTTAATGGTGCGATAGTTCGGGAGAGCGGTTTTAATGCCGTAAAACAAGGCGCAAATGGAACTGCAAAAGGTAAAGATTATATACATAGAATTTTATCAAAAAGCGGTTCGGGTATAGTTTTAATTGTAGTAGCAGGAATGAATTACGCAAAACATGTAGCGGCAAGAGGCAGAGATGTTTTAGACAGCGCCGAAAGGTATGCGGAACTTCATGTATATGAAATATTAAAAAGGGTATTTAAACCATAATGACAAAGACAGGGCAGCAAATAGAAGATGATGTTTACGAACTGGTAAAGGACAGTGCGTTAAAATCATTTGTGAACGGAGATGTTTACAAGTATGGTACACGTCCCTGCAATTCAAAGGCAGAAGATATTGTTGTAAAGTTTGTTTCTGCATTAAGCGAGCAAATACAGTCAGGAACGGCAGTTGTTAATATTTACGTACTTGACATTGACGCTTTTGACAGCGGTAATCTAATCAGGAATATTGAGCGCTGTAAGCAGATAGAACAGAAAGCAAACGAATGGGCAGTGTCGCTGTCTGCAAACAGAACCGATTATCTGTTTTCTCTTGCGCAAACAATCTACACGGAAGAAGAGCCGGACATTAACCAACACTTTGTTTCTATAAGATTAAAATTTAAATTATTAACTGATTAAAAATAAAAATTAATGGCAGTATTAAAATGGGGAAAACCCAAGATTGAAATCGCCAAGATATTAGCAGGTGGAACTCTTGACGATTGGACGACAATTGACACTCCGAAACAGGAAACATCGGAGCTTGCTACTGAGGCTGGAAACAAGGTAGAAGCGCTTGAGGAAGGTGGCGGAATAGTTGATGTTCGTTATGACAAGAACAAATACACCTTTACGTTTCAACTGTTTGCAAAATCGGGTACATCAAAACCGATTGCAGATGTTGACGGCGTGATATTGGATAACTATGCCGTTCGACTTACTCCCGAAGATGATGCGTTACCCGGCTTTATCATGGATAAAACCAATGTAACTGTTATTACTACGTGGAACACAACAGATGGCGAGTTGTGGCAATATACGTTTGAAGGACTTGTTCCTGCTACCGGCGCTATATTGAAACCTTATGTATATACACCGTAACCATAAGACATGAAAACAAGGGTTATTTGTGATATTTACTACAGAAACAGACTGTACAGGGTAGGCGATACGATTGATTTAAGCGAAGAAGAAATCAGTCGTCTTTCGGCGTATGGCTATGTAGAACCCGTAAAAGGTGAAGCAAAGTCAGGCAGGAAAAAGAGTAAAAAAAGCGAGGATTAACACCTCGCTCATAGCGGCGTGGCGCAAGGGTTAGCGCACAAGAGTCATTTTCTTGGGGTTGGTGGTTCGAGTCCATTCCGCCGCTACTAATAATATAAAAAATAATGTATGAAATTAAAAAATACAATAGAAAAAATAACATGCGATGCAATACTTCAAAATCCGATAGCGATAACGGTATGCGGAAAGGAATATCATGTCGCACCTCCGTCAACAGCTACGCTTATTGAGGTTTCAAAATACATATCACAGCTTCCGGAGCTGAATATAAACAAAGACGGTAATGTTGTTATGGAAACGCTGTCAATAGCAAAGGACTGCGAGGCTCTTGGCGATATTGTGGCAATATTGATACTTGGCAAGAAAAATCTGATAACAGAGAAAAAACGGCTATTTGGACTAATAAAATACAAGGTAGATAATCAAAAAAAATTAGCAGGCGAAATATTATTAAACCTGTCGACAGAAGAATTAAATGATTTGTTCGTTAAGTTGTTAAATCTTTTAAAGGTGGATTTTTTTTTCGACATTACCATCTTCCTAAAAGATGTAAACATGTTGAAGAAGACGAAGATGAGCGAAACGACAGCATCTGGGCAACCGTAGCAGGAATTGTAAAATCCTACAATCTGACCGTTGATTATGTACTGTATGAAATGAGTTATGTAAATATGATAATGTACGCTTCGGTTATTCCAGGCTACAATGATAAGGAAAAAGATAAAAAAGAAGATAACGACATAATAAATGCAGACGACCCGGTTAACAGGGATAAAATATTAAGCATATTAAACAATGCCAAATGAGCGGCGAATTAAATTTTATAGCGAAGTTAGACAATTCAAAGTTAATAGCCAATGCATCTCAGGCAAGGCGGATATTAAATGAAATTGGCGATACGGGTGAAGATTCCGGCAACCGTATTCAGCAGTCTTTCAGCAAGGCGGGTTCGTATATAAAAAGCTCGCTCGCGGGCGTTGGTATTGGCATGTTTGTAAAGAAGGTATATGAAGTTCGTTCTGCATTTCAGGATACGGAAAGTGCGATGACTGTTTTTCTTGGTTCGGCGCAAAAGGCGCAAAACTTTATGAAAAAACTGCAAGATTACGCATGGTATAATATGTTTGAATTTACCGACCTTACTCAGGCAAGTTCTCAATTGCTTGCTTTTGGAAACGATGTTAATGACGTGATTCCCATCCTTGACAAACTCTCGAATATTGCATCCGGCACAAAGCAACCGCTTATGGAACTTGTAGCCGCTTATAACAAGGCAAAAAATACAGGTAAGGTAACATCTGTGGATTTAGCGTCGTGGGGAGCGCGTGGTCTTGTTATTACAGACGAATTAAAAAAGCTCGGAATAGAAGTTGACAGGTCGGAAGTCAAATTTGAACATCTTAAAAAGGTAATCGACAGCGTTACGGGTGAGGGAGGCATGTTTCACGGCTTAATGGAGGCGCAAATGGGCAATCTGTCATCGAGTTTCGGACAGCTACAGGATGAAATTTCAAAAATGTTTAATGAAATAGGAACTGTTATGCAGGATGCAATGAAAACGGGCATTGATGCTGCTTCATATATAGTTAAGCATTACAAGGAAATTGGAAAGGCAATCATTGAATTAGTTGCTGTTTATGGTGTGTACAGGGTGGCGTTGGCTACAACGAATGCGGCTCAAAGATTAAACATGATGGTATTACGACGGGCTGTTGTTGAAAAGAAATTAGCGGCTATGGAAGGAATACGGCTTGCTAACTCGGAAGCTGTCGCGACAGCGAGAACGAAATTACTTGCATTGGCACAGCAGGGACTAGTGAAAGCATTAAAGGCTGTAAGGGCGGCAATAATATCAAATCCTCTCACAATGCTTGCTGCGGGTATAGCTCTGGTTGTATATGGCATATATAAACTCATTACTGCAGAAACAGCGGCAGAAAAAGCGCATAAGGCGGCAAATAGCATAATACGGGAAACAAGCGAGAGATATGAAGAACAGGCAGGCGAGCTTGATACTTTGACGGGTAAAATACGAGACGAAAATACCCTTATGGGAACTCGCATTAAGTTGTGGAAAGAATTCTTGGCGCTGGCAGGCAAAGGCAATCCGTTTGAAAATATGTCGCTTGATGAATTTAATAAACTGTCAATCGACGATACGAAAAAACTGATAAATTATAATCAGGAAAAACAGATAGAAAACGACTTGCAATCACAGATACAAGATATTGAAAAATTAATTGAATTATATAAGGATTATAGAGAACAGACAAAAAAAGGTGTCTATGATAACAAGGAAAAAATAGATACTTCGCGAGGAGCGTTTAATTCTCTTTATGATGAATTAAAAAGTAAATATGCCAATAACGATGAAATATTAACGGTTATAAAAGAATATTATCAAGTTATTCGCGGGGAAGAAAAAAGTTCTTTGCTACAGACTTTATCGGGTCTGAAAGAACAGTTAAAGTTACAGCAGGAAGTAACCAAGGAAAACGAAATAGACACATGGTCGGAAGAAAACAAAATTAAGTATTACGATGAACAAAGCAGGCTGCTTGAAGAACAGATAGCAAAAGTAAAAGAACTTGCAGAAAAAGCAGGCAATATTCCGGATGCGCTCAATCCATTTGTCAGTATTCTTAACGTGCTGTCGAGTAAATTATCGGAGGTTAACAGCAAGAAGGATAAATTGACTGGAAGCGATAAAACGAATAAGGGAAAATCATATTGGGAAGAACAATTAAAATCAGCAAAGGATGCGATAGAAAATATTGATTCGGATACATTAACCAAACTTAAAAAAGGAGACAAAAAAGGAATTGATGCAACCACCGTAGAGGATTATAAGGAAAATATTAAACTGAAAAAAGAGGCTGAAACAAAACTGCTTGCATATGACGATAAGAATATGAATAAAACAAAGCAGGAAGAACTCTCTAATCAAAAAAAATTAGCCGAAGACCTTCTTGCACTCCGAAGCAAGAACATCCACGACGAGATAAGCCTTATGAAGGATGGCGCGGAAAAAAAACTTAAACAAATAAATGCAGACTTTGATGACCAGAAAGCAGCTATAGAAAAGCAAGCCAGAGAGCTTTCCGAGACCAATAAGAAAGCCAACCTAAAAGACAAACTTAACTCCAATGGACTGACAGCCGGGCAACAGGCTGAAATTGACAGGGCAAACAAACTGAATGCCGCAAACCGTACCAAATTAGAAGCCGATGTGTATAAGTCCGAAATATATGCAATGCGTGACTATTTGAAAGAATATGGCACGCTCCAACAGCAGAAGCTATCCATTGCGGAAGAATACGCCGAAAAAATAAATAATGCGCAGTCGAAAGGAGAAAGGCTACAGCTTGAGAAACAACAGCAAGAAGCGATTGGTGATATTGAAATTAAAGCTATTAAGGCACAAATAGACTGGGTTACTGTATTTGGTGAATTTGGCGGCATGTTTAGGGATATTATAAGACCTGCGCTTGATGAAGCTAAAGAATACATTAAAACAGACGAATTTAATAACTCAGACCAAGCAAGTCAGAGCGCACTCATAACGGCTATTAATCAAATGGAAAAATCTCTTGGGGGTGCGGGTACGCTTAACTTCAAGAAACTTGGAAAAGAAGTGCAGGTTTATCATGATTCACTGCGAGATCTCAATGATGCAAGAACACGAGAAACTGAAGCTATCAATAAATTGATAAAGGCACAAAAGGATTACGAGAAGGCGGTAAAAGGAGGCACTGAGGAAGAAAAGAAAACAGCCAAAGCATCTCTTGAAAACGCGCAGAGCAATGCAGATGCCGCTTCTGCTAATGTAAAGACACAAACCAATCTTGTCAATCAAAATCAACAGGCGGTATCCGACACTGCTTCCAAACTTAAAGTCAGCATGGAAAACGTTACCGAAGGGCTGTCGAAGTTGGCTTCTGGTGGTCTGAAAGGAGCATACGATGGATTAATACAAGCCGGTAAGGGGATGGGTGGCGCTATGGAAAAAGTTGCTGAAAGTCTCGAAAGTGTTCCTATTGTTGGTTGGATATTGTCCATTATTGATGTTCTTAAGGATGGACTTAGCAATCTCGTTGGCGGCTTGCTTGATGCCGTCTTTAAAGCAGTTGGCGGCATTATCAATGATGTGCTGTCCGGTGATTTGTTTGCTACCATTTTTGAATCAATAGTATCGGGAATTGGTAATATTCTTAATGGAATATCATTTGGCGGATGGAATTCTTTAATGGATTCAATTAATGGAAGTAATGCAAAAGAGGTAAATGAAACCACCGACAGGCTTACGGCATCGAATAAGGTACTTAAGCAATCTATTGATGCGCTAAGGGATGAGATAGGTAAGGCTCGCGGTCTCGAAACCGTAAAGGCGTACAATGAAGCTGTAAAGAAGCAAAAAGAGGTTATAGAAAACACGGGTGATATTCTTGCAGCCCAAATGAGTTATACCAGTGCGCATCACTCTAACAATTATTATATTAGCAGGTCGATGTCAAATAATGATTGGGAAAGAATATCCAAAGAAGTTGGCAAAGACGTAAGAAACATGTCTGACCTGTGGAATTTGTCGCCGGAAGATTTAAGGAAAGTATCAACGCTTACTGATATATGGGAAAAAATATATAATGGCGGTAAATACAACAAAAGCAGCTACCTGGATCAGTACCTTGCGCTTGCTGACACTTTGGAAGAACTGGAGCAAGGACTGCGTGAAACTTTGACGCAAACAACGTTCGATAACGTATATGACAGTTTTGTTGATACGCTTATGGATATGAATGCAAGCGCGGAGGATTTTGCAGATAACATTTCTGAATATTTTATGCGCGCGATGCTGTCCAATCAAATAGGCAAGGAATATGCCGACAAGCTTGACGAATGGTATAAAAAATTTGCAGAAGGCATGTCAGACGGCACGTTGTCTGACGCGGAACGCGATGCATTGAAAAATGAGTATATGAGGTATGTGGATGCTGCCATTAAAGAGCGCGACGAACTTGCAAGCATCATAGGGTATGGCGAAGCAAACAGGGAAGCGTATCAAAAAGGCTTTGCCTCGATGAGCCAGGACAGTGCAGATGAATTAAACGGGCGGTTTACGGCTTTACAGGCATTAACGTTTGAGATAAACAACGGCGTTAAACTTCTTGTAACAAGCAGTCAATCGGCATTACAATACCTTGCGGGAATTGAAAGCAATACAAAATATTGCATGGAATTACAGTCAATGCGTGTCGATATGGCTTCGCTTAAGGCAAATATTAACGAAATAAACACTATCGGAGTAAGAATAAGACCATGATTGGAAAACTCTACATAGACGGCAAAGATGCATATTCAACATACGGAATATTTGTAGCAAACGGCGGCTACAATAAACTCGTTGCATATCCGCCGCTGAAAGGAGTAGAAACCAACGACTGGCACGAAGAAGACGGCATAGAGGCAGATTTGTCTTCGCCAAAGTTGGATGCAAAAGAATTTACAATTAACTTTTCTTATAACGGTAGCGAATCGATGATTAGTCATTTTTTCAGGGTGCTGTCCGATAAGGCATATCATACGTTTGAATTTGTAGAAATGGGTAAGACATATCAATTAAGACTTGTATCTCAAAATAATTTATCAATAATACGTGATTTGCGTGTTTTCGGACTGAATTTTGCAGATGATTTTCCGTTGAATGATTATATATATCAAGATCCTCAATCATCAATATTTCCAAATTCAGGATATAAAATAGACGATGTGGATTTGTCGGAGTATGGGGTTGCTGTTTTGCAGAACACTGTAGCAAGCGTTTTATCAACCCCCGCGGTAAAGCAAAATCTTTTAATAAACACAAACAGCATGCGGGGGGCAATCTACGATAATGCCGTAGTTACGTATAAAGAAAAAGATGTTAAGATAAATTGCCTAATGCGCGCAAATTCTCTTGAGGAATTTTGGCGCAATTACAATGCTTTAATATACAACCTGACTAAACCGAACGAGAGACAGATAACAATCGCGCAGTTAGACAATGCTGTTTACAACTGTTATTACAAGCAAAGCGAAGTGACGAGATTTGCTCCGAATGATAAGATATGGTTTCAATTCACGCTGATACTTGTATTTACAAGGTTTAGTCCTGTCGGAAATATAACAACTGCAACATGGGATAATTTTACCAATATTTGGGAAGAAAGTCCGTTGAATGTAACCTGTACATGGGATAATCTTATAAATGTATGGGAAGAAAAACCATTAATCAAACAATGTACATGGAGCGAATTTATAAATATATGGGTGCAGGTATGCAATAATGATTACAATATTGATTACTCGAATGATTACAACTGTAATTCTCCCCAGTATCCATATCTCATAGTTAATCCTACTTCAATATTTGTTCCGGAAGAACAGATATTAGACGAAGATATAGATGTTAATTCAAATACAGATTGGAATGTAGAATAAAAACTAAATATTATTGAACACAAATTAAAAATTTCAAAAAATGGCAAAACCATCATGGGCAACGACCACGCCCTCAAGTGGGTCGGGAAACGGAACGGTAAACGTAAGCGGTTCTGTTCACACGGGACGCGTTCAAAGAACGGGAAGTTTAACATTTAAGGCTACGGACGTGACGGATGTTTCCGTTGCAATGGCAGAGGAGGCGAAGCCCGAATTTGTTTCGATAGAAAACGTATCGGCGTCAAAGGGCGGCGGTAATGTAACGGTAACTGGCACGTCAAATTCGAGTAAATTGACCTTTGCGCTTGGCACGGGAAGCCTTGTCATTTCTTTGCCAAACACCTATTCGGCGGGAGGAACAGGCACAACCAACGGAGCAACAATCGCAGGCGATCCGGGAGCTTCGGCACAATTTTCTTTTTCGCTCGTAATCTCCGTTCCGGCAAACACAACTACCGGAGCATTGACGAAAACGGTTACGGTAACGGCTAACGGCGGACAGCAGGCAACGTCAACCATTTCACAGGCAGCGGGCGATCCGACACTGAGCGTAACGCCGACGAGCATTACGTTGACGGCGGAAGGTACGGCTGTTTCGGTAACGGTAACATCGAATACCAACTGGACGGTAGAGTAGCATGTCGGAACTTGCGGATGCAATATCTTGGGGCGATGGCACTTCGGATGCACTGTATGTAGTTTATTCGGGGCAGACAGGTAGCGGAGGAATACTTATTTCCTCCGATCCCAATATGTCTGTATTTGCAAGGGAGAAGGTGCTGAACCTTAAATCGCAGGGCGGACAGCAGCTTGCAACGCTAACTGTTACGCAGGAAGCAAAAGTTGGCGATTACAGTGAAGATTATAATTTTGATTATTAAAATATTAAACAAAATGGCAATAAAAACAATAGACAAACTAAAGGCTCAATCTGACAATACGTTCACGACAAACGGGCTTGGACAGATAACAGCAGAAAATCACAGGGCTTTTAATGATGATTTGCTTGACAGCGCGGCTCTGGAAACTGACTGGGTAGATTTGACCGATTCCATTTCATCCGTAACGATTGCAGCCGGGATAGGATTAAGCATTCCGCCGACCGTTAATTCACTGGCAATAAGGCAGACCGGCGGCATAATGAGCTTATTCATTAACATTGGCTCTTTTAATGATACGAATTCAACTGTCGTTATCACAATACGGATTGACAGCAAAGATTATGATTTTGGTTTGATGGCAGGCATCAAAGGCATGGCGGTGAGCCTGTCGGGCTGCCTGTATTCGGTTGAAGCCATATCTGATACGATAACCATAACAAAAATAAGCGGCGCAGGTTCATCGGTAAAAAACGCGTTGCCTGTCTGCATTGCTTATCCGTATTCATATGAAAAAGAAGATGAAGGCGGTTAATTAATAAAACATAAAATTATGGCATGGATTACAACAGACACAGATGTAGCAAGTACATTAATAGTAGATAAAATCGTTAACGGTCAGCATGTACAGGGATATCCAAGGACATATTTCATATTGAATGCCTTTGCGTTGTATGCGGCAATATCTGTCAACGAGTGGCACAAAATGAACTATTATCAGCGTGAAAATAGAATAAATGATTTTAAAGCATATGTAGAAAGTATTGAAAACATTGATATTGACAGTACGCAAACAAACGAAGTGATGCAACCGTCAAGCGAACAGGAAGGGGAAATAGTAGAGATATGACAATACATATAAACGATATTCAGCTGGAAATTAATGTAACCGACGAAAGTTACCGTTATCGGGCAATAAAAGGCGATAATATGCTTACGCTATACTATTCTCTTGCAGAGCATGTAGAAATTCCGCTTGGTGCATGGACTGAGTTTGAAGGACAGCGATACGAACTGCTACAGCCGGAAAACTTTAAGAAAAACCACACGAGGAATTTTGAATATACGCTTATCATGGAAGCCGAACAATCCAAATTAAAGCGTTACAGGTTTAGGGAAGTAGTCATTGCCGACGATGGCGAGATAATGAATTATCCTCAACGGTTGAAATTCAGCTATACGGCACAACCGCAGCAACACGTTAAAATGCTCGTTGATAATCTTAACATGCGCGATAGCGGTTGGCAGGTGGGCGAGTGTGTTGAAGCCGTAGAAAAGGTTATTTCGTTTAATCATACTACATGCTGGGATGCGCTTGGTCAAATTTCCGATACGTTTGAAACGGAATGGGAAATAAACGGAAAGACGATACATCTGAAAAAGGTTGAATACAACAAAGACAATGCACTTCCGCTGTCTTACGGAAAGGGAAACGGATTTAAGCCCGGACTGGGAAGGACAAATCAGAATAACGTAAACCCTGTTGAAATTCTTTTTGTACAGGGTGGCGATAGGAATATTGATTCCTCAAAATATGGAAACACTGAATTACTTTTACCCAAAAATCAAATTCTCGAATATGAAGATAGAAATTATATATCCGATGCTGATGGCTTTTCAATACAGCGATTGAATGTCCCTTTAAAAACAAAAACGGAAGACAGTCTTGACTGTTCGCATATTTATCCAAGCCGTGTAGGAACAGTAAGCGAGGTGGACATCGTAAACGAAGAGAAACACTTCTACGACATCATTGACAGCAGCATCCCCGATGATTTGGATTATCGTCAATACATGATTGCGGGCGAAACGATGACAATAATATTTCAGGATGGCATGCTTGCGGGTAAGGAATTTGATATAAACTATAGCCACAGCGAGCGACGAATTAAAATTGTTCCCCAGGAAATTGACGGACGAATAATGCCGGATAATATTTTTTGTCCTCTTGTGGGACAGAAATACGCAATATTTGGAATGATGCTGCCCGATGCTTATATATGTGATAATGCAACAAAAACAGGCGCTTCGTGGGACATGTTTCGTGAAGCTGCAAAATATTTTTACGAACACGAAGAACCCTGTTTTTCGTTTACGGGCGAGTTGGATGGCATATGGGCAAAAAACGACTGGTTGAACATCGGCGGAAAAATAAAGTTAGGCGGATATGTATTGTTTAGCGATGCACAGTTCGAGCAGGATGGCGTGTTGATTAGAATTACAGGAATAAAAGATTATGTGAACAATCCACACAGCCCGATGATTGAATTGTCAAATAAGCCTATCGGAACTTCGTTTATCGGAATGATAAACAAGATAGAAGAAAACGAGGTTGTCGCCGATGACCTGCATCAAAACGCCATTGCTTTTACCAAAAGGCGATACAGGGATGCGATAGAAACGTTACAGTTACTTGAAGATGCATTGCTTGAAAATTACATGGAGGCTATTCGCCCTATTGCAGTTCATACGATGCAGATTCTTGTAGGCGATGAGAGTTTGCAGTTTGTTTTTGTTACAAATAAGGCAAACAAACAGCGAGATTTGAATTTTGAAGTTTTCTTTAATCCGGACAATAAAATCCTGACTGTTACGCCAAGTATATTACAGCATTTAACCATAACCGAGACGGATGTTAACGGCGATACAATATATAAATTCTGGGATATTCCGCTGTTTGAAAGCCCTCCGCTTACTAACAACAGTCAAAGTTATTATATCTATGCAAATGTAAGTACGGACGGTACGGAGCAAAACGGTATCTGGACAGGTGCGGATGCCGAATTTGTAATAAGCGAAACGGCGATAGCGATTAATTCCGTACAGGGCAGATATTATCTACTCGTTGGACTTCTTAACAGCATGTACAGCAGCGACAGGAGCTTTGTTTCGCTGTATGGATTTACCGAAATACGACCGGGACAGATAGCAACCGATAGTATAGTATCGGGCGACGGACAAAGTTTCTTTGACCTTGCTCGTAACGCATTTAAATTGGGCAAAGGCGACAGGTCGATAGATTGGAATGTAACGCAGCAAAATACATTAACGCTCTCAAATGCAACTGTAAGGGAAAGCCTGAAAGTGCTTGGCGATGCTCTTATTGCAGGATGGATATTTAATAATACTCAAATAAGGTCGCAAGAAAGCGTACAATATGGCAACGCTACGCGTCCGAAGGTACTGTTAGACGGACTGAA
The DNA here is from genome assembly GCA_031265155.1 of Prevotellaceae bacterium. Taxonomy (GTDB): domain Bacteria; phylum Bacteroidota; class Bacteroidia; order Bacteroidales; family UBA932; genus JAIRKV01. Next base: position 1,530 of record JAISDB010000014.1, on the reverse strand, counting down.
CTCAAGGATTGAAATAATATCAAATATTATCAATTACTTTGGCGACGATGGCGAATCTTCTGCTAATGGATTACAAAAAATATCTATCAGCGCAGATGGTGGCGGAATAAGAGTAGATGATAACGATTACAATGCTTCAATAATAAATTCAAATGGTATTTTTGCTAATTGCGCAGGCATGAAGATGTTTGCCCCTTCAAGCGGAAGCCAAAGTATGGCATCAATCGTAGGGCTTGGGTTCGGGAACATGGATAAATCATTTTTTGGTGGCGAATTTATAGCAGGCGTCTATGGCGGTTCGTCAAATGGATCATCTAATCCCGCGCCTGACTATGGCGGATATTTTATGAAATTAAGAGCAGACGGTTTTTATCCTCGCTTAAATTGCAAAACAGGTACGTCAAGCGATAATATTATCAACGCAACCCCAACAGATACGTACATTGTTGCCAATTGTAGCAATGTGGCAATGACTGTTAATCTTCCCAAAAATCCGCAACTCGGACAGGCTATCCTAATTAAGCACCAGGGCGGAAATAATACGACGATTGTAGGCAGGGTTAAAATTAGCGATACGCAGTATGAGGGCTATCAGATATATAGAAATACATTAATGGACAGCATGACGTTAAGCAATGGCGATAATGGACTGTATATATACGATGGCGCACAATGGAATTTTGGAGTTTTATCACATTAAAATATTAATCAACTAAATAGTGTTATTATGATAAGAATAAATAAAATCGAAGAAGATGACAAGAATATTCTTGTTAACGGATTAAACAAACCTGCAATATTCGCTGCAGAAAGCGTAGGCGAAAATGTGCGGATAATATCAACCGTGTCACAGATTGAAAGCATTATATCGAAAGGTGTTCACTATTCGGAAGTAATCATTAACGATGAAGCGTGCGAATCGGCAAACGATGCGGTGCGGAAACTTAACACCTTTATAGGCTCTTTTAAGACGGGCAGCGGCGGCAGCATAAGTCCCGAAGGAGCAGTACGGGACAGATACGTTTTTGCATCCGAAGGCGAGCGCAACGCTTATTTTGAAGACGGCGAACACACGCCGGAACTTCGCACCGGACTGCTTGTTATCACCGGTGGCGTGTTGCAGAGATACGACGGCGACTACTGGAACGACATTGCAGAGAAAGAGGCTTTTAACAACGATTTCACAACCGATGTTGATTTCGTTATTTCCGAAGACGGCAATACGGTTACGGCGGAGCAGTTTTATAAAAACCCTGCAACGGGCGAAACCAAACAGATAGACAGGGTTATTCCGCTTGCAGATGCAACGCACGCAGGCTTGATGTCAAAGGAACAGGTACAGGGCGCAGCAGATAGTACGAATGCAGTAAGCAACCTCAACAACAAGGATGTAGCGATTTATGACAATGGCGAGTTCAAGTACGTAACGCTCAAGGACTTGGACAAGGACTATCACGGGCTTGCTGCGGATACCTACGTTGACCAGAAGATACTCGAGGCGCAGCAGAGGTCGTTTGAGTTTCAGGGGAG
>JAISDB010000013.1 GCA_031265155.1 Prevotellaceae bacterium | reverse complement strand
ATGAAGCGATTGAACAGTTGAAACAGCATCTTCCCAATTTGAAACGCTGGAAACAATAAATCATGGATTTGCCAAAAACAAAAGAAGATTTATACAGCGCCTATTTTCTCAAGGAGGATTTGGCAGAATTGTGTCGAAAATATAATTTACCGGCGACAGGTTCAAAAGAAAACCTGTTGGAGAACATTTGTAATTTTATGGAAAACAAGCCGGTTACAAGAAGGATAGCAAAGAAAAGCAGCCATTTCGTTCCGTCATTAGACGCGATGATTGACGTGAACTATCGAAACAACGAAACGCACCGTACATTTTTCAAGAGCGTTGTTGGCGAACATTTTAAATTTAACGTGCCGTTTATAAGCTGGCTAAACGAAAACAAAGGGGAAAAAACGTACCGCGAGGCAATAGAAGTTTATAATCAAATAACGGCAGACAAAAAAGCGGGAAAGAAATTCTCAATCGGTAAACAGTTTGAATATAATCAATATACAAGAGATTTCTTTCAGGATAATAAAGGTTTGACAAAAGAAGACTGCATCAAATGCTGGAATTACAAAAAGACGCGAAAAGGCAGCCACAAGTATGAGAAAGAGGATTTAAACGTATTGAATTTACAGCGAAAGTTTTAGCAGTTAGAAAGATGAAAGATTTTGAAGAATATATCCGTCAGGGCGAGCCGGAACAAAAGGAAAAGGTTCATATTTGGCAAACGGCTATCGGCTTGCAGCAGGTTGATGGCTTAACGCCCAGCGACTACCTTATTATATCCCGATAATGGACTGCAAGTTTAAACGCATCACAAAAAGATCACCGAAGGATCACCGAAGGCATACCGAAGGATCACCGAAGGATCGACAAATGAACAGGCGATAACTAAAAGTTTAAAACAACTCCCGCCCGGCGCAGTTTGGAGCATCTCCAGATTACGCACAATTAAATACCATTCGGGAATAAAATACGGCTAATTTGAATAAAAGCCGTATATTTGTCCCCAAAATTATAAGACATGGATAACGCGCTTCTATTGCTGTTTAACAGGCACAAAGGCTATTTGACAAAGAAACAGATGCCGAATAAATCTGTTTACAACCACTTGTTGAAACTGGTTGAAGAAGGTATTGTCGAACGTGTCAAGCGGGGGGTATATTATTATAACAATGCCGTCTTTGACAATACAATGATTGATATTGAGAAAATTGTTCCCTGTGGAGTGCTTTGTCTTTATTCGGCTTGGGCATACTACGGGTTGAGCGTACAGATTCAGCAATCATTCAATATAGCCATAGAGAAAAAACGAAAAATACAGTTGCCCGAATATCCTCCGATTACGCTGTACTACTGGACGCGCGAATATCAGGAACTCGGCGTTGTCGAACAAAATATCGGCGGTTACACGGTAAGAATTTACGATTTGGAAAAATCAGTTTGTGATGCGGTTAAATACCGTGCGAAAATAGGAACAGAGGCTATGGCAGAAATCCTGAAAAATTACCTGAAACGGAAAGACCGTAATTTTTCTCTGTTAATGGAATATGCGAAAAAGATGAGGATTGAAAAAATATTGAAAACCTACTTGGAAATCGGTATATGAGCAAAAATATTGCAAAATCAATCAAAGCCAAGTTGTTCAATTTGGCAAAAAAAGAGCGCCTGGACTATCAGTTGCTTGTTATACGCTACCTGTATGAGAGATTACTCTATCGTCTGTCCATCAGCAATTACCGCAATAAATTTTATCTTAAGGGCGGCGTGTTGCTGTATGCCTTTGAGAAGGAATATTCGCGACCGACATTGGACATTGATTTTTTGGGCGTTAAAATCAAAAACGATATGACGCATATCAAGAATGTGTTCATTGAAATTTGCAGCATGCCTTGTGAAGAGGATGGCGCCGATTTTGACATAAATACCATTACAACAGAAGAAATTACGAAACAGAAGGATTATACCGGCATACGGCTGTCGCTTGTTGCACATTTGGATTCCATCCGGCAAGTGATGAAAATGGATATAGGCTTTGGCGATGTGGTTACGCCCAAGCCTTTGATTATATCCTATCCGGCTTTAATGGAAGAATTACCGCGGGCAACAGTTTTCGCTTATTCTTTGGAATCTGTTGTTGCCGAAAAATTTCAGGCTATGATTGAACTTTCCGAAGTAAACAGTCGGTACAAGGATTTTTATGACGTGTATCTAATACTTAAAAATCAGGAACTGACAGATGACGCTTTATTGGCGGCTATCCATGTTACCTTTCGGAATCGCAATACTGTCTATCTTGAATCGCATCCACTTTTCACAAAAGAATTTGCAACGGATGAAGAACGGAACAGGAATTGGATGCGTTTCCTGAAAAAAATAAAACAGGATAACGATTTGAGTTTTGAAACAGTCATATCCCTGATTGTTTTAAGGCTTGAACCTGTATATAAAATGCTTAAATAAAAACGATGTAATTTGCAAAATAAATTTGCCGTTTGGTTTTTTCAGTAATTTTGCAGCATGAATGTAACAGGACAAACAAAAATAAACTCTTTACTGCAAAAGTTCCATCAGGGGCATTGTATTTTGGCGCGTGGCTTAATCAAAACGGCATACCTAAATAAATATTTGCAAAAATTACAATTATATGATGTATTTCGAAAAAAGATATACCTTTGCATTCGAAATTTGATTTATTAACGAATATAATTTTATTAACAGTTGGAATTATGAGAAACAGTATTTTGAAAATCGTAATGCTTTGTTTAGTCATAGCGTTCAACTCTTGCAGGTTCCCGTACCAGCGGGTTAAGCAAAATGACAAAAGCGTGACGATTAACGGCGTGAAATGGGCTGCCTGCAATGTAGACGCCCCCGGCACATTCGCTGCCAATCCCGAAGATGCAGGCATGTTTTATCAGTGGAACCGTAAAGTTCCATGGTCTTCCACCGGCGATATAAGCGATTGGGATGCT
>JAISDB010000165.1 GCA_031265155.1 Prevotellaceae bacterium | reverse complement strand
TCAAACATAACAAATGCGATATACATAATATCTGTTTTGTCATAACGGGTGAAAACCCTTCTGAATCTTTTGATTCGCCAGAACAGTCTCTCGACCTCGTTACGCCTTTTATATATTTCTCTGTCGTATTCCCACGGTTTTTTTCGATTGGATTTAGGAGGTATAACCGGCTCGAACCCCTTTTTCACAATCAGGTTTCGAGTTTTACTGTCTTCATAAGCCCTGTCGGCAAGCAATTTGATTTTATACCCGTCCGTCATCAAAGAGCTGCAATCTGCTGTGTGCAATAATTTCCGTCCCTGCGGAGCATCGTGCCTTTGTCCTTCTGGAAGATTGAATGCTATTGCAATCCTGTCATTTGCGGCAACCATATGAATCCTGGTGTTACGTCATCCGCGAGATTGTCCGACGGATTGTTTCCCCTGTTTCTTAAAACGCCTGTGCCGTCGGGATGCACTTTTATATTCGTACTGTCTATGGAAACGACATCAATTTTTATCTTAAGTATTTGCTTTTGTTGCAAACTGGTAAAAACGGTATTGAGTACTCCTGATTTTGCCCAACGGCTCATTCGTGTATAAACCGTATGCCAATTTCCAAAACACGACGGTAATGCATGCCATTTGCAGCCGTTTTCAAGAACATACAAAATGGCGGTTAGTATCTCTAAATTACTTAAACTTACATTACCCCGCTGGGTCGGGAAACTTTCCGAAACAGTATCGTATTGTGCTTTCGTCAATTTCATATCATTATTTTTCCTGCAAAGATATAAAATTATGTATTAACACGACATAGTTATTTCACGAGTTTTGCGCTCTGAAATGTGCGTACCATAAATGTATTTGTTTTTCATTGATTCTAAATAACTTATAAAGATAATCAAATCTTAAAGTTATCTTGAACCATAAATTTTTTACAAAAAATTATTTTTAACAGGCAGAAACTGTTTTAATCCATAAAAATTATGAATTATCAAAATTGTTTTTTTAATTTCGCAGGATTTTATAAAACAAGATGATTTATCCCGATACGTATGAAGCAAAAATAGGATTCGACAAAATTCGCAATATGGTTGAAACTTATTGTGTTACAAAACTTGCAAAGCAAAAGCTGCATGATGCGGAATTTCTATCCGATTACGATTTTGTAAGCATTCGATTGAAGCAGACAGGCGAAATGCAAACAATCCTGAAACTGGAAGATAATTTTCCGGAATGTGCTTATGTTGATATTATTGATTTTCTGAAAAAAGTCACAGTCGGCGGAACTTACATGCTTGCAGCCGAACTGCTTGATTTGGCTAAAGCCATGCACAGCGCAAAAGATATTGTTGCGTGGTTCAAAAAATGTGATGAGCAAAAATATCCCGAATTGAAGAAAATAACAGGACAAATCACGGTTTTTCCTGCCGTTTTGTCGAAGATAGAAGAAATTATAAACAGGTTCGGACAGGTAAAAGATAATGCTTCGCCCGAATTGATGCGTATTCGTAAAACCATTGCAAATTACAGCCAGCAAATAAGCAAAAAAATATACGGCATTCTCAAGTTGGCGCAAAACGAAGGAATTGTAGATGACGATGCAGGCATTTCGGTACGGGATGGACGAATGGTAATTCCTGTAAATGTTGCAAACAAAAAGAAAATCAAGGGCTTCGTACACGACGAATCGGCAACGGGGCGAACAGCATATATTGAACCTGTTGAAATTGTGGAACTTAACAATGAAATAAAAATTCTTGAATATGAAGAACAGCGAGAGATTATAAAAATCCTTATTTCTACAGCCGATTTTATTCGTCCGTATATTGATGAACTTTTGGCTGTCGGAGACTTTATCGGGGAATTTGACTTTATTTGCGCCAAAGCCAAGTTCAGCCTTGCAATAGAGGCAACTATTCCGATAATTACAAACGAACCGGTGATGAATTTGATTCAGGCAAAGCATCCTTTACTTATGCAAACGCTAAAAAGGGAAAACAAACAGATTATTCCCCTTAATCTCAAAATTGACAGCGAACATCATATTTTATTGATTTCGGGACCAAATGCAGGCGGAAAATCGGTTTGCCTGAAAACGGCAGGATTGTTGCAATACATGTTGCAATGCGGATTTCCCGTATCAGCTTCCGAAAATTCGGAATTTGGAATATTTAACGATATTTTTATTGACATCGGAGATGAACAGTCAATCGAAAATGATTTAAGCACATACAGTTCGCATCTTTTGAACATGAAAATAATGTTGCGAAATGCAACCGATAAAAGTCTTGTGCTGATTGATGAATTTGGTGCAGGAACAGAACCTGCAATAGGCGGAGCAATAGCCGAAGCCGTGCTTGCGCAGTTTTCGCAAAATCGTGTTTTTGGAATTATCACCACGCATTATGCCAATCTCAAACATTTTGCGGCAAACAGCAAAGGAATTTTAAACGGAGCAATGCTTTTCGACACTCAAAAAATTCAACCGCTATTTAAGCTTGAAACAGGTATTCCCGGATCTTCGTTTGCTTTTGAAATTGCTCGGAAAATAGGACTGCCCGAAAATATATTATCGATGGCATCCGAAAAAATAGGTGATAATCATATAAATATCGAAAAAAGTTTACGCGGAATTGCCCGCGACCGGCGATACTGGGAAGAAAAACGCAGCAAAATAAGGCAAACCGACAAATATTTGCAGGAAATCACCGAAAAATACGAGCAGGAGCTGAAAAAACTTAAAGACGAGCGAAAGGCGATTATATCAAAAGCCAAAGACGAAGCCGCTGCGCTACTTGCAAATACAAACAGGCAAATTGAAAATACAATTAGAATAATAAAGGAAAATCAAGCCGAAAAGGAAAAAACATCCGCCGTACGCAAACAGTTAAACGATTTTAAGCAAAATGCATTAACAGAAAAACAGACTGACGAATCGGACAGCATCGATAAAAAAATAGAAACATTAAAAAAAGTTCGGCAAAAACGCAACAGACATGAAAAGCAGCAACCGGAAAACAATGCAGCCGAAAGTGAAATAAAAACAGGTTCAAAAGTACGCATTAAAGGACAAAGTGCGATAGGCGAAATTATAAAAATAAGCGACAAAAATGTTTTAATAAGTTACGGAAATATAATTACAAGCATAAAAGCCGAAAACATAGAAACAGTCAGCGAAACCGAATACCGAAAAAGTCTGCGTATCAACAGTCCGGTGCAGCCGCGCGCAGGATTTGACTTATCTGCAATGAAACTTAACTTCAAGCCGAATATCGATGTGCGTGGAATGAGAGCGGAAGAAGCAATACAGGCAATCGAAAATTTTATCGACGAAGCCATGATGGCAGGATGTTCTGAATTAAAAATTTTACATGGCAAAGGAAACGGCATTTTACGAACGCAAATTCGCAATATCCTGAAAAACGTTGCAGATATTAAATATATGGGCGATGAACATCCCGATTTTGGCGGCGCGGGAATAACGGTTATTAAAATGTAATATAAATGCCATTAAAATTTTGTAAAAAATTTTTGTAATAATAAAATAAGATGTACCTTTGTATTTGATTAACAATTTTTAAATATTAACAATTAAAATTAACAATTTATGAAATTATTGAAAAGTATGGTTCTCGTTTTGATGGCAGGACTAATTATGACCGCGTGTGGCGGTGGAGCAACACCTTCGGATGTTGTGAAAAAGTTTAGTGAAGCATCACTAAATTTTGATTTCAAGGAACTGTCAAAATATGTTGCCAAAGAACATATTGACGGTTACAACAAACTTGCAGAACAGTTTGAAGCTCCTGAAGCTAAAGCTTATCTTGAAGGTATGAAAGCAATGGCTAAAGATTCAAAATTCGAAATTCTTGGCGAAACAATTTCCGAAGATGGAAATACTGCAACGGTGAAAGTTAAAACTTCTGCAATGGGGCAGGAAAAAGAAGATGATGTAAATCTTATTAAGGAAGATGGACAATGGAAAATAAATGAAAATGTAGGTTTTGGCGAATAAAATTTATACAGAGGAAAATTCTTAACATATTATTTATTACTTTTACAATGTTCCTGACTTGTTTCAAAGGCAAACAGGAACATTTTTTATGCTTCTATTTTGAACCGTCATTCCGACGAAAGTCAGAATCTCCCAAAGGGACAGAGGATTGCCGGTCAAGCCTGCAATGACGGACACAGATGACATGCCGGTACAGCATGCATTCTTCCTTGCAGCCATTACTAACTTTGCAAGCTCAAATATTCGTCAATCGCTTTTGCAGCTTTACGACCTGCTCCCATGGCAAGAATTACCGTTGCGGCTCCGGTTGCGACATCTCCGCCTGCAAATACGCCTGTTCGGGATGTTCGTCCTTCATCGTCAACAACAATACACTTATATTTGTTGATTTGTAATCCTTTGGTTGTGGATGAAATAAGCGGATTGGGCGAAGTTCCCAATGCCATTATTACAACATCGGTTTCGATACTGAACTCCGAATCCGGAATAGCAGCAGGACTGCGGCGTCCCGAAGAATCAGGCTCGCCAAGCTCGCAACGTATGCAACGTATTTCCTTAACCCATCCTTTTTCATCGCCTGTTATTTCTACAGGATTAGTGAGCATGCTGAACTTTATTCCTTCTTCTTTTGCGTGAATCACTTCTTCGCGGCGCGCGGGCAATTCAACTTCGGTGCGACGATATACGACAATAACTTCCGAACCCAGTCGCAAAGCCGTTCGTGCAGCATCCATTGCAACGTTTCCGCCGCCGACCACAACAGTCTTTTTGCCGGCATATACAGGCGTATCGTAATTTCGGTCGTAAGCTTTCATAAGATTTGTACGAGTCAAAAATTCGTTTGCAGACATTACGCCGTTCAGGCTTTCGCCGCGTATATTCATAAATTTTGGTAATCCTGCTCCAGTACCGATAAAAACAGCATCAAACTTTTCGTCGTCAAGCAATTGGTCGATAGTAAGCGTACGTCCGATTATTACATTTGTTTCTATTTTTACTCCTGTCTTTTTGAGATTTTCTATTTCGTGAGCTACAACGGTCTTTTTTGGCAAACGAAATTCGGGAATCCCGTAAGCCAACACTCCGCCTGTTTCGTGTAAAGCTTCAAAAACAGTAACATCATATCCTGTTTTGGCAAGGTCGTATGCACATGATAATCCTGCCGGTCCGCTACCTATAACTGCTACCCGTTTTCCGTTGTTTTGCGATTTTTCGATAAAACTCAAACTGTTTTCACGTGACCAGTCGGCAATAAAACGCTCAAGTTTTCCTATTGCAACAGGCTCGTTTTTTACGCCCAAAATACACGAGCCTTCGCATTGCGTCTCTTGCGGACACACGCGTCCGCAAACGGCAGGAAGGCTGCTGTACCGAGAAACTGCGGCAGCGGCTTTTGCAAAGTCGTTTTTTGCAATCAGCAATATAAATTCCGGAATATTGATATTCACCGGGCAGTCGTTTACGCAGCGAGGATTTTTGCAGTTTAAGCAGCGCGAAGCCTCAAGCATTGCTTCATCGGCAGAATAGCCGTAACATACTTCATCAAAATTTGTTCTTCGTATTTTTGCATCCTGTTCGCGGGCATGAACGCGAGGAATTTTATTTGCCATATGATATTTTTCAATTGTTAGTTATAAGATTTGCAATGCACTTGCAATTTGCCTGCTGTTCCTGATTCCTGTACATCGATTGACGGCGTAATGCTTCGTCGAAATCAACAAGATGACCGTCAAATTCGGGACCATCAACACAGGTAAATTTTGTTTCGCCGCCAACATTTACTCTACACGCTCCGCACATTCCGGTACCATCAACCATAATTGAATTGAGGCTTACGGTTGTTTTTATATTATGTTTTTTTGCTGCAAGCGCAACAAATTTCATCATTATCATAGGTCCAACAGCAACAATCTCATCGTATTTTCTATTTTGATTAACAATCAAATCTTCCATCATATCCGTAACCAAACCTTTGAAACCGTAACTGCCATCGTCGGTTGCCGCAAATACACCGGATGCAAAAGGTTTCATCTCATCTTCAAAGATCATCAGATTTTTGGTTTTCGCGCCTATTATAACATCAGGCTTTATGCCGTGCATGCTCAGCCACTTAATTTGCGGATATACCGGAGCACTGCCCAATCCGCCGGCAATGAACAAAAATTTTTTTGAATTCAGGTCTTTATCCGTCAACTTTATAAATTCGGATGGATTCCCGAGCGGTCCTGTAATATCGGAAATGTATTCGCCTTGACGTTTTTCACAAATCTTTTTGCTCGATGCGCCCAATATTTGTATTACGAGCGTTACCGTTCCCTTGTTTTTATCAAAATCACAGATAGTAAGAGGAATTCGCTCGCCCTGCTCGTGTGTGCGCACAATAACAAATTGACCCGGAAATGCCGATTTTGCTATATATGGAGCAACAATATCCATGCAAAATATGTTGTCCGCAATATTTTTTTTGGTTTCTATTTTATACATAAGTTCTGCAAAAATTTTGGCAAAGATAATATAAATAGTCGTTCGTTACGAATAAATTTATTGTAAATACAGGGCAAACGCATGAAAAAAGAAAAAGAGCAGAACAGTCAAAAAGCGTTAACAGTTTGAAAACAAACAGATTTATATTATATTTGTATTTGGAGGGAATATTTTGTGCATTTGTCCGATAATCAAACTATTCCTTCGCGTAAAATATCGTGTATGTGAATCACTCCGACATATTCATAGCCGTGAGTTACAAGCAACTGTGTAATTTTGTTTTTTTCCATAGTTGTAAATGCCTTGATTGCCAATTCGCTGCTTTCTATCATTTTCGGATTTAAACTCATAATATCGTGAGCTTTAAGCGTTTTTATATCAAGTTCGCGCTGTAGCATTCTCCGCAAATCGCCATCTGTAATGATTCCTATTATTTTTCCAAGATCGTTTACAACGGCTGTTGAGCCAAGATAATTCGACGAAATTTCTATAATCACATCGCGTATTGTATCGATGTTTTTCACCTGAGGCTTGGCTTTGCTCATAATATCGCCGACGCGAGTGTACAGTTTTTTCCCCAGCGAACCTCCCGGATGTACGCGGGCAAAGTCATCGGCGGAAAAACCGCGCATTTTCAAAAGGCATATAGCCAACGCATCTCCAATCACAAGCTGAGCCGTTGTGCTTGATGTAGGCGCAAGATTATTCGGGCAGGCTTCTTCGGCAACAGTAGCCTGCAATATGAAGTCAGCCTGTTGAGCCAGATACGAATTGATATTTGACACCAGAGCTATTATTTTATTTTCCATTTTTTGAATTAACGGAATCAGCAGTTTTATTTCAGCCGTATTTCCGCTTTTCGATAAGCATATTACAATGTCATCGGGTTGGATAATTCCAAGATCGCCATGAATAGCATCGGCGGCATGCATGAATATCGACGGCGTACCTGTAGAATTAAGCGTGGCAACGATTTTTGTCGCAATATTTGCACTTTTTCCTATTCCTGTAACAATAACACGACCTTTTATGTCATGAATAAATTTTACGGTTTCGATAAAGTCATTATCTACAAACTCGGATAATTTGCGCACGGCATCAGCCTCAGTTAGTATAGTGTTGATGGCAAGTTGTTTAATTTGATTATTATTTATCATATAAAAAAATTATGTTTCACAAAGATATAAAATAAATATGACTTATCAGTCCTGTTTTGTTCTTTAAAATCAAATTGATTTTTAATTTTACTGTTTTTCGATATTTCTGATTTTTTTAAAAGAATTTGCATGTTGTGATTTTTTTATACCTTTGCAGTTGATAAGTGGAAAAATTTGGCTGCTTGCAACCACATGAAAAAATGCTAAAACGCAATATCGACAATGTTAGTCGCAAAATTTCAGCCATATATTTTTCTTGAATTAAAAATTAAATTATAAATTTAAATTACAGTATTATGGGATTTTTATTCACATCAGAATCGGTTTCGGAAGGACACCCCGATAAAGTTGCCGATCAAATTTCAGATGCAATTCTTGATGAATTTTTACGTCAGGACGAAAATGCAAAAGTTGCCTGCGAAACGCTTGTAACCACAGGATTAACCGTAATCAGCGGCGAAGTGCGTTCAGCAGGTTATGTAGATGTTCAAACCGTTGCGCGCAGAGTTATTAACCGTATCGGCTATAACAAAGCCGAATATATGTTTGATGGAAATTCGTGCGGAGTAATTTCTGCAATTCACGAACAGTCGCCGGATATTAATCAGGGCGTTGTACGTAAAAAAACAGAAGAACAAGGCGCCGGCGACCAGGGTTTAATGTTCGGATATGCCTGCGACGAAACGGATGAGCTGATGCCGCTGTCGTTAGTCTTATCGCAAATACTTGTACACGAACTGTCGGTTATTCGCCGCGAAAACGGACAGATGAAATACTTGCGTCCCGATTCCAAATCACAGGTAACAATAGAATACGGCAGCGACGGAAAACCAAAGAAAGTACATACCATTGTGGTATCGACGCAACATGATGAATTTGACGAAGAAAAGGCAATGCAGAAAAAAATCAGGGACGATGTCCTCAACATTCTTATTCCTCGAATAAAAAAGCGCTTGCCCGTAAAAATTCAAAAAATAATCGGCGACAAATTCATACTGCACGTAAATCCTACAGGCAAATTTGTTATCGGAGGCCCGCACGGCGACACAGGTTTGACAGGTCGTAAAATCATAGTTGATACTTACGGCGGAAAAGGAGCGCACGGCGGCGGCGCATTTTCGGGAAAAGATTCGAGCAAAGTCGATCGTTCTGCAGCTTACGCAGCTCGCCATATTGCAAAAAACATCGTAGCGGCGGGAATCACAAGCGAAATCCTTGTGCAGGTTTCGTACGCAATAGGAATCAGCAAGCCGATAAATATTTATGTAAATACTTACGGAAAATCCAAAGTAAAATACAGCGACGAAGAAATTGCCGATAAAATTGCCGATATTTTTGACTTGCGTCCTGCTAAAATTATCGAACGGTTAGGATTGAAAAATCCTGTTTTCGAAGAAACTGCAGCTTATGGGCATTTCGGACGAAACAGCTATACGAAAACTGTTGAAATTATTCGTAACGAAAAAAAAATTAAAAAGAATATTGAATTTTTCACATGGGAAAAGCTTGATTTTGTTGAAAGATTGAAGAAAGAATTTTTTTAAGCAGGCTATTTCATTTTCAGGCAATAATTCGATAACTTTACCGAATATCAACAAAAAACATCCATTTCTATGCGGATGTTTTTTGTTGAATATAAAATATTTTGAAATTGTTGCCTGAATTTCCAATAAACATTAAAAATAGTTAATTATATAACTCACGACTGCACTAATGTTAATAAAATATTACCTTTGCGCAAATAATTTGAAATTTTGAAAAAGTTTTTCCTGTCCATACTGTTAACAGTAACGTACATTTCTGCGACGGCGCAAATAAACCGAAGCGATTTGAACCTGTTGCATTACGATTATGCAAGCCCGTTGCGTTTCGGTTTTTCGCTCGGCATAAATATTTTCGATTTTACAACCGTCAATACATTGAAAAACGTTACGGTAGATGGCGTAACCCGCAAAGTAAGAGCAGATGTTACAACAATGCAGTCGGGATTCGATATTAATGCAATCATCGATTATCGAATACGACCGCAGTGGAATGTACGCGCTTTGCCCGGAATATCGTTTGGCGCTCGCAACCTCGAATTTTATGACGATAATACAAACGAGCTTTTGCACACAATGAAAATGAGTTCCAATTATATAGAACTGCCTGTTCATTTGAAATTCAGCGTCAAGCGCAATTCCAATTTTCGACCTTATGTTTTTGCCGGCGTAAACGGACGTTACAATTTAAGCGGAGGCAGCGATGAAAAAGATGGCGTATTTTTCGGCATAAGCAATACCGAAGTTTTTGGCGAATTTGGCTTCGGATTTGAATTTTATCTGGTTTATTTTAAATTTTCAATCGAAGCGAAATTTTCAACAGGACCGGGAAATGTTTTAACCAAAGGTCCTCTCGAAGGGTACGAAGCATACTACAATGCTGTTGATAAGCTGTATTCAAATATGTTTATGATTAAATTCCATTTTGAATAAGCAGATATATTTTGAAATTTTTAAGTATTTGAAAATAAACAGATTGTTTTTGTGCAAATTTACTGTATCCGCAAAGCGATAAGTAACTAATATTATTTGATATTCAATATTTTGCCTGCTGTTAATATGCAAGCGATTATTCAATTACACCCGCTTATAAATCAAAAACGAATATTCCAGTCCGCTTTTTTCGTCGGTAAAAATTTGACTTTGACTTTCGAGAACAAATTGATCCGTGTCGATATTCGGGAAAAATACATCCGCATCAAACGACCGGCAAACTCTGGTAATGTATAATCTGTCGGCAACAGGCAAAAACTGCTTGTAAACAGTTGCACCACCGATGATAAAATTTTCGGAATCCTCATCGCAGGCATCGATGGCATCCTGAATTGCCGGCACAACAAAAACATTTTCTGACTTCAAATTCAGCGTTTGCGAAACGACAATATTTTTACGCTTGGGTAAAGGCTTTACAGGCAACGACAGCCAGGTATTTTTTCCCATGATAACCGTATGTTCCGAAGTTATTTTTTTAAAATACTTCAAATCATTGGGAATGTGCCACAACAAGCTGTTGTTTTTGCCTATGGCATTGTTTTCGGCTATTGCCACTATTATCGAAAATGTTTTCATGCGTATCGAAACTTAAACGGCTATGGGAGCTTTTATTGCCGGATGACAATTATAGTTTATCAATTCAAAATCTTCGTATTTGAAATCAAAAATTGATTTAATATCGGGATTGATTTTCATTTCGGGAAGTTCAAACGGTTTGCGCAACAATTGCGTTTTTACCTGCTCAATGTGATTAAGGTAAATATGAGCATCGCCGAAAGAATGAACAAACTCGCCGACCTGTAAGTTGCAAACCTGAGCCATCATCATTGTCAGCAAAGCGTATGAAGCAATATTGAAAGGCACGCCCAAAAAAACATCTGCGCTGCGCTGATAAAGTTGGCACGAAAGTTTGCCGTTTGCAACGTAAAACTGAAACAAGGCGTGACACGGAGGCAGAGCCATACTTTGCAAATCGCCTGCGTTCCATGCACAAACCATGTGCCGGCGCGAATCGGGATTTGTTTTTATGGAATTTACAACATCTGCAATCTGGTCAACATGTTTTCCATCTGCCGTTTGCCACGAACGCCATTGGTAGCCGTAGATATGTCCCAAATCGCCGTTCTCATCAGCCCATTCATTCCAGATTGTAACATTATTGTCGTTCAAAAATCTCACATTCGTATCGCCTTTCAAAAACCACAGAAGTTCGTAAATGATAGATTTAAGATGAACCTTTTTTGTAGTTACAAGCGGAAAGCCGTCATTCAAATCGAATCGCATTTGATAGCCGAAAATGCTTAATGTGCCAACGCCTGTACGGTCGTGTTTTTCCGTGCCTGCGTTCAAAATTTCAGTAAGCAATTCAAGATATGTCTTCATTGTTTGTTGTGAAAATAAAAATTCAATAGTTTTACAAAGGTATTATTTTTTGATAAAATTGCGAGGATTGCATCAATATGTTCAGGATATGTGGATTATTTTTTGCATAAATTGAGTTAAATACGATTAAACAATATAAAACAGGACTGCATCTAACAAAAGAACAAATTACCTTTGACTGACATATAACGAAAGCATGAATAAGACAGTTGCAATATTCATATTAATAGCTGTTTCGAGTAAAATATCCGCTCAAACCGAAAGCCTGAAATTACCCTTGCCCGATACGAGCAAATTTTTGTTTGATATTAAATCGACATTTCCAATAAACACCAATTTTAATTCGTTAAACAATGCCTATCCTTCAAAACTTGCAATAGAATACGGAGATTTTTATGTTACTGCAAATGAATCCGTAAGGCAGGATTCATTGAATATTCCGGAAGAGCAAAAAATCAACGTCAACTTGCTGTTTGTGCGCAGCGCTTATTTTACAGGCAAATCGCCGCTTTTTGTTGAGCAAAAAAAACGATCTTTTGATTATCTTTCAGATTCTGAGTACGGAAGAATACTTTCTGTACAAATATTGAAAGCGTATAATGCAAAGTATGGAAATAGTAAAAAATCATTGAATACAGGTATTAGTATCAGACTCGGACTTCTTGATCCTAAAAAAGAAAAACTGAGAAAAGCAGCAGAAAAAAGGAAAAGAGCTTATGTATATTAAATATTATATAAAACAGATTATTATATGCTTAAAATTCATCAATTTATTTAAACGTCATTGCGAACCGCTTCCGGTGAAGCAATCCGGTTGCAATGTTCTTTTATAGATTGCTTCGTCGTTACACTCCTCGCAATGACGGCAGAATAATATAAGGCATATAATGTTTTATTAAATATAAGTTCTATTAATTGTTGATGCGAAATCTACATATACGTGCGTACGCTTTGCAGATACCTGTCATTTTTCAGCGTGCCTCACTGCCAAAAATACCTTAAAAATTTTGGCATTGTTAATTCAGTATAGATTCTTGTTAACCATAATATTGAATATCAATCTGCTATATTGCCAAAAATACTCAATATCCATATTAAGTTAACAATTCCTGTTTTGCTTATTTTTCGTTTAACAGTTTTTGCAAGGCATACATTTCATCGCGATAACGTATGGCTTCGGTGAAATTAAGGCTTTTTGCAGCATTTTCCATTTGCTGCCTTGTGCGGGCGATCGCATTATGAATTTCGGGTTTGCTCATGTATTCGACAACAGGATCAACAGCAAGTTCGTTTTGAGGTTCAATATATGCGCCATATTCAGCGCTTACAGGCTGATTTGAGAAAATCCCTACAGTGTTTTTCTTTATCTGCTGCGGCAATATGTTGTGTTCACTATTATATTTTAACTGTCGTTCGCGGCGGCGATTTGTTTCATCAATAGTTTTTTGCATCGAATCGGTAACGGTGTCGGCATACATTATTACGCGTCCGTTGATATTGCGCGCGGCTCTGCCTGCCGTTTGCGTAAGCGAACGCGCCGAACGCAAGAATCCTTCCTTGTCGGCATCGAGAATTGCAACCAGAGAAACTTCGGGCAAATCCAGCCCTTCGCGCAGCAGATTGACGCCAACCAGAACATCAAACATTCCGCGCCTTAATCCTTCAATGATTTCGACGCGATCGAGAGTTTCCACATCCGAATGAATATATCGACAGCGGATATTTATTTTTTCAAAATAATTTGTGAGTTCTTCCGCCATGCGTTTTGTCAGGGTTGTAACCAAAATCCGCTCATTAAGTTCAACCCGTGCATTTATTTCTTCGATAAGATCATCGATTTGATTTTGCGTCGGTCTTACGTCTATCAAAGGATCAAGCAATCCTGTAGGACGAATAAGCTGCTCGACAATCACTCCGTGCGATTTTTCGAGTTCGTAGTCGGCAGGCGTTGCACTTACAAAAACTGTTTGTCCGATAATATTTTCAAATTCTTCAAACCTGAGCGGACGGTTATCGGTTGCGGATGGAAGGCGAAATCCGTAGTCAACAAGATTTTTTTTGCGTGCATTGTCTCCTCCGAACATCGCATGAACCTGCGGAAGAGTAACATGGCTTTCGTCAATCACAGTAAGAAAATCATTAGGAAAATAATCAAGCAGACAGAATGGTCGCGTATCGGGCTTTCTGCCGTCAAAATATCGGGAATAATTTTCAATTCCCGCACAGTATCCTATCTCTCTTATTATTTCAATATCATTTTCTACCCGCTTTTGAAGACGCTTTGCCTCAAGGCTCTTACCCGATTTATTAAAATAATTTACCCGTTCCGTCATATCGTCCTGAATTTCTATTAATGCCCGCTGCAATCGTTCTTTGGGCGTCATAAAAATATTTGCAGGAAATATGGTAATTTCATCAGGAGTATCAAAAATCTTGTTTGATACGGGATTAAACGATTCGATATATTCAATTTCGTCGCCGAAAAATGTTATACGGTAAACAAAATCGCCGTAAGCAACGGCAACATCAACCGTATCGCCTTTTACCCGAAATGTGCCTTTGTGCAGTTCAAGGTCGTTGCGCGTATAAAGAGCATCAACAAGCGAGTATAAAAGCCTGTTGCGGCCTGTTTTTTTTCCGCGTTTTATTTTTATTGCATTTGCATAAAAATCTTCAGGATTTCCAATTCCATAAAGGCATGAAACCGATGAAACAACAACTACATCGCGGCGTCCCGAAAGCAGCGATGATGTAGCGCTCAGTCTCATCCTGTCGATTTCCTCGTTTATCTGCAACTCTTTTTCGATATAGGTATCGCTTACCGGCAAATAGGCTTCGGGCTGATAGTAGTCGTAATACGATACAAAATATTCGACAGCATTATTCGGAAAAAAATTTTTAAACTCGCCATAAAGCTGAGCCGCAAGCGTTTTATTGTGGCTCAGCACAATGGCGGGTCTGTTTAACTGTGCAATGACATTGGCAACAGTAAATGTTTTTCCCGAGCCTGTAACGCCAAGCAAAGTATTGTACTTTTCGCCCGACCTGACATTATCGACAAGCTGCCTGATTGCTTCGGGCTGATCGCCTGTAGGCTTGTAATTCGCTGTGATTTGAAAATCCATTAATATAATTTATGTCCTGTTCGATTAAATGTCAGTCAAATTTTTTTGCTTCTTCCCATATTCCGTTCATTTCGTCGAGCGTCATTGTTTTAAGCGTACGTCCCTGTTTTATTACGTTCTGTTCGAGATATTCAAATCTGCGCATGAATTTTTTATTTGTACGTTCCAGCGCTGTTTCGGGATCGATTTCATACAGGCGGGCAGCATTGACAACAGCAAATATCAAATCGCCAAATTCCTGTTCCATGTTTTCGCGATTTTTGCTTTCTATTTCGTCACGCACTTCATAACATTCTTCTACAACCTTTTCCCATACCTGATTTCTGCTGTCCCAGTCGAAGCCTGCGGCGCTTGCTTTTGCCTGTATTCTGCTTGCCTTTATCAATGCAGGCAAAGCAGCAGGAACTCCCGAAAGAACGGTTTTGTTTCCATCTTTCTCTTTCAGTTTAAGCTCTTCCCAATTTTTCACAACTTCGTTTGAATCGTCGTTTACATCTACATTGCCAAAAACATGAGGATGCCTGTAAACAAGCTTGTCGCAAATTCCGTTGATTACATCCGTAATGTCAAATTTTCCCGTTTCGCTGCCTATTTTCGCATAAAAAACAATATGAAGCAACAAATCGCCCAGTTCTTTGCGAATTTCGTTAAAATCGCTTTTTATGATTGCTTCGGCAAGCTCGTATGTTTCTTCTACCGTATTGCTGCGCAGGCTTTCAAAAGTCTGTTTTCTATCCCACGGACACTTTTCGCGCAATTCGTCCATAATATCCAAAAGTTTTGCAAATGCTTCAAGTCGCTTATCCTTTTCCATTTTCTGATTTTTGTATTGACTGTTATTCTGCAAAATTAATCAAAATTTATTCAGCTAACCTATTCTTTAATTGTTATTTTATTCCTGCATAATTGCAAGGCGTCCGGAATTATCATGGCAATCCGGTTTATCCGTATTTAGTTCGCTGAATGCAACTGCGTTAACTGCAACGAGACCAAAACGCTTGCAGATACGGGAAGCATGAAAACGGCAAATTCAAAATTAATATTGCGCCTTTACCCGCGCCTGACGATTTTAAAATGCTTTTGACATGCGTTGCAATAATAAATTTTCTTTTTGTAAAAAGGCAGCGACTGTAAAAAAAACATTCCGGTAATAAAGAATGTATTTGCCATATTGCGATTTATTCCGTAACTGACATTGTCGGATTTGCAATAAGGGCAAACTGCCGTAATATCGTCTGCTTCGTCCGCTTCGTCGGGAATTGCAGTTAAACCAAGTATCATCAGCGCCTGTTCCCTGTCTTTTTCCCAAACCTGCAAATTTACACAACCGGCAGGACGCGAATACAGGTAATTTTCATTATCAACAAAGCATTGAATATCGGCTGCGTCGAGCTTCGACTTTGCAAGATTGGCTTCTGCCGAAGTAATAAACGTTGCTATTATGGCAAACGTTTCGCTATTATTTGATTTTTCCATTTTTTATGTTGTATTTTTTCGTAAAATTAGACTTTTTTCCTGAAAAATACAAATTCTTCATTCACCTACATAATGCGCGGTTTCAAGTATTGAACGTAACTTTTTTGCAAAATAGGGAAGACCATACTTTTCGCTGCCGCTTAATTTCATGCATTTTCTATTTTACCGTTCAAAATTATGGTATCAACAAGTTTTGCAGTATATGCGTACGGAAGAAATTCGTAGGAAGATACAGGTTTTGTTATAAAAACATTTGCAATTTTTCCGCGAGCGATACTTCCGTGCGATTGCGACAGGTTCATTGCGTACGCCGAATTGACTGTAAGTGCGTTTATTGCCTCTTCGGGCAGCATTTTCATTTTTATGCAAGCCAGCGATAATACAAACTTCATATCGCCCGACGGCGAAGAACCCGGATTATAATCGGAGGCAAGAGCAACAGGCAAACCCGATTCAATCATTTTTCGAGCAGGCGGATAATTCATTCCCAAAAAGAAAGCCGCTCCGGGAAGCAGTGTAGGCATGGTTTTGCTGCCAAGCAGGCATTTTATTTCGTCATCGCCTGTATATTCGAGATGGTCAACCGATAAAGCGCCACATTCGACGCCTGCCTGTATTCCGCCGGATGCTGCAAGTTCATTTGCATGAATTTTTGCCTGTAATCCGTATTTTGCTCCTGCAACTAATATCTGTCCGGTTTCTTCAACCGTAAAAAATCCCTTATCGCAGAATACATCAATGAAGTCGGCTAATTTTTCATCGGCAATCTGAGGTATCATTTCGTTAATTACTAAATCTATGTATTTTCCCCGTTCGCCTGCATATTTTTCGGGAACAGCATGAGCGCCCAAAAATGTTGATTTTATTGTAATATGCGTTATTTTGCTCAAACGTTTAATTACTCTCAGCATCTTGATTTCATCTTCGGTCGAAAGTCCGTAGCCGCTTTTTATCTCAACAGCTCCCGTTCCGCAGCTTATAATTTCTTCAACCCGCTTTAGCGACTGCTCTAAAAGGTCATCTTCGGCTGTATTGTGAAGTAGCTTTGCCGAATTGAGTATTCCTCCTCCGCGCCTGGCGATTTCGGCATACGAAAATCCTCGAATTTTATCAATATATTCTATTTCGCGGCTTCCGGCATAAACCAAATGAGTGTGAGAATCGCAAAATGAAGGAAATACCATGCGCCCGTCTGCATCGATTACAGTTGTATTATTGTAATCAAGAATTGCAGTATTCAGGTTGTCGTTCCTGCCGAAATCAATAATCTTCTCTCCGTCGATAAGCAAAAAGGCATTGTCTATGCAGTCAAGCCGCGCCATATCTTTTCCTGCAATCAAAGCGCGCGGCTTTTCTTCAACCTGTACAAGTTTCTTTATGTTCTTAATCAAAAGCATATTTTTTGTTTTACATTACTTTATTTCGTTCATTAAAAATGTTTTTTGCTGTTCTGCTTTGGCTTTCTGCTGTGCAACATAATTCAACCATGTCATATAAAGTTCATCCGGAAATTGTTCGTATCCCAAATCATCAATTTGCCTGTACAATTTTTGCATTTTTATATAATGATTGTAGGCTTCAGGCGATTTTTGCTGCATTATTTCGGGAGTTTTTGCTTCCATCAATTCTGCCAAATACAACGTTAAACTTTCTTGATATATTGCTTTTAACATGATTGCATTAATGTCACATGAAAGGTATTTGGCTGCCGTATCGGCACATTTTAAATAGAAATCATCCAAACCAAATCTTTCATGATAATGTTTTGCCAAATCTATTAACATTTCTGCTATAACTTGTTGTTTATCCATCGGTTCAAGATAAAGCCCGTTGCGAATGGCTTCGGCTTTTATATAGCCGCTGTTCATATAATGTGCATCGCTCAAAATTGCACTGCATGTTAATTCCAAATTATACCATGCGCCCTGTTTATCCTGTATTTTTATAAATGAATGTCTTGGTGAAAACGACCAGTAAGCCTCTGCGTCAACAGCTTCTGCTAAAATCAGGTAATAAAGCGGTATTGAATGACATTGACCGATACCACTGCGCATTAATTTAGTAACAAAATGACTGTCATAACTGATTTTTGAGTTATAATCATCATAATCATACTTTACAGGCAAATGTATTTGTGCTGATTCGATTGCAAAATTTTTGAACTGCAATGTATCTGATATTAATCTGAATAACATCATGTTTTTAATCAAATTATCATTCCCGTTTAACTTTTCTTCTTTTATTTTCCGATTGCAAATCTGCACTTTATGACTTATGAAATTTTGATACTCAGAATAATTTAATGAATTGCCGTAAAAAGCATTTTCGACAAGAAATACTGTGCGTTCCAAGCTCAATGGTTTTTCGCCTTTTAACATTGCGTTAATTTCGTCAAATGCAGCATAAAAATAGCCGGTACCTTTCGGGTCAAGATCAGATTGAGGCATAAAGCCTTTTTCTATCAGAATTTTAATAGCCTCTCTGCGCTGCATCATTTCGTACATCTCATTGATAATTGCCTCGCTTTGCTGTACATTATGTTTAATTTCACCATGACTGTACATATTGGGTTGCTGTTTATTGAACTGATGATTGTAGGGATTTGGAACCTGCGGCATTTTTACCTCAGGTACAGGTATTTGCGGTATTCGTATTCCGGCTGTTTGAGCAGATAAGTTTGCTACGCAAAAAATAAAAATAATGCCAATAATATTTTTCATAATGCGTTTATTTACAAATCATTCTGATTGACAAGCAGGGATTTCATTCTGTAATTGACTGTTTGGATTCCCATTGAATTTAACCAGTTGAGATACATGCTTTGCGGCATTTTCCGGTAGCCCAAATGATGAATATGCGCGTATAATTCATTCATTTGATTAAGCAAATCAGCGTTTTCCAAATCATGAGTCGATTGTTTGTACAGGGCTGCCAGTGTTTCGGCTTTTAACAGTAAGGCATTGATGTAATTAGGGAAGTGGCTTAAAGCCGTTTCGCAGCATTGCAGTATAAAACTTCCATTCTGTAATCCGAATTTTGCCCGATAACCATGCGCAAGATCAACAAGGCAAAGTGCAACAGCCTGTTTAGATGACAGTGTATCCATGTAAATACCGTTTCGCAAGGCATCGATGTGAATATATCCTGAAGACATAAGCCATGCATCGGTGGGGAAATCGCCGCAGGTCAGTTCAATATTGTACCAGCCTGCGCGCTTATTTTGAACTTTTATATATATATGATTGGGCGCTAACGACAGATAAGCATCCTGTTTCAATTCATCCATTATCATTTTGTAGAGAAACGGCAGCGAATGACAATTACCTTTTTTCGTTTCCATTAGCGTGGATACAAACATGTTTGACCATTCTTTCTGTCCTGCAAAATCATCAAAATTATATTCAAAAGGCGCATGTATGAAAATGCCATCATTTGTTTCAACAGGAATAGAATCGGTCATAAAAACAAAAACCGCGCATTGTGCGCTTGCTCTTTCCACATCGGTTTCCTTATAGACAATATTTCCGGATTCCATCATTCCTCTGCAAAAGGAAGCATAAAACTTAATAAAATCATTAAACACTTCTTCATTTAACTGATTTTCAAAATAAGCGTTTTCGGTAATAAAAACCGCTTTTTTGAAATTTAAAGAATCTTTTCCCGACAGCATGGATTCTATTTCAGAAAAGGCATCAAAGCAGTATTTTTCAGGAGTTTGCGAATAGGCAGTGAACATAAACAAGCTGAAAAGCAAAACAACCGAATATCTAAACTTAATTTTCATTATGTATCTGTTTTTGTGTTTTTATAGTGTATTTGAAAATATTCCTTTTCATCATTTTTCTATTTCTTCAATTCTGACGGATTCTATAATGTATTTCTTTTCTTCATACGAAAATTCACTGATTTTTTCGCGTGTTTCCAATATTCCTGAATAGCATTTATTTTTAAAATAAGTTCTATATCCAAATTTTGAATACACACAGTTTTGATCTTCTTTCGGCAAATGTGATTCTTTTTCAAGAAAATCGAAACACGATGACATCCAAAGATAAAAAGCATGCCCGTTCATATCTTTATGTTTCTCAAAAAAAGGTATCATTGCTTGGTCTCCGTACATATACACTTGAATCCAATAATTTATTCCTGTATCCATTGTTGATTCATTATAATCATCTTCTATCAATATAAAAGAAAAAGAATTATACTTACTTTTTGTTGAATAAAAAACATGCTTTTCATCCGAACCTGCCCATTTGTCTAACATTATACCTGATGGAATATATGTATCGGAATAATATTCAGGAATAACAAATGAAATGCGTTTATTTTCAAATACTAACTCGTGTTTTTTATAACCGTCTTTTATTTCGTAATATTCTGATTGAAAATTGTTTTTATTGTTGCAAGACAATAGCAATGCAATAACAAAATTAAATATTATAAATTTTAACGCATTCCTTTTCATCATTGTTTAATTTTCTCAATTCTGACAGATTCTATAATATATTTTTTTTCTTCATAAGAAAATTCACTGATTTTTTCACGTGTTTCTAATACGCATAGATAGAATTTGTTATTAAATTTAGCTATATATGCAAAATCTCCATACACACAATTTTGTATTTCTTTAGGAATATGTGATTCTTCTTTAAGAAAATCATAACATGCCGACATTCTTAATTCAAAAACAAGCCCATTTTTATCTTTTCGTAATTCACAAAATGGCACCATGAGTGGTTCTCCATAAATTGACATTAGAACTCCATAATCCATTATGCTGTCCATTGACCATCCGTCATAATAACTGTTCTCTACTACCGTAAATGAAAAAGAATTATACTTATTCTTTGTTGAGTAAAAAATATGCTTTTCATCTGACCCTGCCCATTTATCCAACATTATGTCTGGTGGAATATATGTATCTGAATAATATTCAGGAATAACAAAAGAAATACTTTTACTGTCAAATATTATTTCGTGCTTTGTATAGCCGTCTTTTATCTCGTAATATTCTGATTGAGAATTATCTTTGCCGCTACAAGACAGTAACAATGCAATAACAAAATTAAATATTATAAAGTTTAATGTATTCCTTTTCATCATTTTTTTCGTTTGAGAAGACTAAACGGGAAATAATTTCTGTTGTAATTATTTGTTGCAGGACGATTGCCAAAATATTTTTGCATTGTTGAAATATACACGCCGTTGTATTCTCTGCCTGTTCGCTCACTGTAATTAGCGCTGTTGCGCTGCCATGAATCGGCATTATTCATAATGGCAGCATTAGTTGGAGATTGTCCTTCTCTTGCTCTTTCATACATTTCATTGGAATGATTTAAATTAGCATTATGTCCTGCACCGTGCATAACCGTTAAGGCTGCAAAATCTGTAATTGACAATCCCATTTTTTTTGCGCTTTCTGATGTTCCCTGTGCATCCATGACAATGGCATGAGTTTTCACTCCTGCGGTATTTGTTGACTGTTCGGGATTGTCGTTGCCTCCCGTCCATTCATTTATGTCATTACCATACGATTGAGGATCTCTGGTTTTTATGAAATTACCAACGTCATCAAACGAACCAAGCGCAACGTAAGAATCTGTCTGGTCAATTTTTGTCGGGTCAAACTCTGCGCCATTCGGCGCCATCATCATTCTGGTTGCCAATCCTAATTTTTCAAACTGCTGATTAACAGAAGTCATTAATTTTTCAGCATCAATGAATACCTGATTTTCCTGTTGCAGATTTACCAAATAAATTACATTATCCATTCCATTCGGATCAATAAATTTTATTGGATTGTTCATGCAATATGCATAAGGCGAAATCCAGTAATATTTTTCGCATAAAGGGTCAATAGACATTGCTGCAGCAGATGAGGCAATTTCTGTACTTGCTGTTTCTTCATCTATAAATCCTGCAATTTTATTCGT